>CAXAVP010000008.1:0-36555 GCA_963972175.1 uncultured Arenibacter sp.
GAGAACATAACTGTACCCTTCAAATGGGAGGTAGTGACCAATGGGGGAATATCACTACGGGAACCGAACTAATTAGAAGAATTGGTGGAGGAAAGGGATATGCCCTTACCTGTCCTTTGATCACCAAGGCAGATGGCACCAAATTTGGGAAGACCGAAGGAGGCAATATATGGTTGGACCCAGAAAGGACATCGCCTTATAAATTTTACCAATATTGGTTGAATACCTCTGATGAGGATGCTGAAAAATATATTAAGATCTTTACATTTTTATCCAAGGAAGAAATTACGGACTTGGTAAAGGCACATCAAGAAGCTCCCCATTTACGGGTTCTGCAGAAGCGATTGGCCGATGAGATTACAGTTATGGTCCATTCACAGGAGGATTTGGACAACGCCATAAAAGCGAGTAATATTTTATTTGGCAAGTCTGTATCGGAAGATCTAAAAAAATTGACCGAAAAGACATTTTTAGAAATTTTCGAAGGAGTTCCGCAGTCCGAGGTAGCCAAGGTGGAGATAGACAATGGCCTGGATATGATTGGGGCCTTAGCGGCTAAAACAGGATTTTTGGGATCTAATGGGGAGGCCAGGCGCGAACTGAAGCAAAATTCCATTTCAGTAAATAAGGAAAAGGTAAAAGAAGATTACACCATTACGGCAAAAGACCTGATCAACGATAAGTATGTTTTATTGCAAAGGGGGAAAAAGAATTATTTTGTGTTGGTCGTCCAATAATCCTTTGGTAACCCCGTTAGCTTAATAAAATTGTACAGTATGAAGAATTGTTTATTATTATTTGCTTTGGTGGGCCTTTTTAATTCTTGTGATAAATTGGATGAACTTACCAAATTTGAAATGGACTTTAACCAAAGGGTAGTTATACCCTCTTCATCTGGGATAGACTTGCCCTTTGATGTCTATACACCGGAGACCGAAACCAATTCTACGTCCGAATTCGAGGTAAATGATACCAGAAAAGATCTCATCGAGGAAATTGTACTTACCAAACTCTCCCTTTCGGTGAATTCCCCAGAAGGGGAGGATTTTAGCTTTTTGGAATCTATTGTGGTTTATATGTCGGCCGAGGATTTACCAGAGATAGAAATTGCGTGGAACAATGAGGTGTCGGCTACTGCTGGGCCATTACTGGAATTGAATACGACATCCGAAGATTTAAAGGAGTATATCAAAAAAGATAGCTATACCCTAAGGTTAAAAACGGTGACCGATGAGTTTTTATCCTCTGATTATGAGATTGATGTGGCTTCCACCTTTTTTGTAGATGCAAAGATATTGGGGCTATAGGGCCATTAGGTTGCAGCCTCGGATATCCGAATGATCAAAACGACCTAGGACTTCAAAACTTCCATCGGGGTATACTTTGCCCAAGTCTTGTGTAGCAATAAAGGCACATGAGTGTATATTGGCCAAATCAATGATGTTTATACCCCCCGTTTTTCCAGCTTGCTGTGGGGTAAGCGGGTCTTCGGTTTCACGGGTCATTACCTGCATCCATTTTGGACAATGGAATTTGCCGTTCCCTTTGGAGTAGGCCTGGGATAAGAGTTCTGTCATCCCGTATTCTGAATGGATATGTTGCACGCCAAAACCTTTTTTTAACACACTGTGCAGTTCCTGTCTAATCAATTCCTTTTTACGGCCTTTCATACCTCCTGTTTCCATTACAATTGTATTATTGAGGCTCAATTGAAATTTTTCGGCCATATCCAATAGGGCAAAGGAAACACCTAGGAGAAGTATTTTTGTGTTGGAGGCGGTCAGTCGGATCAGCGTTTCTTGTAACTGGTCTATATTGTTCAAATAAAACCCGCTATCTGCATGCCTGCTTTTTTGAATTAGGTCATTGGCCATGTAAATAAGCGACGATCCTGACCGTTCCAAATACGAAGGCAATAGCGCCAAGACGCAATAGTCCTCTATATTTCCATAAAATGCTTTAAATGCGCTCAGGTAGCTGTTCTCGTATATTCTTAGGTCACGGACGTAGTGTTTGCTTACCTCACTACCGGTTGTGCCACTACTGGTAAATATGGTTTCTTCCTGGAAGCTGCCCGTGACTATTTTCTTGGATTTAAAAAACTCTATGGGTAGAAAGGGGATATCCCCTATTTCATGGACATTGGATTCATTTCTTTTCAAGTAATCACAAAACTCCCTATAAACGGGATTTTCTCTGTACTGGGCCCTAAAGGTTTGCAAGGCCTGAGCCTTGAAAGCTTCTTGGGTGGAAATGGTAAAAATACTCGGTTGTGGCATGATGCTTTTCACTACTGCAAAAGTAATGATATCATTAAGGAAGAATACCAATTTTATGGTTTTATTGACTTACTGCAGTTTTCTTGTACAGGAAGAACATGCTAATTGGGCAAGTAACGGTAATAAAGTTTGTAAATAATATAAAAGATCCCTCTCAATAGGGATGTGGTTATTTTACCACTAGTTTCCGGGTCATACTATGCCTGTTTTGGGTAATTTGGAGTACATAAACCCCAGGGGATAATTTGGAAATGTTTAGTGTGGGTCTACTAATACGGTCCTTTATTGCAATGTTGCCAAATACATCATAGACTACTACATCTTTTATACCACTATGGTTGGTAGTAATATGCACTACATCCTCATAGGCGGGATTGGGATATAGTTTAAAGGTATAGGGTTGTGTATTTTGAGCAATGGGCTGTTGAACAAATTTTTGGGCCGAGACCATTGCACAGAACACCATAAAGAATAGGGTGTAGTATATTTTCATAGGTTGGTATTGATTTGGGATCAATCATAGTAAATATAACCAAAGTGGAGTGGGAATGGCATTAAATGTTGTAAACCATCTGTTTTTGTATGTGAATCCCATATTGGGCGCCCTTAATCTTTGTTAGGGGGAATAAAGTAGAAGTAAAAAAAGCTATTGGTAGCTGGCTAAGAAGGGGTTATTTAATAATAAGCTTTCTAGTGGCTACCTTATCCTTTTCGTTGACCCTAAGCATATAAACACCGGCATCCAATTCGCTTACATTTAACTCAGTTCCTATAATGGTGGTTTTAAGGACCTGGGTGCCAAAAATATCAAAAATCAGGATTTGTTTAGGAGCTTTTAAGGTAGTGTTTATGTAAACCCTACCGTTGGTTACGGGATTGGGATATAGTTTAAAGCCATCAATATCCCCGCTATTTCCTTTGGGCTCTTGTCCATAGGAAATAGATATAAAAAGTAAGGTTATAACAAGGTAGAGTTGCTTCATATATACTTAAACAACAAATAATATACCGTAAATGTAATAATTTTAATTGCGGCACGTTAGGGCCACCATTATTAATACGGGAAAAATCGATGAAATGCAAAAAAAAGCCAAATTAAATGTTGAAAAACAAATAATTTGGCTTCTTTTATAATTGTGGTTCTAATAAATTCCTAGAACTTTATAGTGTAACCCATGGAGAATGCCCTACCGGGACTTCTTTTGGAGAAAGTCTGATTTTGAGCCTTATAGGATTCGTATTCGCTTTCCACGTCATCGTTCAGGAGATTACTTATTTTAAAACTTACGCTCTGATTTTGGTTTTCGCCGAAACTTTTGGAGAGGTTGAAGTTTAAATTGTGGAATGGCATGGTGTAAACATCCGGTACAAATCCGTTACCTACTACTTGCAAGGTTTTCCCTTGAACGTTGTAGTTCATTCCCATTTGGATACCATTTTCTTCTCCTTCATAATTTAATCCAGAATTGATCAAGAATGGGGATTGTCCCTGTAATTCCCTGTCATTGCCCAAAGTTTCACCATCCCTAAGCCCCAATTCCCTAAGGGTACGTTCGCTTTCGCTGTATACTTGGGTCGACTTTATGATGGAAGTGTTTAAATTGAAACTAAAGTTGTTAAGGGCGGGGCTTAAGAAACCTAGGTTCTTCCTTAATTCGAATTCAACTCCAATAACGTCTGCATCGCCAAGGTTTTGCGGGGTAAAGTTGTCGGAAGAAGATTCAAAATAGGTAAGTTCAATTGGATCGGTGAACCTTTTGTAGAAACCACTTAAAGCAATCATCTCTGCACTTTCCCCAAACCATTCTACCCTAAAGTCGAAGTTGTTGATATAGGTAGGGTCCAATTCAATATTACCTATAAAGGTATTGTTGGATAATGGATCAAAAATCTTTGCAATGGAAGCTTCCTTAAAAGAAGGTCTGGCGGTGGTTTTGGCATAGGATCCCCTTAAATTAACCTGCTCTGTTAGCTCATATATTAAATTGGCAGTTGGGAAAAGATCAAACTTGTCTATTATGGTTTCGTTGTCGTAAATGACCTTAGCTGGATCACTAGGGTCCTTGTTGTCTTCCCCTGTATATTTGGATTCAAATTTTTCTAGCCTTAGGCCAAGGATGGTACGCAATCTTTGTCCTACCTTAAATTCGTTGGAAACGTAGCCTGCAATATTTTGTTGTGCTGCATCATAGGTATTGGCAGGTTCGGCAATGGTGATATCCGGATCAATATAGGAACCGGAGTCGTTGTTCACCGTCCATAGGTTTTCCTCCAATAGGATATTGTCTGCTACACCGTTATATTTAGTGGTTTGGGCATTGTTCTCTATTTCAAAATTTAAAATGCTAAAATCCCTGGTTTTATAGGAAGCATACGTACCAAATTTTAACTTGGCATCTTTTTCCAAAAATTGGTATTTTTTGGTAAGGTCAAGTTTGGCAACGGCATTGATCTCCTCCAAATCCCTCCATATTCTTTTAGGTTGATTGTTCTGGGGTATGGAGTATACTCCGTCCTCTACCCTAAAGGAGGTAGTTCTAATATCCTTGTCCTGTATTTTGGACAGGGTAGGTGAAACGGCCCATTCAGTGGTCCAAGTTGCATCTTCACTACTGTGAATTCCCGATAGTAGCAAGTTGGAGATGGAGCGCTGGGTGTATTCCAGGTTGTCCTTGGAAAAGTTCACAAAATCGGAAAAATTAAGCGTTTGGCTAAAATATCCTGCTGTAGATTCTCCATTTTGAAGATGAAGCAGGTTGAGTTTGTATTTGGATTTTTCAGTTTTAAATGAAGTTCCCAATAGGCCACTTACCAATACATTGTTTTTTCCGTAATCCCCGGATTGGGTTCTGTCCGTTTCCAATTCGTAAACGGAAGTATCGGAATTTCTTCTGTAAAAGTTATTCTCGGCACCTTCGTAGAAAGTGGTACTGTTCTTATAGGAAACAGAGGCCAAAAACCCAAGTCGGTTTTCACCTTCGCCTACCATGTACTGATTTCCGGAAGTAAATCCGAAGCTATAATCCATGGCACTATTTTCCTTCATGGCAGATAGTGTGGGATTAAATTTTTTAGTGATCGCCGTCAACAGCGGATTGTACTCGAATGTGTTGGGTATATCTTGGTTTCTGTTGATGGGTACAGATCTAGATCCGTTGTCGAACCCTAGAAAGTCCGTGGCGCTACCTTTGTAGTCCAAATAGTTGCCATTAAAGTGCATATCCGGATTGTAGCTACCTCCAACAGAAATGCTGTGTTCTTTTTTGGTAGGATAGTCCTTGGTAACGATGTTTACGATACCCCCTGTAAAATCTGCCGGTAAATCTGCCGAAGCCGATTTTAATACCAGTATATTGTCAATGATGTTGGTGGGGAAAATGTCTAGCTGTATGGTGTTTCTGTCTGGATCCAAGCCAGGGATGTCCACTCCGTTGAGGATCGACTTGGTGTATCTATCTCCCAGCCCCCTAACATAGACGTATTTTCCGCCCTGTACCGATACGCCTGGTACTGATTTTATGGCGCTGGCCACATCACTGGATCCTGTTTTCTTAAAGGCTTCCGCCGAAAGTCCGTCCAAAAGATTCACGGCCTTTTTTTGGATTCCCAAAACAGCCGTTTCTGTATTTTTTTTAACACTAACGGTTATGACCACCTCATCAAGGCCTTCGGCCAGTGTTTCCATGGTGACATTTACATTGGTTGTCTCATTGGCCTTGACCACCACATCTGTGATCTCTACTGTTTTATAGCCAAGGAAGGAAAAGTTTAGGGTGTGTGTGCCTTCTTCCAAGCTAAGTTTATAATTGCCGTCAAAATCTGAAGTGGTTCCAATAGTGGTGCCCTTAACAAGTATGTTGGCAAAAGGTACCGGATCCTGGAAATCTGCATCTATTAAGGTACCGGTTACTTCCCCGCTCTGGGAAAAAATGAATTGAAAAATGAAAAGCGCAAAAATTGAGAGTCTAAATTGAATTTTCATAAGTAAGAGTAATTAAATCGTAATAAACCAAATGCCCGCCACTGGGTATGGGCGAGCATGGTTGTTGTTTTAAAGAAGTTTTGCGTTTCTCTTAGAAACCTAAACTTGCTTTAGCGTTGGCATAAGTCCAAGCGAATGCGCTAAGATCTGCACCTACAGTTTGGGCACCAGCCTCTACTTGGGTGGTCCAATCAGCAGCTCTTTCCGTAAAGGTTGGAGATAAGATTATTGTTGATTCTACTTCGTTGCCATTGTCGTCCTTTTTAACTTTTTCGGCAAAAATGCTGTGGTCGAAGCCAACTACTTGCCAAGCTTCAAATTTTAACTTGCCATCCAAATAGTTTTGGGCCACATCGTTGGCATCCAATTCCACATCTTTTCCAGCTTGGAATCCAACAGCATAGATGTTCTTGGTAGTTCCCATGGCGTTACTTCTGTAATCGGCATACTCCCCGTCAGCAGCTGTGGCACTTCCAAAAATTGTTACGTTTTGAAGGGTGAAAGAGCCTTCTAGGGATCCTTCTGGACCATCAATCTCAAAACAGTGGTCAGATGCCTCACCGGAAACAACTACGGCATTGTCAATAGTACCGGAATAGGCTTGGTCAATATCCAAGGCATCATCACCTTGAGCCCATACAAATAAATTGGTAGCATCAACAGTTCCACCAAAAAATTCGATACCATCATCAACATTGGCAACTACCTCAATATTGTCAATCAAAGTACCTCTACCAACAGATCCCAAAGTAAGACCGTTTATTTCATTTCCTTCTCCTATCAAGGCTCCACCGTGGCGGATAGAGATATACTGTAATTCACCAGAGTTGTCATCGTCGTTCAAGGCATCTCCAGGTCCGTAAAGTCCAAAAGTATCATCGGCAGGAATACCTTCTATCTGTACTTCGGTAACATCGCCTTTGAAAGAACCAGATGCTCTTCCCAAAACAATTAGACCTCCCCAAAGACCTCTGTCACCTTCGTCCAAGTTGGTGCCGGCAGTCTGTCCTACAGCGATGTTGTCGGCTTCGGCAGTAAAGATAATTGGCTTTTCGGCAGTACCTTTGGCAATCAATTTAGATCCTCTTTGTACAATCAATGCAGAGGCTAAAGATCCAGATCCTGGCTTACCTTTGATAATGGTACCTGGCTCAATGGTCAAAGTCTTGTCCACACCTACAACAACTTTGCCGGCCAATACATATATGTTGTTGGCAGACCATGTAGTGTTGGTACTTATTTCACCAGAAACGGTAATGATTTCAGCGCAAGAACCACCTACGTCCACTCCGGTTTCGTCTCCATTTTGGATGCCGTCATTACAGGTAGCTGTAGCTTCAGTACAAGGCTGACAGTTAGGGCCACCGCAATCAACTCCGGTTTCACCTTGGTTTTGAATTCCGTCATTACAGGTAGCTACTACTTCGGCTACCGGCGGTTCATCGTCTTCATTACAGGAAGAAAAAGCCAAGGCTCCAATGGCCAATGCAGATAATAATAGTTTTTTCATTTCAATAGAATTTTTTGGTTTCATTTTTTGAGTTTCCTTGTTTTATTCAACCCTGCAAATAAACTACCGAACTGTAAAAGTGGAGTTACCCGTAGATTAATAGTTTGTTGTATTAATGTTACCTAAACGTTACTATATTAAATCCGTGTTAAGTGGTTACGTGTAATAGTATTATCTTTACTTTTGGCTGGGAAATTCAATATTTTAAAAGTTGAAACGACTGTGTTTTAAAGATGAATAGTAGGTTAAGCTTAGATTGCTTAAAGTAGTTATTGAGCTTGGCAATATTCAGATTTTCCATAACCGTTTTAGAAAGCAGAAAAATTAAAGCATGAAAAAAAAGGACATTAAAATACTTTTGGTTGATGATGAACCGGATATCCTAGAAATAGTGAGTTATAATTTATCCGCTGAAGGCTATGAGGTTTTTACGGCTAAAAATGGGGTAGAAGGTGTAGCCAAGGCAAAAAAGAAAAAGCCACATCTGATAATATTGGATGTCATGATGCCAGAAATGGACGGTATAGAGGCTTGTGAGGTTATTCGTAGAACGGAAGGATTGGAAAATACCATTATTACATTCCTAACGGCAAGGGGTGAGGATTATTCCCAAATGGCCGGATTTGATGCTGGAGCGGATGATTATATTACAAAGCCTATTAAGCCAAAGGTATTGGTGAGCAAGGTAAAAGCTTTGTTGAGAAGGCTTAAGAAGGATGAACAGGAAGTAGAGGATATCTTTAAGGTTGGCCAGATAATTATTAATAGGGAGGAGTATAAGATAGTAAACCAAGGGGAGGAAGTAATTCTTCCAAGGAAGGAATTTGAACTTTTGGCTCTATTGACCTCCAAACCCAATAAAGTATTTAAAAGGGAGGTTATCCTAGACAAGGTTTGGGGCAATGAGGTAGTAGTTGGAGGTAGGACCATTGACGTACACATTAGGAAGCTTCGAGAAAAAATTGGGGACGATCACTTTAAAACCGTAAAAGGAGTAGGGTATAAGTTTGTATTGTAATGGTAACCAAGATTAAAAAATCCTATCGGTTTGCCCTTCGTTCCACTATCCTTATTACTGCTATAATAACGGCTTTTCTGGGGATGTTCCTGTGGAATAACGGGATCATGGATTGGTTGCTTCTCTTGGTAATTGCCTTGGTATGCGGTATAACCTCCTTTTTGGTGATACAGCTACGGGTAGAAAAGTTTATTTACCGTAAAATAGAACGTATTTACAACGATGTCTCCCTGCTGGAGTCCAGGTCCCTAGCCTCACGCACCGTAACTACCGATATGAGGGCCTTGACCGAGGAAATTGAAAAGTTTGCCAAGGATAAAAAAATTGAGATAGATACGCTGAAAATCAGGGAGGAATACCGTAAGGATTTTTTGGGTAACGTTTCCCATGAATTAAAAACGCCTTTATTTACTGTTCAGGGTTATATACTTACTTTGTTAGACGGGGCAATGGATGATAAGACTTTACGGAAAAAGTACTTGCAGCGGGCCAATAAAGGGGTAGAAAGACTTATCTATATTATAAAAGACCTGGATCTTATTACTAAATTGGAGGTTGGGGACCTGAATTTAGAACTCGAAAATTTTGATATTCTGGAGCTGGTTCAAAATGTTTTTGATCTCTTGGAGATGAAAGCTGCCAAGAAGAATATTACCCTCACTTTTGATATGGATTATGACGGTCCTATCCATGTTAGGGCCGATAAGGAAAAAATACAGCAGGTAATAACCAATTTAGTGGTAAATTCCATAAAATATGGGCAGCAGAACGGTACTACTGAGGTAAGTGTGGAAAACTTGATAAAGAATAAGGTTATTATTAGGGTAACCGATAATGGGGAAGGAATTTCCAAGCAGAACTTAGCGCGAATTTTTGAGCGTTTTTACAGGGTAGATAAGAGTGGGAGTAGGGCTGAAGGAGGTTCTGGCCTAGGGCTTGCCATTGTAAAACATATTGTTGAGGCGCATAATGAAAAGATATATGTGGAGAGCGTTGTAAATATAGGGTCCGAATTTTCCTTTACCCTGGAAAAAGTACCAGACAAAATCCCTTCGGCCTAGTTATTACTACCTTTTTTAATTTTTTGGAAGCTAGTTTATATCTTTCCTTTATATGCTTCTACTTTATTTCTTACAATTCGTTCCATTATAAAATAATGCTTGCTACATTGGGGGGTATTAAATGGTTGGCGCCAGTAGATTCATCTAGGCTAAATGTTGTTGCACAAAAGGATAGGGAGCGACTTTATTTTTTAAAAAATTAAGTTTTTATCTTTAGTTCCGACAGACTTAGTAACAACCAAAAATCTATGGAGCATATTGTTATTATTGGCAACGGTATTTCGGGGGTTACGGCGGCTCGACATATCCGCAAACAATCCAATAAAAAAATCACCATCATTTCGGCAGAAAACGATTATTTCTTTGCCAGAACGGCACTGATGTATGTGTACATGGGGCATATGAAGTTTGAACATACCCAGCCCTATGAAAATTGGTTCTGGAAAAAGAACCGAATAGACCTTGTCAATGCCTACGTTAGCTCTGTGGATACAGATAGTAAAACCTTAAAGTTGACCGATGCCCAAGAAATCACCTATGACAAACTAGTTATTGCCACAGGCTCCAAACCCAATAAATTTGGATGGCCAGGTCAGGATTTGGATGGTGTACAAGGGTTGTATTCCAAACTGGATCTAGAATTGTTGGAGGAAAACGCCCCTAATAAGGAAGTGTGTAAGCGTGCGGTAATAGTGGGAGGTGGATTAATAGGGATAGAGTTGGCAGAAATGCTAAGGAGCCGTGATATACCCGTTACCTTTTTGGTACGTGAAAAGAGCTTTTGGAATGGGGTCTTGCCCAAAGGGGAATCGGCTATGATCAATGAACATATTGAGGAACATCATATTCAACTACTGTTAGATACCAATCTGAAGGAAATATTGGCCGACGAGAACGGGCGGGCCAAGGCAGTAGTAACAGATAAAGGGGAAACAATAGCCTGTAACCTTGTGGGTTTAACGACTGGTGTTACACCCAATATAGATTTTCTAAAAAATTCCGGAATAGAATTGGGCAAAGGAGTAAAGGTTAACGCCTATTTGGAGACCAATATACCAGATGTGTATGCCATTGGTGATTGTGCGGAGCAGCACACGGCCATAGGGCAACGTAGGCCAGTGGAAGCGGTGTGGTATACGGGAAGGATGATGGGGGAGGTATTGGCGCAGACCATATGTGGCAATAGAAGGCCATACAATCCCGGACATTGGTTTAATTCGGCAAAATTTCTGGATATAGAGTATCAGACCTATGGTTGGGTATTTAGTGAAAGATCAAAAAAGGAAGAAGAACAACATTTTCATTGGCGGCACCCCAAAGAGAAAATATGTGTTACCATAGCCTTCCATAAAGAGACCAAACAATTTTTAGGGATCAATACTTTTGGAATCCGATTGAGGCATGAGGTCATAGACGGCTGGCTCACCCAAAAAAGAACGGTAGATCAGGTTTTGGAGTACTTGAAGGATGCAAATTTTGATCCTGAATTTTATGCCCATCACGAGGGGGGCATCGTTGCCCGGTACAATTCTGAATATGGGACCAATATTAGACCAAAAAGGAAAAGTTGGAAACGAATTTTTAATAACGTATAAGCCATTAATATGCAGGTAATTAAGAAAATTGGTCTAGTTGTATTTTTGGTAGGCTTAACCATCTTTACGATGCTCCCGTTTATGGGAGAGTTTGCTGTGTCCGAAACTGTTTTTAATAAGGTAGTCCAAGATAAGGGCATAAACAGTGAGGTTTTTATTGGGGAGATGGAAGAAAATGTAGTAGGAAAAGAGTTTTATGGAATGTTGGCGCTTTCCCCTAAGATAGCCAAGGCCTTGGAGACGGCCAATGTTCAGCATAGGGCAAACAAGGAGTATAAGAAAGTTATATATACAGGTCCCCATGATTTGGCGGCTTTGATAGGAAAGGAGTCTGGCAATGGCTTTATTGTAGCCAATAAAGGGCTAATGTGGTTTCTTAGCTTTGGCTTGGGAATTATTGGAGCCCTAATGTTTATTCTTCCCAATGTAGTTTTACTGGGTAAAAAAGGAATTAAGAACAATGGGATTTATCATGAGAACGCTACCAATAGAGGGTGGATAGCCTGGCTGGTATTTGTTTTTTTGGTGTTGTTCTATTTGGTGCTATACTTTCGTTCAGAATATGCCGTTAATTGGACCTATTTGGTAGACCCCATCAGTGAATTTCTTAGTGGCAATCCTGCTGGGCACTGGTTTGTGTATGGATTTATGTATTGTACGGTAATGACGGTCATGGCCGTTCGTATGTATATTAAGTATCGACATAATGCCTATCAAACACTTAGGACCACCTCGGTGTTGTTTTTTCAAATTGTTTTTGCCTTTCTGATTCCGGAAATAATGGTGCGCCTGCAAATGCCTTATTACGATTTTAAGAATGCCTTCCCCTTGGATTACGATTTCTTTTTTCAATGGAATCTAAAATCCTTGTTGGGTAGTGGGGCAATAGGCTTGTTTATTTTGGTATGGGGTATTGTGCTTACTTTGATTATTGTTCCGGTAATGGTCTACTTTTATGGAAAGCGATGGTATTGTTCATGGGTATGTGGATGTGGCGGATTGGCCGAAACCTTGGGGGATCCCTATAGGCAGCACTCCAGTAAGTCCTTGTTTTCTTGGAAGGTAGAGCGGTGGCTGGTGCATGGGGTGTTGGTTTTTGCAGTAGGTATGACCCTTATGACCTTGTATAGTTTTTTTACAGAATCGGGCACGGTATTGGGAATTAGGACACAGAGCGTGCAGAATGCCTATAGCCTTTTAATAGGTGCATTTTTTGCAGGTGTTATTGGCACTGGCTTCTATCCAATTTTTGGTAATAGGGTGTGGTGTAGGTTTGGCTGCCCCTTAGCGGCTTATTTGGGAATTGTTCAACGCTTTAAGTCGCGCTTCAGAATTACTACCAACGGAGGTCAATGCATTTCCTGTGGTAATTGTTCTACCTATTGCGAACAGGGAATAGATGTTAGGGCCTATGCCCAAAAGGGAGAAAATATTATTCGGTCCAGTTGCGTGGGCTGTGGTATATGTTCGGCTGTTTGTCCTAGGGGCGTGTTAAAACTGGAAAACGGCCCTCTAAAAGGAAGGATAAACCCAACCGAAGTGCTGTTGGGCAATGATGTTGATCTCATGAATTTGGTAAATAAGAAATAGGAAGTATACCGGGGATCAATTATGTTGGTTATTACCACTGTATAAAAGGTTGGAATGTTCAAAGTATTGATACCTTTGTCCCTGATGGAGGGGTTTTGATAAAGGACAGGAATAAATAACATCAATATATGAATAAAACAATTATCCTATAGCTGTGCCAATGACCGATATTAAAGTAATAATTCCGGCCTACAATGAGGCGGATTCCATCGCCAGCGTAATAAAGGATATTCCTGAAATAGTATCTGAAGTTGTTGTGGTGAACAATAATTCCACGGATCATACTGCCCGTAACGCAAGGGAGGCAGGGGCTACCGTTCTAACCGAAAACAGGATGGGCTATGGATATGCCTGTTTGAAAGGAATAAATTATATCTCCCAGCAATCCAAACTACCCGATATCATCGTATTTATGGACGGAGACTATTCAGATTACCCTGAAGAACTCTCCAAAGTAGTAAGGCCGATAATTGAAAATAAGGTGGATTTGGTAATAGGAGCCAGGACAAAGGACCTTAGGGAAGAAGGGTCTATGACGCCACAACAGGTTTTTGGGAATAAATTGGCCACTACTTTAATGAAATGGTTCTTTGGGGCTTCCTTTACAGATTTAGGTCCGTTTAGAGCCATAAAATACGATAAGTTGCTGGCCTTGGACATGGAGGATAAAACCTATGGTTGGACTGTGGAAATGCAGTTAAAGGCGTTGCGAAAAGGGTTTGTATGTGCCGAAGTGCCAGTGCGTTATAAAAAAAGAATTGGTGTCTCAAAAGTATCAGGGACACTAAAAGGAACTATCTTTGCAGGAATTAAAATCCTAAGTTGGATATTTAAATACAGTTTAAAATAAAATGGGACTCACTATTTCTTACATCATTATTGCCGTTTACAGTTTTTCCTTACTATTGATTTTCTTTTATAGCTTGGCCCAATTAAACCTTTTGGTCAATTATTTGGGCAACAAAAGACGAAACGTGGAGGCACCAAAATTCAATCTGTTGGACCCCAAGGAAATCCCCTTTGTAACAATACAACTTCCCATATTTAATGAGGAGTATGTAGTGGCCCGGTTATTGGATAATATTGCCAAACTAGAATATCCTAAAAGTAAATTGGAGATTCAAGTATTGGACGATTCTACGGACGATTCTGTTTTGGACACGGCCAAACGGGTGGAGGCACTTCAGGAAAGTGGATTGGATATTAAACATATTAGAAGAGCAAATAGACAGGGCTTTAAGGCGGGTGCCTTAAAGGAAGGCCTGGACATTGCCAAGGGTGAATTTATAGCCATTTTTGATGCCGATTTTCTGCCATCAAGTGATTGGTTAAAGAAAACGGTGGTTTACTTTAAGGATAAGGAAATAGGGGTGGTTCAGACCCGATGGGGGCATATTAACAGGGAGTACTCCACCTTGACCCGTATACAGGCCTTTGCCTTGGATGCACATTTTACCTTGGAGCAGGTAGGCAGGAACGCCAAGGGCCATTTTATAAATTTTAATGGTACTGCCGGTATTTGGAGAAAAGAGTGTATTCTGGATGCTGGAAACTGGGAAGGGGATACCTTGACCGAAGACCTGGATCTAAGTTACCGGGCCCAACTAAAGAATTGGAAATTTAAGTATTTGGAAGACGTGGAAACCCCTGCAGAACTTCCTGTGGTGATTAGTGCTGCCAGGTCTCAGCAATTTCGCTGGAACAAAGGCGGGGCCGAAAACTTTAGAAAAACCGTTCTGAGCGTTATTAATGCCAAGAATATTTCTTTTAAAACCAAATTTCATGGGGTTATGCACTTGTTGAACAGCTCCATGTTCCTGTGTGTTTTTATAGTGGCCTTGTTGAGTATTCCCATGATGTATATTAAGAGCTCCTACGGCCACTTGGGTTGGGTTTTTGAGGCTACATCATTCTTTATCTTGAGTACGGTAATCCTATTTATCTGTTATTGGTTTACATATAAGAGCATTCAGGGAAGCAGTTTTGATAATTTTGTAGATTATATAGGAATCTTCTTTACGTTTTTCTCTGTGGCCCTTGGGTTTTCCTTGCATAATTCCATTGCCGTGCTGGAGGGACATATGGGGAAAAGAAGCGAATTTGTGAGGACGCCAAAATTTAATCTAAAGAACATCAAGGACAGTTGGAAAGGCAATAAATATTTGTCCACCAAGCTGTCGCCCAATATGATAATTGAAGCAGCCCTTATGTTATATTTTCTTTTTGGGATGTACAGTGCCATTCCCTTAAACGATTTTGGTCTTTTCCCATTTCACTTTATGTTGTTCCTCGGTTTTGGCTACGTATTCTTTAAGTCGCTAACAGCCAGGGTATAGGTGGCGATTGCCCAAAACTTGGTGGCGTTTTTCCGTTCCCCAATAGGGGAGTGTCTTTTCTATTTGCAATTGGGTGCTAAACATACCGCGTATTTCTTTTTAAATGCTTATGGTGTAGTGTTTGGCTTGGGTGTAATTAAACTTTATGGAATCCAAAATTTGAGGAGGTATTTATTGGTAAAATTGGATTAAATTTGAGAGATTGCATATGTTGTGGCAAACCAAAAAACCATTAACCAAACAGATACCATGTTGCATAAGGTAGTTTCGTATTGGAAACTTCATAAAATTCCAGTTTTAATGGTGCTTTTGAGCACCCTGTTTTATATCACTTTTGGTTATGATTTAGATAGAACGGATTTCCTAAAACTGCTTATACTTTATCTCACCCTATTTTTTTTATGCTATAAGCTAATTCAGTTTGAAAAATGGAATTTTAAGTTTTTGGTCATAGCGGGAATAATTTTTCGCATAAGCTTATTCTTTGCTACCCCCAATCTGTCACAGGATTTTTATAGATTTATTTGGGACGGTCAAATGCTTAATCTGGGAATGAGCCCATATTTGCACCTGCCCAAGGACCTTATTGCAGAGAACAACCAATTTATGCCCAATGCCATGGAGTTGGTAAGCGGTATGGGTAATTTAAGTGCTTCCAATTATAGCAATTATCCCCCTTTAAACCAGTTGATCTTTGGACTATCTACCTTGTTGGCCGGTAAAAGTATTACAGCTGCCATCCTAGTCATGCGGATGAGCATTATACTTGCTGATTTGGGGATTCTTTATTTTGGGCGTAAACTGTTGCAAAAGTTAAACAGGTCTACCCATTTAATTTTTTGGTATTTCCTTAACCCATTAGTGATCTTGGAACTCACCGGAAACCTTCATTTTGAAGGGGTGATGCTGTTCTTTTTTATATGGTCTATTTACCTTTTGCACAATAAAAAATGGCAGCTGGCGGCCCTTATTTATGCGTTCTCCATCTCCATTAAATTGGTGCCCTTGATTTTTCTTCCTTTGTTTGTTTCTTACCTAGGATTTAAAAAAAGCTTGATTTTTTATACTATCGTAGGCCTAAGCACCCTTGTATTGGTGTTCCCATTTTTTTCACTGGATTTTTTGGAGAACTATACACAAACCGTTGGCCTGTGGTTTTCAAACTTTGAATTTAATGCTGGCTTTTACAACCTTGTTAAAAATATTGGCATTCAGTTTAATGCCAAGCCTTGGGAATTGATCAAGGATTATGGAAAAATCACCCCGGTAGTGGTCATTGTTACAGTGGGTCTTTTTACCTTTTTAAGGGATAACAAAAAGACCCTTGCTTTTATGACCTCTATGTTATGGGTCTTAACGGTCTATTATTTTTTGTCGGCCACGGTACACCCTTGGTATATAATTTTTCTGGTATTGCTGGCCCTGTTTACAGAATTTAGATTCCCCCTTGTGTGGTCCTTGAGTGTAATCCTCAGTTATTGGGCCTATTCCGTTGTTGGCTTTAAGGAGAGTTATTTGTTGCTGGCAGTTGAGTATTTGGCAGTTTATATATTTATGATCTATGAAATAGTGCGTTTATATAACAAAAAACAACTTTTTCATAAAAAATAATGTATTAATTACGTCAATTGAATTTTATTTGTACTTTTGATATTATAATGAGCAATATAGCGTACATATTTGATTTTGACAGGGCTACTAGCCTTGCCTATTCTTTTACGCCTACACGTACACGTCGTCGCCCGTAAGGGTGCATTTCTTTTATGGAAATAGGTGAGTCCATTTCCCCTCTCAAAAAAACACAGAACTTAATTTTTAATTTTTAAAGCAACATTCAATGAAGATTGTTATTGCTGACGATTCCCATTTTAAATATGCCGAAGTTATCTGCGAAACTATTGCAGAGTCGGCTAAGGTACGTGGTACGGGGATTGCCAAACGTACCCCGGAATATATCCAGAAGAGACTGCATAATGGCAATGCCGTTATAGCCTTGGATGGGGAAAAGTTTGCCGGTTTTTGTTATATAGAGGTTTGGGGGCATGAAAAATTTGTCGCTAATTCCGGTCTCATTGTACATCCCGATTATAGAAATCAAGGTTTGGCAAAAAAAATAAAAAAGGAGATTTTCAACCTTTCCAGGACAAAATTCCCTGAGGCAAAAATATTTGGAATTACCACTGGTCTGGCGGTTATGAAAATGAACTATGAACTGGGTTATAAGCCGGTTACCTTTTCGGAGCTTACGGATGATCCCGAGTTTTGGAAAGGCTGTCAGACCTGTAAGAATTTCGATATCCTAACCAGGACCGAACAAAAAATGTGTCTTTGTACCGGGATGCTTTATGATCCGGCTACCAAAAAAGCAAAGGAATCGGTTACGGAAAAAATAAATTCCAAGGCATTTAAAAGATTAAAAAGTATAAAAGAAAGTTTGTTTCTAAGTAAAAAATCAAAGTAGTTGTAAAAGCTACTGTGTAAATAAGAATAATATAATTTTATTATGGAGAAATTAGTTTTAGCATATAGCGGGGGATTGGATACTTCCTATTGTGCCAAGTATTTATCAAAGGACAAAGGTTTTGAGGTGCATGCCGTAAGTGTAAATACCGGAGGGTTTTCTGAGGAAGAAATTGAAAGTATTCACAAGAAAGCCTTGGAATTGGGAGCAACTTCCTACACCTCTATAGATGCGGTCCAAACTTTTTATGAGAAAGTAGTAAAATATCTAATTTTTGGGAATGTCCTAAAGAACAATACCTACCCTCTTTCCGTTAGTGCTGAGCGTATCGTACAGGCAATAGAGATTGTGAATTACGCCAAAAAAGTGGGTGCCAAATATATTGCCCACGGTAGTACAGGGGCAGGTAACGACCAGGTTAGGTTTGATATGATTTTTCAGATCATTGCCCCAGAAATTGAAATTATTACCCCTATACGGGATAATAAATTGGCTAGGGAGGTAGAAATTGAATACCTAAAGAGCAATGGGGTAGACTATCCATGGGAAAAAGCAAAATATTCCATTAACAGAGGCTTGTGGGGTACCTCGGTAGGGGGCGATGAAACCCTTACTTCCCACAAATCCTTGCCGGGCAACGCTTATCCTAGCCAGCTTGAGGAAACCGAGCCTAAGCAATTGAAATTGAGCTTCCATAAGGGAGAGTTGATTGCGATTGACGGTGAAAACGATACTCCTGTAAATAATATAATTAAATTGGAGGCCATAGCCTCCAAATACGCCATAGGCAGGGATATACATGTGGGGGATACCATTATTGGCATTAAGGGACGGGTTGGCTTTGAGGCACCTGCGTCCTTGATCATTATAAAGGCCCACCATCTTTTGGAAAAACACACGCTAACCAAATGGCAGCAGTATCAAAAGGAGCAACAAGGTAACTTCTATGGTATGTTGTTGCACGAAGGCAACTATTTGGATGAGGTAATGAGAAACATTGAGGCCTTCCTTACAGATACCCAAAAGAATGTTAGTGGTGATGTGTTTGTTAGCCTTCACGCATATAGGTTTGAGTTGGACGGAATTGCATCACCGCACGATCTTATGAATGCCTCTTTTGGTAGCTATGGTGAGATGAACAAAGGCTGGACGGCTGATGACGCCAAAGGATTTATTAAGATACTTTCCAATTCGGGAAAAATTTATAACCATGTAAACCAGAAGAATGATTAAAGTAGGGATCATTGGTGGTTCAGGGTATACTGGCGGGGAACTCATCAGAATTCTTTTGAACCACCAGCAGGCAACAATAGATTTTGTTTTTAGTACGACTAGGGCAGGTAAAAAAATTACAACCGCCCACCCAGATCTCCTAGGGGTTACCGATCTGGCGTTTACTGGAGTGGTAAATAAGGAGGTAGATGTTGTTTTTCTATGTTTGGGACATGGGAACTCCACTTCTTTTCTTAAGGAAAACGAATTTTCTGCCCATACCAAGATCATAGATCTAAGTAATGATTTTAGGTTGGCGGCCGATGCCGTTCTTGATGGCAAGAACTTTGTATACGGATTACCGGAACTGCGTAGGGAAGCAATTGAAAAGGCAACTTATATTGCCAATCCCGGATGTTTTGCCACCGCAATACAGTTGGCCTTGTTGCCCTTGGCAAAGGATAATAAACTGGATAAGCCTGTGCATATCAATGCAGTTACGGGAAGTACGGGTGCAGGGGTGAGTCTTTCCGCTACATCACATTTTAGCTGGCGTAACAACAATGTTTCCTGGTACAAACCCTTTACCCATCAGCACTTGGGAGAGATTACAGAAAGCTTGCAAAGCCTTCAGGAAAATACCGGCGAGATTTTCTTTTTGCCCAATAGGGGGAATTTTACCAGGGGTATATTGGCCACAGCCTATACTTCTTATGAGGGTAGCTTGGAAGATGCCTATGAGCTGTACAGGGCTTTTTATAAAGATGCCGCATTTACCCAGATATCGGAAACCGACATCAATCTAAAACAAGTGGTAAATACAAATCAGTGCCATATCCATTTACACAAGCACAAGGATACCCTTCTTATTACCTCGGCCATAGATAACCTCCTAAAAGGGGCCTCTGGGCAAGCGGTGCAGAATATGAATCTTATATTTGGGTTTCAGGAAACGGAAGGCCTACAGCTAAAAGCGGGTGTATTTTAGGTTGGCGACCCTTGTTGGGTTTTTGGAAATGAAACCGTGTAGACAGGGAACTAATATATTAACAATGTGCCGGCATCTTGGAATGTTGGGATCAAACTAATAATTGTCAAGGAATGAAAATAGCCATTATTGGAGCAGGTAATCTAGGATTGTCTATTGCAAAGGGTATATTGGGTACCAACGGGGCCACTTCCATGGTCCTGACCAAAAGGGATCTCAGCGGTTTAAAGGAGGTGGAAAAATACGGTATTGTTAGCACTACCACCAATAATAGGGAGGCAGTTTCCAAAGCTGATGTTTTAATTTTTGCCGTACAGCCCGGGCAGTTTGTGAAGATTTTGGAAGAGGTTAAAGACTTGCTTACCCAGGATCACGTTATTATTTCTACCATCACTGGTTTTAGTATCTCCCGGATGGAAGAAGTTATAGGGGCGGATCATTCTATAATACGGGCCATGCCCAATACGGCCATATCCGTAGGTAAATCAATGACCTGTATCTGTAATAATGAAAAGGGAGCCGCAAAGGTAGATCTGGCCAAGGCCATCTTTAACCGTATGGGGCATTCCATGCAGATTCCAGAAGGACAAATGCAGGCGGCAACAGTTATATGTGCCAGTGGTATTGCCTTTTGGATGCGACTCATTCGCGCCACTACCCAAGGGGCCATTCAATTGGGGTTCGATGCCAAGGAAGCCCAGGAATTGGCCATGCATACCTGTAATGGTGCGGCCAGTTTGCTTATTGAATCCGAAAGTCATCCGGAGAATGAAATAGATAAGGTTACTACCCCAAGGGGCTGTACCATTTCCGGATTGAACGAAATGGAGCACCAAGGACTTAGCTCGTCCCTGATCCGCGGTATAGTGGCATCATTCGACAAAATAAACGAAATTAAAAAAGGATAATTTAGCAGTAAGCAGAGCTAGTAAAAATAGTAAGATGGAATTATTTGATGTATACCCCCTATATGACGTTACTCCGGTATCGGCCAAAGGAATAGTTGTAACCGATGACAAGGGTCAGGATTATATGGATTTTTATGGTGGACATGCCGTAATTTCCATAGGGCATTCCCACCCCCATTATGTGGAGCGATTAAAAGGACAATTGGATAAAATTGGTTTTTATAGCAACGCCGTCCAGAATCCTATTCAGAAGACCTTGGCCCGTAAGCTAGGGGAACTTTCGGGTTGTATGGATTACAATTTGTTTTTGTGCAATTCCGGGGCGGAAGCCAATGAAAATGCCCTTAAATTAGCTTCTTTCCAAACAGGGAAGTCCAGAGTGATCGCTTTTAAACAGGGATTTCACGGAAGAACTTCCGCGGCCGTAGCGGCAACCGACAACGAAAAGATCAATGCCCCTTTAAATAAGCAGCAAAAAGTAAGTATACTGGCATTTGAGGATTTGAAAGCCTTTAAAGGCGAATTGACCAATGGTGATGTTTGTGCCGTTATAATAGAAACCATTCAGGGAGTAGGCGGTTTAGAGCAACCTTCCCAAGAGTTTTACAGCAATATCGCCGCGCTTTGCAAAGAAAATAATGTAGTGCTCATTGCTGATGAGGTGCAATGTGGTTATGGCCGAAGTGGTAAGTTTTTTGCCTTTCAGCACTATGGTATTCAACCAGACATTATTACCGTAGCTAAAGGGATGGGCAACGGATTCCCTATTGGTGGTGTTTTGATTCATGAAAGCATAAAGGCATCTTACGGATTGTTGGGAACCACATTTGGAGGCAATCACTTGGCCTGTGCCGCCGGATTGGCCGTATTGGAAGTCTTGGAAAAAGAGAACCTCATAGAAAATTCGGCTCAACTTTTTAATTATTTCAAAGAAAAAGCAGCTTCCATCCCACAAGTGAAAAGAGTAAAGGGGATGGGACTGATGTTGGGATTGGAATTTGATTTTGAAGTTGCCGAATTGCGAAAGAAATTGATCCATAACCAGCATATGTTCACCGGAGGAGCCAGTGATAAACACGTATTAAGGGTATTGCCTGCCTTGAATATCACCAAAGAGCATCTAGATCAATTTTTTGATGCATTGGAAGAGGAATTGGCATAAGTAGCTATTTCTACCTATGCGTTAGGAAGGGCGTAGTGAATGCGATGGGTCCTAAAAAGGGATGATCAAAGCCCCAAATTAGGCTTGCCTAAAAATAGATCCAAAACTAAGAACATGCAGAAAAAAAGAATTTTATTAAAAATTGGATCCAACACCCTAACCAAGGAAACAGATCATATTTCCAGGGGGAAGATAGAGGATATTGGTCGGCAGATAGCCAAGCTAAAGGACCAATACGAATTTATCATTGTAAGCTCTGGAGCCATTGCAGCTGCCAAACAATTTGTAAAGTTGGAGCACAACGGACAGGAAATTACCGTAAAACAGGCTTTGGCCTCTATTGGTCAGCCGCACCTAATGCGTATTTTTCAGGAAAATTTCAGGGAATTGGGCTTGCTCACTTCCCAGTGTTTGTTGTCCTATTCCGATTTTGAAAAGGAAGTGTCCAAAGAAAATATCTGCAATACCATTAATGTTTTGGTTGCCAATGACTTTATTCCGATAATCAATGAAAATGATACGGTTGCTACAGATGAAATAAAGTTTGGGGACAATGATAAACTAGCTGCTTTGACAGCGGCACTAATGAAAGTAGATCTCTTGATCATTGCTACCAACACCGATGGAATCTATACCAAAGAGTCCTTCATTAAAAAGGACCCAAAAACCATTAGGCAGGCCAGTAACCTGGACGATTTACAGAGGGAGGTAAGCAGCTCCAAATCTTCTCATGGTACGGGAGGCATGGAATCCAAAATAGAAGCTGCCAATATTGCGCGACAAGCCAATATAGAAACTTGGATCGTAAACGGTATTAATGATAATTTTATTATTAATGCCATAGAAAACAAAACCGCTTTTACAACTATAAAATAAAGAAATGCAACATTATTTATCCTTAAAAGATATCGATTCCCTACCACAGTGGGTAGAAGAAGCTAAATCCCTAAAGGCAGACCCGCGTCAACACAAGGACTTGGGACAGGGCAAGACCATATGTTTATTGTTTTTTAACAACAGTCTAAGGACCCGTTTAAGTACGCAAAAGGCGGCTATGAATTTAGGCATGGAGGTAATTGTGATGAATTTTGGAAGTGAAGGATGGGCACTGGAATATGAAGATGGTACCGTTATGGACCAAGGTACTTCCGAGCATATCAAGGAGGCTGCCCAAGTGGTAGCCCAATATGCCGATATAGTGGCCATACGGGCCTTTGCCTCCCTAACGGACAAGGAAAAGGATGAGGCCGAGGTAGTTATGAACGGATTTAAAAAATATGCCGGGATTCCCGTTGTGAATATGGAAAGTTCTGTTGGACATCCCTTACAGGCCTTGGCAGATGCCATTACCTTGTCTGAACAGAACACAAAAAAAAGACCAAAGGTGGTTTTATCATGGGCACCACACCCCAAAGCTTTGCCGCACGCCGTGGCCAATTCCTTTGTGGAAATGATGAAATTGCAGGATGCCGATTTTGTTATTACCCATCCAAAGGGGTACGACCTAAATCCAAGGCTTACCAATGGGGTTGAAGTAGAATACGATCAGGAGAAGGCCTTGGAGGGAGCCGATTTTGTCTATGTAAAAAATTGGAGTAGTTATGACGATTACGGAAAGGTGCTAAGCTTGGACGGGAATTGGACCATGACTAAAAAGAAGTTGGCAAATGCCAAGTTTATGCATTGTTTGCCCGTTAGAAGGAATATAGTGGTGGCCGATGAGGTATTGGATAGCAAGGACTCCTTGGTCATAGAACAGGCCAATAACCGTACCTATTCTGCACAGATCGTCCTGAAGAAGTTATTGGAGAGTCTAAAATAGTCACAAGAATATACAAGTTACTGACTTTGCTTTAAGGGTTATTATGTACGCAGTAGCGTGACTTTTTCTGATCGCAGGAGGTGAAGACGTAAGGGATTGAAACAAAAGACCAGTGGTGTAAGGTCTAGGTATTTCGGAGAGCGAAGTCAAACGCCGTTGCACAACAGGAAATAAAAAAAGATATGAAACAAAAATTATCGATTATAAAAATTGGTGGTAATGTAATTGAGAACCAGAAGGAACTCAACAGGTTCTTGGATGTGTTCGCCGCCATGGAAGGTCTTAAGATCTTAGTGCACGGCGGGGGGAAACTAGCTACCCAGATTGCCGAAAAACTGGGAATAGAGTCCAAAATGGTAGGTGGTAGACGAATTACCGATGAAGAGGGACTTAAGGTAATTACCATGGTTTATGGCGGATTGGCCAATAAGAATATAGTGGCACAATTACAAGCCAAAGGTACCAATGCCATTGGATTGAGCGGTGCCGATGGGGATGCCATTAGGGCTGTGAAACGCCCTGTAAAAAAAATTGACTATGGATTTGCGGGGGATGTGGAGGAAGTAAATGCCAAAGCCATTGACAAGTTGCTTCAGGCCAATTTTGTACCAGTGTTCTGTGCCATAACCCATAATGGCGATGGCCAGTTGTTAAATACCAATGCGGATACCATTGCCTCGGAAGTGGCGATAGGGATGAGCAAGGATTATGATACCACCCTGTACTATTGCTTTGAAAAGAAAGGGGTTTTAATGGATATTGCGGACGAGAATTCTGTTGTAAAACATTTGGAGCCCGGGAATTATAAAGAATTATTGGAACAAAAGATCATAGCGGATGGTATGCTGCCTAAATTGGAAAACTGCTTTCATGCGCTTCATAAAAATGTAGGAAAGGTCTGCATAGGGGATATAGAAATGTTAGATTCCAAGGCCACCTTGTTTACAACCATAACCTTATAACTATGAATCAGGAAAAACTTACGGAAAAGGCCATTGAACTCTTGAAGCAACTCATTTCCATTCAGTCTTTTTCCTCGGAGGAAGATAAGACGGCAGATGCTATTGAAGAGTGGTTCAACGCTTTTGATATCCCATTTAAAAGGGAGAAGAACAATGTATACGCCTTTAATAAACACTTTGACGAAAGCAAGCCCACCTTGTTGTTGAATTCGCACCATGATACGGTAAAACCTAATTCGGCCTATACAAAAGACCCTTTTCACCCACATATTGAGGAGGGGAAATTATATGGATTGGGAAGTAATGACGCTGGCGGATGTCTAGTTTCCCTGATTGCTACTTTTACTCATTTCTACGATAGG
Organism: uncultured Arenibacter sp.; assembly: GCA_963972175.1. GTDB lineage: Bacteria > Bacteroidota > Bacteroidia > Flavobacteriales > Flavobacteriaceae > Arenibacter. The sequence continues at coordinate 25,249 of CAXAVP010000008.1, forward strand.
GAAAACCTTGGGCACAATTTGGTTATCGTGGCCTCTGCAGAGGAGGAAAGTTCCGGTCCCAACGGCTTAAACAGTATGTTGCCCATATTACCGGAGATAGCCGTTGCCATAGTTGGGGAGCCTACCCTAATGAAATTGGCCATTGCCGAGAAAGGCTTAGTGGTCTTTGATGGAAAGGTTAGTGGTACGCCTTCACACGCAGCCCATCCCAATAATAACAACGCTATTTACAATACCATAGAGGTGTTGCAGTGGTTTAAGGATTATCGTTTTCCAAATGTATCGGAGGTACTGGGAGAGGTAAAGCTTACCGTGACCCAGATAGGTGGAGGCAATCAGCACAATGTAGTGCCGGGCCACGTGGACTTGGTAATTGATGTACGGGTCAACGACTGCTATACCAACAAGGAAATTGCCGATATATTGGATAAAGAGGCCCCTTGTGAGGTAAAGCCCCGCTCCTTGCGATTAAATTCCTCTTCCATAGACAAAAATCACGCTTTGGTAAGATCAGGATTGGCTTTGGGAAGGGATAGTTACGGCTCACCAACCCTTTCCGATCAGGCGGCATTGAGCTGCCAATCGCTAAAACTGGGGCCTGGGGACAGTACCCGTTCCCATTCAGCGAACGAATTTATATATGTGGCAGAAATAGAGGAAGGAATAGATTTGTATATTAAAATCTTACAGGGATTCTTGTTGTGATTCCCGTCTTGACAATAAGGAACAAAAGCAGAATTATATCTGATATATGAACAAACAATAAAAATTGTCAAATGAATCAAGCCAAAACGGAGGTATTAATTTACAGCATACGCTATTGGTGAACTATATTTGACCTTTCTAACACAATAAAAACCATCAAATGAAACTTTGGGACAAAGGATTTAGCACTGACAAAAAAATAGACCATTTTACCGTTGGCAATGATAGGGAATTGGATTTGCTATTGGCAAAGTATGACGTTATTGCATCTAAGGCACATGCCAAAATGCTGGGTAAGATTGGTTTGTTGACCCTTAAGGAGATCGAATCCCTAGTACAGGAATTGGACACTATTGCCAAGACCATAGAAAATGGCACCTTCACTATAGAAGATAGTTTTGAGGACATGCACTCTAAAATTGAATTTTTGCTGACCCTTAGGTTGGGTGATGCCGGAAAAAAGATTCATACTGCCCGCTCTAGGAATGATCAGGTTTTGGTGGCCATGCACTTATACCTCAAGAATGAATTACAGGAGATTAAGGATCAAACCAAGGATTTGTTCCACCTTCTTTTAAATTTGGCAGATAAGCACAAGAATGTTTTGCTGCCCGGGTATACGCATTTACAGGTGGCTATGCCCTCTTCCTTCGGGTTATGGTTTTCCGCTTATGCGGAAAGCTTGGTGGATGATCTCTACTTTGTGGATGCAGCCTATAAGGTAGCCGACCAAAACCCCTTGGGGAGTGCAGCAGGCTATGGTAGTTCCTTCCCTATAGATCGAAGTTTTACTACAGAGGAATTGGGTTTTGAGACCTTAAAATACAATGTTGTGGCTGCGCAAATGGGACGGGGCAAGGTAGAGAAGGCTGCAGCCTTTGGTATGAGCAGTATTGCAGCTACCCTGTCTAAAATGGCCATGGATATTTGTTTGTATATGAGCCAGAACTTTAATTTTGTATCGTTTCCCGATGAACTTACTACCGGGTCCAGCATAATGCCACATAAAAAGAATCCGGATGTTTTTGAATTGGTTCGTGGTAAGTGTAACAAGCTACAAACGGTTCCCAACCAATTGATATTAATCATGAACAACCTGCCCAGCGGCTATCATCGGGACCTGCAATTGGTGAAAGAGGTAATTGTACCGGCCATTCAAGACCTAAAGGCCTGTTTGGAGATCCTTACCTTTAGTTTAAAGGAAATAAGGGTGAATGAAAATATATTGGATGACCCCAAGTACGACTACCTCTTTAGTGTAGATACCTTAAACGAGTTGGTTTTGTCCGGTATGCCATTTAGGGATGCCTATAAAAAAATGGGCAAGGAAATCAACGATGGCAGTTTTACACCTAAAAGGGATATAAAACACACCCATGAAGGTAGTTTTGGAAACCTTTGTCTGGAACAGATTAGAAAAAAGATGGAGAAAATTTCTTAAAAGGGAAATTGTCGACAGTTGTAAGTGAAGAATAATTTAATGTATACCTACTCCAGCTAAATTGGAAGCCCAAAAAGCTTAGTATCTTGAGCTATCGGGATTTAATATAAAAGGCTCCTTATCCCCTCAATTCCCCTGAGTGGATATAGGGCCTTTTTTGGAAGTGTTATGTACGGCTAAGGCAAACTCAATAAGACCTGGTTTTTCTAGGAAATATTATTAATGATTCTTCTTCTAATTCTGCACAAGGATTGGGGCTTTACCCCCACATAGGAAGCTATCATACGTTGAGGTATTCTCTTGCAAAGGGTGTCATAGTTGTCAAGAAAATATTGGTAGCGCTCCATAGGGCTATGCATATAGGACGATAGTAGATGTTTGATCATAGTATTAAACCGGTGTTCCAAAACATAAGCTCCAATATTTTTGCCAATTTCAGAACATGATATTAATTGTTGTAGGTCGAAATGGGAAATGACCAATAGTTCGCAATTTTCAATGGCCTGTATATTTAGGGTGGCCGGCTCCTTATTTACAAAACTCTGGTAGTCCGTTACAAATTCCCCTTCCTTGGAGAATTCTTTGGTAGTTTCCTGTCCGTCTTTTTCCGTGTAATAATGTACCAATCCACTTTTGAGAAATCCAATACTGTGATTATAGGCTCCTGACCTTTGAAATAGATCGCCTTTACGAAGGTATTTGGGGTGAAAGTATTGACAGAATAGGTCCTGTTCTTTTTCTTTTAGGCTGTTTTCTTCGTCTATAATGCTGAGCAGTTGAGAATGCATGGGCTTGATAATCAGTAGTTGGCGTAAGCTAAGATAGAAAATATTTTTTAATCGTTTAAGCTTTTGTGTACTTTGCCAATATTTAATCTAGCTGATGAATAGGTTTTATAGGATGAAGTGCCTTTATAATTACTTAAATAGCCATGCCTGTACGCTACTACATGTTAGCAGGTAGAGGGAAAATATCAAAATGGGTAGTTAACTCGTTTATAACCTTTCCCCAGTTTATGCCTCCATCCTTCCAATGGATAAACATTGCTGCCCATTATGGAGCCCAATAATTGTCATCTACCATGATAGGTATTACCTTAGGTTTTTGGTTCGGCTCAATTTCAGCGGCATAAGACATAAGAAATAGGACGCATAAATGAATGATTATACAGCAGATGATAATTTTTAAACGATTAATATCAGTATTGGCCTTTTTTCTAAAATTGGGTTCCATATGGTCAACTGGTTTTAGATTAAAATTTCTTAATTCACATGGTCTTGCAAATTGGATATTTTTAGAAAAAGAGGGTATAACGTATGGTTCCTTCTATATAAATTATTGACCTTTTGTGTAAATATGGCTTTTATTTCTTCCGTTACGCATATAGCTATAGAATATAAGGAGCAATACTGATATAGGTTGTCCTAAACTAATATTAAAGTAGGCATGCTCACAAAGGCTTGTAGGTATAAACAGCACATCCCCTTAACCAGTTGAGGAGGCTAAGGGGATGACCGTGTCTATTAAGGTGGGCAAGATTTATATCATATAGGCACTAAAGGGTTTATTAACCCTCTTAAGAGTGTCTTATAATTCAATCTTAGCCCCCATGATTTTTAAAAACTCTCTAATAAAGCTCGGGTGGGCAGGCCAAGCAGGGGAGGTGACCAAATTGCCATCTACAAAGGCGCCATCTACCGGGATAGATTGAAAATTACCACCGGCCAAGGTTACTTCTGGTCCAACAGCCGGATAAGCAGTTAGCTTTCTTCCTTTTACCACATTCGCAGCCGTCAAAATTTGAATGCCATGGCAGATTGCAGCCACTGGCTTGTCCTCATTAAAGAAATGTTGTACTATTTCCAATAGCCTTTGGTTTAACCTTAAATATTCCGGAGCCCTTCCGCCAGCAATTACCAGACCATCGTAGTCACTAACATTTACATCGTCAAAGCTATAGTTCAATGCAAAATTGTGGCCGGGCTTTTCCGTATAGGTTTGGTCGCCCTCAAAATCGTGTATGGCAGTTTTTACAATGTCCCCTTTTTTCTTTTCTGGACAAACAGTATGTACCTCATAGCCTACCATTTCCAACATTTGAAACGGTACCATAGTTTCATAATCTTCAGTGAAATCACCTGTTAAGAACAATACTTTTTTCATGTTTATAATTTTTGTTTTAATTAAACTATTTGTAATGCGTTTTTAACGCTAAATGTATAGGGATCCTTGGGAGAAAAAATAAAGGTTCCGATTTGTTGTAATACCCTTGAAGGTAAGAAATATTTGGATGGTATAAAATGGGTTTTTGGTATCCAAACTCATGTTCAATGGATAAGTTTTTGTAAATGAGTGAGTTATTTATATATGCATCTGAATAATTAACCTTCTGTTAATATGCTATTGATGGTATGCTAAATAGTTGTGAAAGTTTGGGGATAGACAGTAGGCCAACTCTTTCATCTTTATTCAGTTTGGAAACTATCCTTTTAATTTAAAATCAATTAAAGTATAGCTAGACAGATGGGTATTGCGATAAAAGGGCTTGTATTTCGCTTTAAATACAGGATCAATGGCTTAAACACTAATTAATCATGGTGGTTTGTGTGTTAGCTAGCGATTACTTGGCTGGTTTAAGGCTATCCAAAACATATATTTCCTTTTCAAAGTATTTCTTGGTTTCAAAATAGTTTAGTTTAAGGGAATCCGAGTTAATAGAGTCTTGATAAAAATACTCAACAATTATTCCTCTGAATTTTTGTTTTCCAGCTGCACTAAAATACCTGCCAAATATAGCCGTTTTGCCAAAGTCACTATTTATAAATAGGGCCTTTCTCATTTCCTCTTCAAGATTCAAATTATAAGTGGTATCCAGTTGAATTTCTTTTAAATTGGAAAAATCCTGATTGAAGTTCTTTCTATAGTCGTTGGGCAATAGTACCATAATTTCAGATTTCTTCTTTTTGAACAGGGGTTCAAATAAATCCACCTTTGCCTGAATGGGTTCATTGAGGAAAATGGTGTCTTTTGAGAAAAATATGGAGAAGTGACTGCCTTTATTTTTTAAGGTGTCCCCTTTGCGATCAAAATACCAGTCCTGATTAATTAATGATTCTCCGCAGATGTTAACAAACTCGGCTTTTCTGGTAAGCATTCCAGTTGAATCATAAAAGGTCCAGTTTCCTATGGGTTGACCATTTTTAGATAGTGATCCTATAGACTTTATGTTTCCGTTAGGGTAATATTGCCGATTGGTTGGTTTTTGCCTAATTTCTAATTTCCTTTTTTCTGTTTTGCAAGATGGTAGTACAATTAAAAAGACAAAAGCAAGCAATCTGGTCATTCGCAATAATAAGGTTTATACTAGTCTATGCTTAAAGTAATTTGTACTTATTTACCTACAGTAGTAAGTGATACTTTAATATAGTACTAGTACGATTAAACTGATAATAAAATATAAATTTTGCTGGTGCAAAGAGGGGGGAATACTACAACCAGAAGTTTGGTGTTAAGTTTCTAAGGTAATAAATATTAATTCCATAGCGATGGAAGAGGGGGAGCTATATCGCCATAGTACGGAAATATCCGATGAACTGCCCAATACTTCTTGTCGCAGGGGAAAGTTACAATGATGGGTAGTTGGTAGGTAGTTAACATATAAAGAGAACAGTTCTTGTTAGCCGATTAGGGGCAGCTACACCTTATATACCTACGGGAAATTTGATAATTAGCCATTTAAGACTTCCAATACCCTTTCTGGGGTAAATGGCAGATGTCTCAAGGGTTTGCCGGTTAGGCGTAAAAAAGCGTTCGCTATTGCACCGGCTACCATCGGCGTAGCGGTTTCCCCAACACCCTCGGGGGTATCGGCCGAGGCTATCAAGTGCGTTTCTATGTGCTCTGGGATGTCTTGCATCCGGAGTAGCTGATAATCGTGGAAATTGGATTGTTGTACGCTACCGTTGACAATAGTGATTTGTTCTTTTAGCACACTGCTCATTCCCATTATAATGCCTCCTTCCATTTGGGCCTTTACATTGTCTGGTTGTACGATTACTCCGGCATCCAAGGCAATCCAGAAGTGATGAACCTTAATTTTTCCGGTATTTTGATCCACCGATATTTCACAGATTCCGGTGCCTAGGGACCCATGCTCCACGAAGGCTGCCCCTTTGGCCCTACCTTCTTTGGCAGGTTCTTTCCAGTTGGCCATTTCTGCTGCTTTTTCTAAGGTGGCCAATGCCTTGGGCGACTTCATCATCAACTTTCTTCTAAAAGCTATGGGATCTATACCCTGTCCTAAGGCAATTTCATCCAACATACATTCTATGGCAAATTTGTTGGGACCATGACCAACGGCCCGCCAATGTTTTACCCTAATCCCATGGGCAACCTCCCGCCATTCTACCAATTGGTTGGGGATGTCATAGTGGTCGTTTTTGGACCCGCTTGCAACAAGATGTCCGCCATCCCCTACAACATAATGGCTAAGTGATGATAGGTTTCCACTTTTATCTATGGAAGCTATCATCCGCTGTAAGGACAGGGGTCTAAACATACCATAGCCTATATCGTCTTCCCGGGTCCAAATCAATTTCATAGGTAAAGGGGCTACTTCCTTGGCCAATAGCGTGGCCTCTAGCACAAAATCATTCATACTCCTTCTGCCGAATCCCCCACCTAAATACTGTAAATTGATCTTTACATTTTCATGAGGTATTCCCAATAGCTGAGGAACGCCCAATTTTGGATCAACTCCCTGTTGGCTGCCTACCCACACCTCGGCATTTTGTAAATCTTCGGTAATCTGGACCACGGCATTTAGTGGTTCCATTTGGGCATGGTACACATAGTCGTTCTTAAAATCGACCGTATAGATCTTGGATGCCAATTTTTTGGCGGTGTCAACCTGACCTACTTGGTGTATAACCTTGCCAAGTTTCTTTTGCTTGGCAATGTTCTTATAGCTAGGATAGATTTCCTGTGAATTGTAGCCGAGTGCGGGGGAATTGCTCCAGGTAATTTGTAAATGTTTTTTTGCCTCCAAGGCCTGTTCCAGTGTCTTGGCAATTATTCCGATGGCATAATCAAAAGGGAGAATCTTTAAAACACCGTCCATGGCCAAAATTTCCTTTTCATTGGTCAAGGTGGGTTGTGCTCCATGGAGGTTGCCTCTTTCCAAAACCCCGTAGACCATATTGGGAAATCTTATATCTATGGCAAATTGTGCCGAACCGTCTACCTTGGAAGGAATTTCGGTTCTGGGGATGGTCTTTCCTATAAGTTGAAAATCCTTCGGCTGCTTTAGTTGTTCTGGGGTGAGATCGGGCAAGGTTTGGGGCATGGATAAGATTGGCGCCAATTCGCCATAACTTATTTTTCTATTGGTGGCCTGGTGCAGCACAAAATTCTTTCTGCTGCTTAATTCGGAAATAGGTACATCCCAGTATTTGGCTGCGTTGTGCATTAGTATATATCGGGCTTGGGCCCCGGCTTTCCGCATAACCGGATAATAACTTTTGGTAGACCGGCTCCCTACCGTGAACATGAGTTTGCTGCCCGGTGCCCATCCTTCGGAGCCGTATATTTCTACTTCCTGAGGTGAAAACGCAACTTTTACCTTGGACCAATCCGCATCCATTTCCTCCGCAAAAATAAGGGGTAGTGCCGTCATGGATCCCTGTCCCATTTCGGCTGCGGGATTATAAATGGTTATCTCATCGTTGCCGGAAATTTCTACCCAGGCAGATAGCTGGTGTTTTTGTAGTTGTTTTTTTATACCCTCAGTATCCTTACAGGATATTAACTGGGGCATTATGCCCGATACCCCAATAAACAGCGCTACCCCACTGGAGGCTTTTAAAAACTCCCTTCTGTTTACAATCTTTGGTGTTGAAGACATCATTTGCTGTTATAGTCTAGATTTATAGCGGCATCAGCCCTGTTCATTCTTGCTTTTCGAGGCCAATTCAATAGCCTTAACTATTCTAAGGTAGGTGCCACAACGACACAGAATACCGTTCATGTGGGTTTTTATTTCCTCCCTTGACGGATTGGGGTTTTCTTCCAAAAGGGCTACCGCCTGCATAATTTGTGCGGACTGGCAATAGCCACATTGAGGAGCTTGTGTTTCTATCCAAGCTCTTTGCAATGGATGATCTCCTTTGCTGGACAAACCTTCAATGGTCTTAATTTTTTGTCCATTCGCAAAATCATCCACCTGCAGAACACAAGCCTTCATAGGTTGATTGTTGATATGTATGGTGCAAGCGCCGCATTGTGCAATGCCACAGCCGTACTTGGTTCCTGTAAGGCCCAAATGTTCACGTAGTACCCACAGTAGGGAAGTTCCGCTGCCTACTTCAATATCATGCCTTGCATTGTTTATTTCCAATGTGAACTTCGCCATGGTCTGGAAAGATTTATGCTTAAGGTACAAAAAAAAGGGTTATATCATGCTAAAGTGATGGTTCTCAAAGTCCTGTTGCATCTTATGGCTATCTCAAAATAGGTTTTTGACCTAAAATGGAACGTTTAAACTTAAACAAAAACAACCCGCATTATGCATAATGTATATATTGCATAGTGCGGGTTGTAGCAATTAGCTATAAGGATTGGTTGTCTTTTATTTGATCATCCCCAAATTAATTATCTCCTGTTGGGTAAGAGGTCTCCAGTGACCACGGGGCAGGTCTTTTTTGGTGAGTCCGGCATAGACTACCCGGTCCAATTTAATGACCTCATATTCCAGCTCCTCAAAAATACGTCGTACAATTTTATTTCGGGTGCTTTTTAGTTCTATGCCAACTTCCCTTTTTGGGGCATTATCTATAAAACTAATGGCGTCTACCCTCACTACACTGTCATCTATAGATATTCCTTCCTTTATTTTGGCCAGATCCTCACCGCGAAGGTTTTTGTTAAGTTCTACATGATAGATTTTACGGAGTCCGTTTTTCGGCTTGGTCAAACGCTTCATCATTTCGCCGTCATTGGTAAACAATAATAGGCCCGTAGTGTTCTTGTCCATTCTTCCCACAACGGAAAGTTTGGTTTTAGTGGCACTCGAGATCAATGAGGCAGCCGTTCTTTTTCCCTGTTCGTTCTTGGAAGTGGTAACAAAATCCTTGGGCTTGTTCAAGAGAATATACTCTTTTTTTACAGGGTTCAATAACCGACCATCAAATTTAACCTCATCGGTGAGTTTTACCTTGTATCCCATTTCGGTAATGGGTTTTCCGTTTACGGTAACATTACCGGCAGCAATATATATGTCTGCATCCCTTCGGGAACATACCCCAGAGTTGGCTACATAACGGTTTAGACGCATTACATTGGGATCTGACGCTTGCTGTCCTTCATTTTTCTTCCTTATTGGAGCGTTTCCCCTGGCATAACTTTTCTTTCTAAAACTGCCCCCTTGTCTTCCTGATGCTTTCTTGTCGCTGTTCGAATTTGACCTACTCATATGTACTTTAATTTAATGCAAAGGTAGCAAAGGAAATCGTATCAATACCCTAATGTGGAGGTTATTAGTGATTCTTATAGAATTCTATTCAATACCAGATCAACATCTATCAATAAAATACTGAATACGCCTATAATGATAATCAGTTTTAGGATGTTATGTAGCCACACATAGTGTTTTTTGCGATTGGATTTTACCAAAAGTGCTAAAAATCCCAGTTGAAGAAAAATGCAGCCAATAAAATATAGGTACATATGGCCCACATCAAAATACCGAATTAAAAGAAATGAGGGTAAAAGGGTGAAGCCCATTAAGATGGCAATACAGGTTTTGGAGAATTTTGCCCCGTATATTATAGGGATTGTCCTATAGTTTTGGGCCATATCCCCGGCAATATTTTCCAGATCCTTGATCATTTCACGGGCCAATATCAATAGAAATAAGAATAGGGCATGGACAAAAATAACCGTGTCAAAATTTTTATAGTAGACAAAGACTGCGAAAAAAGGAGCTATGGCCAAGGTGGCCGATACAAAGTTCCCTAAGAAAGGTACTTTTTTTAGTTTATGTGAGTACAGCCAAATCCCAAAAATATAAGCAGCAAAGAAAAGTACCGCCTTAAAGGAGACATAACTGGCAAAAAGTACGGAGAGGAAGTTTAATACAAAATAGGTGGAGAGTTTGGTGCGCTGGCTCACCAACCTATCTAGCATACTTTTCCTAGGTTTGTTGATGAGGTCTTTTTCGGCGTCGTAAAAGTTGTTGATGATGTACCCGGCAGCGATAACCAATGAGCTACTTAGTACAATAACAAAGAGGTTATGGTCTAGAACTACCTGGCGAAGGGGTAAATCTGGTGCCAAAATATAAATGGAGGCCAAATACTGGGCCAAGGTAATCATTAAGATATTGTAACCGCGGACAACGGAAAACAGGCTCAGGAACTTTAGTAGTAAGAGCTTGTTTTTTCTGCTAAGCATAGGGGTGGGTTAGAAGTTATATACCACTTCTAAATTATAGCCTTTTAATGCCTTTCGTGCCTTTTGGATATCCTCTGTAAAACCTAAAATATATCCGCCGCCTCCAGAGCCGCAGAGTTTTAAATAGTAATCATTGGATTCAATTCCCTGTTTCCATAGTTTGTGGAATTGTACAGGGATCATAGGTTTAAAATTGTCCAAGACTACGTGCGATAATTGTTTAAGATTTCCAAAAAGCGATTTTACATTGCCATTAATAAAATCTTCCACACAGGCATCGGTATGTTTTATAAACTGATTTTTGAGCATGGTCCTAAACCCTTCTTGTTTCATTTGTTCCATAAACAGTTGAACCATAGGTGCCGTCTCACCGGTACTGCCGCTGTCCAATAAAAAAACAGCACCTTTGCCTTCCAAATTCTGCGAAGGTATGCTGGTAGATTCTATGTTATCCTTGGAGTTTATAAGAATGGGAAGGCTTAAATAACTGTTTAAGGGGTCCAGTCCGGAAGATTTTCCATGGAAAAAAGATTCCATTTTTCCGAAGATGGTCTTAAGTTTTAGCAATTTTTCCCTTGTGAGGTTTTCCAAGACCGTAATTTTTTCCAGGGCGTACTTGTCGTAAATAGCCGCCACTAAAGCACCACTACTGCCTACTCCATAACCTTGGGGTATGGAGCTGTCAAAATACATACCATTGGATACATCTTTGT
>CAXAVP010000009.1:0-35577 GCA_963972175.1 uncultured Arenibacter sp.
ATTTTTGTAACGGTTTAGCTACATTTTGGGTTCAAACTTACATATATTTTTTGTGTTGCCTGTAGGGTATTGCGATAAATTTAACCTATTTAAAAGATCAAATTAGCGCTAGTGATATGAATATGAAACGGTTTTGTATTATTCCCTTAATAATTTTAACATATTTTCAATTTTCTTTTGGAAAAAATATTAAAACCGATGACAATGACGGAAAATTTGTTGTGGTTTTGGATGCCGGTCATGGCGGGCATGATCCTGGGAATATGGGGAACGGCTATCTGGAGAAAAACATTGCCTTACGGATAGTTCTGAAGGTAGGTGCCATACTGGAGAAAAATCCAAATATAAAAGTAATTTATACCCGTAAGGACGATACATTTGTAGATCTATATAAACGGGGAGAAATTGCCAATAAGGCCAATGCAGACTTGTTTGTATCAGTGCACTGTGATTCCCATAGTTCGGATGCCCACGGTGCCGGTACCTTTGTTTTGGGGCTACACGCCAATAAGCAGAATTTTGAAATAGCCAAGAAAGAGAACTCGGTAATTTATCTCGAAGATAATTATGAGAGCAGGTATGCTGCTTATGACATTAATTCTCCGGAATCCGTTATTGGACTTACCATTATGCAGGAGGAGTTTTTGGATCAAAGTATAAACCTGGCCAAATTAATGCAGGATAATTTTGCCAAAAAATTAAAACGTACCGATAGAAAGGTGAAACAGGCGGGGTTTATTGTACTGCATCAAACCTTTATGCCCAGTGTCCTAGTGGAAACGGGTTTTCTGACCAATAAGTCAGAAGGGGCCTATTTAAATTCCAAAAAAGGTCATGATGAAATGGGCAATGCCATTGCTAGTGCCATTCTCACTTATAAAAAGGAAATGATATCCGATGTGGGCAATTTGGTGGAGCCGGAGGCATCGGTAGCCTCAAGTACCAAGAAGGAACGGGAAACAAAATCTACCCAAGTCGTAGCGCAACAGCGACCTGTTAAGAACATCCCTAAAACCGTACTGGTGGTGAAAAATGAATCGGACAATACTACCAAGGAAATAGCCAAGGAACCCAAGAAACCGGAGAATAAGAAAGAAACAGTCAAGGTGGCGGACAAAGCAGCTTCCAAGAAGTCGGCAAATATTATTTATAAGGTTCAGATTTTTGCCAGTTCAAAGAATATCCCACTGCATTCAGAAAACTTTAAAGGCTTAAATACGCTCTCTAAAGAACCCTATAAAAATTTATACCGATATATGTATGGCAATACAGATTCGCATTTTCAGGCTACCCTTTTAAAGAGTAATGCGGATGCCAAAGGATATACAACATCATACATTGTTGCCTATAAAGACGGGGTTCGTATCTCTGAAACGGAGGCGCTTAAATACGCATCGGAATAATAGCCGCTCTTCTGAAAATTATTTCTAATTTTGTTAGTAACTGAAAATTCAAGCTTTTGAAAATATCTAGGGAAATAAAAACGGGTATTATTGTATTAGGAGGTATACTGTTGTTTATGCTCGGTTTTAGTTATTTAAAATCAACACCTCTTTTTGATGACAGTAAAACCTTTTACGCCGTTTATAGTCATGTAGGGGGATTGCAATCTGGAACACAGGTTACCATTAACGGTTTCTCTGTAGGGAAGGTAAACGATATTAGGTTTAGTGATGCCTCTGGCAACTTGTTGGTAACCTTTACCGTGGACAATAGTTTTTCCTTTTCCAAAAACAGTAGTGCGGAACTTTATGATACAGGAATAATTGGCGGTAAAGGCATACAGATAAAACCGGTATTCGACGGTGCCGAAATGGCGAAATCAGGAGATACCCTGACATCCAGTACCCGGCCCGGTCTTACAGAATTGGTGCAACAACGTTTAACACCCTTACAATTAAAAGTGGAAGGAGCTGTTTCCAATGCGGATTCGCTGTTGATGAATGTAAACGATATATTGGACCCGAAAACCAAAAAGGACCTTAGGGAAAGTATTAGGGGGTTAAATGAATTGGTCACAAGTTTTCAAGGTAGTGCCAACAGTCTTAATTCCTTGTTGACCGAGAATAAGGAAGAACTGGATAATTCCATAAATAATCTGAATGCCATAACTACCAACTTTAACAGGCTATCCGATACCTTGGTGAATGCCGGATTGGGTACCACCATAAAGGGACTACAGACCACCATGGGGAATATAAATGATATGATGGCGAAAATTGAAGACGGTGAGGGGTCATTAGGGAAATTGGTAAATGACAAGGCTTTGTATAATAACCTTGCTGATGCTTCCAGGGAATTGGACCTCTTATTACAGGATTTCCGCCTAAATCCCAAACGCTATGTAAATGTTTCTGTCTTTGGTAAGAAACAAAAAGAATATACCCTTCCTGAAGAAGATCCGGCCGAAAAATAGAAATTAGATTATGGATTATATTCCCAATATTGTTTTTGCAATTGTACTTTTCCTTGGGATAGGGTACTTTGCAAGAAACGTTAAAAAACTGTCCCGCAATATTAAACTGGGCAAAGAGGTGGATACTAGTGACAATAAGCCGCAACGCTGGAAAAATATGATGCGGATTGCACTGGGACAAACAAAAATGGTGGTAAGGCCAATACCTGGAATCCTTCATATTATAGTATACCTAGGCTTTATCATTATCAACATAGAGGTGTTGGAAATAATAATCGATGGGCTGTTGGGTACACATCGGGTTTTTTCATTTATGGGAGGTTTTTATAGTTTCTTAATTGCTTCATTTGAGGTCTTGGCTGTTATGGTTATTGTGGCCGTAGTACTTTTTTGGATACGTAGGAACATTATAAAACTAAAGCGCTTCCTAAACCCTGAAATGAAAGGCTGGCCCAAAAAAGACGGCAATTTAATATTGTATATTGAATTGGTATTGATGCTGTTATTTTTGACTATGAATGCAGCAGATTTTCAATTGCAGCAATTGGATGCTGCTAATTACACCAAGGCCGGGGCATTTCCAGTAAGTCAGCATATAGCCACTTTGTTTCAAGGCTTACCCATTTCCACCCTTATATTGATTGAAAGAACAGCATGGTGGTTACATATTCTTGGTATACTACTATTTTTGAATTATTTATACTATTCCAAGCATTTACATATTTTATTGGCTTTCCCTAATACTTATTATGGCAAGTTAAGGCCAAAGGGGCAATTGGATAATTTGGAGGCTGTTACCAAGGAAGTCCAATTGATGATGGATCCAAGTGCAGATCCGTTTGCTGCGGCAGATGAAAATGCCTCGGAACCCGAAAAGTTTGGTGCCTCGGACGTAATGGATTTAAAATGGGTGCAATTGATGAACGCCTATACCTGTACCGAATGTGGTAGGTGTACAAGTGAATGTCCGGCCAATATTACCGGTAAAAAGCTATCTCCGCGGAAGATTATGATGGATACCAGGGATAGGTTGGAGGAAGTGGGCAAAAATATAGATGCCAACAAAGGAGTGTTTGTTGCTGATGGGAAACAGTTGTTGGGCGATTATATTAGTCATGAGGAACTTTGGGCCTGTACATCTTGTAATGCCTGTGTGGAGGCCTGTCCTGTTAGTATTGATCCCTTATCCATTATTATGGATATGCGTCAATATTTGGTGATGGAACAATCAGCCGCGCCTTCGGATCTAAATAACATGATGGGTAATATAGAAAATAATGGGGCACCTTGGCCATTTAACCAAATGGATAGGTTAAACTGGAGCAAGGAAGCTTAATATAACATACCGTAAGGATGGAGAATGAATTGAAAGTACCAACAATGGCAGAACTTACTGCTGCAGGCAAACAACCGGAAGTGTTGTTTTGGGTAGGTTGTGCAGGCAGTTTTGATGATAGGGCAAAAAAGATTACTAAGGCTTTTGTGAAAATCTTAAATAAGGCCAAGGTTAGTTTTGCCGTATTGGGAACAGAAGAGAGCTGCACTGGCGACCCTGCAAAAAGATCGGGAAATGAGTTTTTATTTCAGATGCAGGCGGTTACCAATATTGAGGTGTTAAACGCATATGAAGTAAAAAGGGTGGTTACTGCCTGCCCACACTGTTTTAATACCTTGAAAAATGAATACCCGGGACTAGGGGGTAATTATGATGTGGTGCACCATACCCAGTTCCTTAAACAATTACTGGAGGAAGGAAGAATAACCATGGAAGGCGGTAGGTTTAAGGGTAAGAAAATTACCTTTCATGATCCTTGTTATTTGGGAAGGGCCAATAATGTATATGAGGCGCCACGTGAACTCATCCAGAAATTGGATGCGGAATTGGTGGAGATGAAAAATTGTAAAAAAAAGGGGTTATGCTGCGGTGCAGGTGGAGCCCAAATGTTTAAGGAGCCCGAAAAAGGAGATAAGGATATCAATATAGAACGCACGGAACAAGCGCTAGAAACCAAACCGGATATTATTGCCGCAGGGTGTCCTTTTTGCAATACCATGATGACAGATGGTATCAAAAATAAGGAAAAAGAGTCTGAGGTAGCTGTGCTTGATATAGCCGAGCTTATCGCCAAGGCAGAGGACCTGTAAAACGGAAGTTGTTCAAGTTGTAAGAGTTGGGTGCCCTGCGTATCCCAAAATTTTAAGTTGACTATGGGCAAAGCATGTAAACAACCGCACTTTAAATCGACCAAGGATTAAACCAAGTGGAATATTGCCAAAAAATGCCTTTAAAAAATAGCTTTGGAAAGGTATTTGATGGTAGAATATAAAACATATAAAATGCTAGTAGAATTTAATGAGTTGCCCGAGGCATCCAGGGTTTGGATCTATCAGGCAAGTAGAAGTTTTTCTGAGGAGGAATTAGAGCAGGTTCAATACCAATTGGACAATTTTATAAAGGATTGGACGGCCCATGGCAGTGACCTAAGGGCAGGCTATGAAATTAAGTATAAGAGATTTATCGTCCTTGCTCTGGATCAATCCCTAAATGCAGCCTCTGGTTGCTCCATTGACGCTTCGGTACACTTTATCCAAGAGTTGGAGAAACAATACAACCTAGAACTTTTGGATAAAATGAATGTTTCTTACAAGCAAGGTGAATTTGTTGCTTATAAACCTTTGGCCGATTTTAAGAAAATGGCGAAACAGAAGGCGGTATCCAAGAATACCATTGTTTTTAATAATTTAGTGACTAACAAGCATGAGTACCTTAACCATTGGGAGGTACCTGCTCAGGACAGTTGGCATAGCCGTTTTATGTAATTGTTACCAAGGGTCACTTTTCTTATGGCGTAATGTTAGTGATATACGCCCATTAAGTATAATTTTTATAAATAATTGTTAGTCACCATCAAAGATGGATTTCTTTATGCGCAAAAACCACATAGTTTTTTTCTTTTTTATATCACTATTTACACTTCAGGGCCAGGTAAATCCATTAGTTACCAAGGATAGTCTGGCGCAGCGGGAGTGGGTTGAGGCAACCTATGGCAAAATGTCATTGGATGAACGCTTGGGACAATTGTTAATGGTAATGGTGAATTCCGACCAGGGTATGGCCAGTACCGAAAAAGCTAAAAAATTGATCAGGGACCATCATATTGGAGGGGTAATATTTTCTACAGGTGGGCCGGTGAGACAGGCTCAGATGACCAATGACTTTCAACGAATTTCCAAAATACCGTTAATGATCGGTTTGGATGCGGAATGGGGATTGGCCATGAGACTGGATTCTACCTATGCCTTTCCTTGGAACATGACTTTGGGGGCTATTACTGATAATGCGATAGTGGAGAAAGTAGGGAATCGGATAGGGATACATGCAAAAAGATTGGGAGTCCATATTAACTTTGCGCCGGATATCGATATTAATACCAATCCCAAGAACCCAATTATTGGTAATCGTTCCTTTGGTGAAGATCGTGAGAATGTAGCCCAAAAGGGAGCCGCTTTCATGAAAGGAATGGAAAGCGCCGGTGTGCTGTCCAGTGGAAAACATTTTCCGGGCCATGGGGATACAGCGGTAGATTCGCATAAGGCCTTGCCCATTATCGATTTTAGTAAAGAACGATTGGATAGTATTGAATTATATCCCTACAAAAAACTGATCAAGGAAGGATTGAGCAGTGTAATGGTGGCACATTTGAGTGTACCCAGTTTGGAAATAAGGGAGGGATATCCCTCTTCTCTCTCCGAACAGATCATTTCAGGGGTACTTAAGGAAGAATTAAACTTTAACGGCCTGGTATTTACCGATGCCCTGAATATGAAGGGAGTGTCCAATTTTGCCAAGGAGGGTGAAGTAGAACTATCGGCATTCTTGGCCGGAAATGATATCCTATTGATGCCTTTGGATGTAGCCAAGGCAAAGGCAAAATTATTGGAGGCCTATAATAACGGTAGAATTACGGAAAGGCGACTCGCTTATTCCGTAAAAAAAATATTAATGGCCAAGTATAAAGTAGGCCTTCACCAATACAGCCCCATAGTATTGGATAACCTGTATGAAGACTTAAATTCCTTGGAAGATGAGCTGTTATATGAAGAGGCCATAGAGAATGCCATAACTGTGGTTAAGAACGACTTCTCCTTGATGCCCATCAAGAAATTGGAGAATAAGAAAATAGCCTATGTAAAATTTGGGGATGATTCTAGTGAACCCTTTTTAACGGAATTGAACAAATATGCTAAGGTTACCCAAATCAACGGTAAGGACATTGCTACCTTAAAGAGTAAATTAAGTGATTTTAACTTGGTAATTATTGGTATGCACAAGAGTAATGAAAGCCCTTGGAAGCCTTATAAGTTTACGAAGACCGAGCTGTTCTGGTTAGGTGAAATTGCTAGGCAACGGAGCTCCAATTTAATCCTAGCCTTATTTGCCAAGCCATATGCGCTATTGGACCTGCCTAATTTTGAGGGCGTTGATGCTGTGGTTGTTGGGTATCAGAACAGTGTGCTAGCCCAAGAAAAAACGGCCCAAATTATTTTTGGGGCTATTCCGGCAAAAGGCATTTTACCGGTAAGTTCACATGCTTCTTTTCCTGTAAATACAGGTATTCCCATGGCCTCCTTAATGAGGTTGGGATATAGCCTACCAGAACGGGTAGGGTTAAGTTCCCGTAAATTGACCAAAATAGATGAACTGGTTCAGAATGGTCTGGACTCCTTAATGTTTCCTGGCGCCCAGGTCTTGGTAGCCCGCAAGGGAAAAGTAGTATATAACAAGGGCTTTGGAAAACCCACCTATCAGTCTGAAGAAGAAGTGACCTCTGGTCATATATATGATTTGGCTTCTTTGACAAAAATTTTGGCAACATTGCCCATGGTAATGAAGATGGAAGAAGAAGGAGACATTGCCTTGAACAATACCTTTGAAGAGCTTATACCGGAATATTCCAAATCCGAGTTAAAAGATGTTACCGTACTAAAAGCCTTGTCCCATTACGGGAGATTGCCGGCGTGGATAGCCTTTTATATAGATACACTTGATGATAAAAGAAAACCTTCCAATTTGTTTTACAGGAATCATGCAACGCAAGGGTATTCGGTGAAGGTGGCCGAAAAACTATATCTTACCGATGTGTATAATGATTCCATATACAATAGGATAGGCAGGCAACATTTAAAGTCGAACCGATATCGTTATAGCGACGTGGCCTACTATGTGATGAAAAAATATATTGAAGATGCCCACAACAGCCGTCTTGATAGTTTGGTGGACGAATTCTTATATAAACCTCTAGGGGCCACACATACCGGATTTAATCCGCTGGATAAGTTTTCCAAGACCAGCATTGTTCCTTCGGAGGAGGATAATTATTACAGGTATCAGACCGTACAGGGCTATGTGCACGATATGGGAGCTGCCATGCAGGGAGGTGTTGGGGGGCATGCCGGACTTTTTAGCAATGCCAATGATGTGGCAAAAATTATGCAGATGTACCTGCAGAATGGTTTTTATGGCGGACAACAATTCTTGGAAGGCAGAACCATAAAAAAGTTTAACACCTGTTATTTCTGTGACAAAAATGTTAGACGTGGTATTGGTTTTGATAAACCGGATATCAATGGAGGTGGTCCTGCATGCGAATTGGTTTCCCGTAAAAGTTTTGGACACAGTGGTTTTACTGGTACCTATACTTGGGCCGATCCGGAAGAAGACCTGGTCTATGTTTTTCTGTCCAATAGAACTTATCCAACAGCTTCCAATACACTTTTAGTTAAATCTGGGTTAAGAACAAGGATTCAGAAGGCTATATACGAAGCAATAATAAATTAAATCATTACTTTGTAAAAAGAGGGGGTGTCTATTTTTATGACGAACTGAAATTTATTATATCCTTGTTCGACTAAATGGTTCTAACTGATCCGGTAAGAGGGTAAAGTGGATTGAACAGCGTTTAAGAAATAGTGCCAATGGTCCTAATAAGATTAGGCTATGGTGATAGTGACCAACTCCGTGCAATAAAATTATGTGGGGCAATATTAGGTAACCGTGACCACTAATACAAAATAAGAAGTAAATGAAAATAGCTATAGTATGTTATCCAACTTTTGGAGGTAGTGGGGTAGTGGCCACTGAATTGGGAATTGCCTTGGCCAACAGGGGCCATGAAATCCATTTTATTACCTATCGGCAGCCAGTGCGACTGGAGCTTTTGAGCAATAAAATATACTTTCATGAGGTACATGTCCCGGAGTACCCACTATTCCATTATCAGCCCTATGAATTGGCGCTTTCCAGTAAATTGGTAGATACCATAAAGTTGTTCGGGATAGAGCTGTTACATGTACATTACGCCATACCACATGCCTATGCGGGTTATATGGCACAAAAAATGCTGGAGGAGGAAGGCATCTATATACCAATGGTTACCACCTTGCACGGCACAGATATTACCTTGGTGGGGAAACATCCTTTTTATAGACCTGCGGTTAATTTCAGTATAAATAAATCCGACGTGGTTACCTCTGTTAGCCATAATTTAAAACAGAGCACTCTGGAGTGGTTTGATATAAAAAAGGAAATTGCCGTAGTCCCCAATTTTATAGATAAAAACAAATATAGTACTCACTTTACAGATTGCCAACGTTCCTTAATGGCTTCGGAGGACGAAAGGATAATTACCCATATTAGTAATTTTAGGAAGGTAAAACGTATACCTGATGTTATACAAATCTTTTATAAAATTCAAAAAGAAATACCGGCAAAGCTTATAATGGTAGGTGAGGGGCCTGAAAAGGAAGGGGCCGAACGCCTGTGCGAAGAACTGGGAATAAGCAATAAAGTTATCTTTTTGGGGAACAGTAATGAGATAGACAGAATTCTGTGTTTTTCGGATTTGTTTCTTCTCCCTTCCCAGACCGAAAGTTTTGGATTGGCGGCCTTGGAGGCTATGATTAACAGGGTTGCCATTATTTCCAGTAATACCGGGGGAATACCTGAGGTAAACCGTCATGGGATTACAGGGTATTTAAGTGATGTGGGCAATGTAGATGAAATGGCTGAAAACGCCTTAAAAATACTGAGAACCGATGAAACCTTGGAGGAGTTTAAATCAAACGCTTTCAAGGCAGCAATGGATTTTGACATACTCAAGGTGTTGCCACTTTATGAGGCAATATATGAAAAGGCCCTTGAGGCAAGACATCAAGGCATGGAACAGAACTAATGCGGACCTTACTACTCTTTCTTTTCCTTTTTGGAATATCCTGTGCAGGACAAAAAGGATTGCCGGAGGACAATGCCAAAGATAGTCATCAGGAAGTCCAAATGCTGGAACATTTGCTTTGTGAGAGCCACAGTGGTGTGGAACAGGAGGCGTTTATGGTTGTCAGGGACCCTAAGGCCCTAAAAAAATTCTTTCTGCAAATCAATAAAACTAGAAAGCCCGGATTGTCTGTTCCTGCGGTAGATTTTACAAAAGAAATTGTAGTGATTTACTGTGGAGGTATTAGAACAGGATACAGCAGTTTAAAAATGGAACTACTTAAAGAGTCACAGGATACAATAACCTTGCGTTTAAAGGAGGGAACACCTTCTCAAGAAGAAGGTATTCTAGAAACAACACCTTTTTGTGTGTATAAACTTGCATATACCCAAAAAGAGATATTACTGGTACAATAAAAGTACTGGTGTTGGTTTGGAGACAGTAATTAATTATCTGTTGGAAGGCAAGATTGTTTAGAAGTGTTTGATTTTCAATAGGATAGTGAGGTGTTGCTTTTAATGGGACGAACTTCCAATTTTTACGATAACCGCAAATTAATAATACCCATAAATTTGTCCGAATTTTCTTTATATGCCCTATATCGATTTTTGAGGTATTTTGTAGAATAATGATGGTGGCTCTATTGGGTTGACATAGCTTTGGGGATGAATATAATTGATTCCTAAATGTATTATTGTATGAAAACCTACAAAATTGTTTTTTCTTTATTGGTGATTTTCTCTTTTAGTTTTAGTGTAGCACAGGATCTGCAATTGACGTCCCGAGACAGTGTTGTAATGAAGTCTTGGATGGTGGGCTTAGGGTATAATTTTGTAGATGATTCTGGCGATATGTTTAAGGATTTGTTTGCTATAGATGAGCAATGGAATATGGTGGCATTTCCTTCAAGACTTAGTATTGGAAAGTACTTTAAAAATGGTTTGGGCATTGAAGCTATAGGTACCTATAACAAGTACAAAGTAGGCAAGCTAATAGACGGAGTTATCAATAGTGCCGAAGTAGATTATTATGGTATTGATGCCAGGCTAAGTTACGACCTCAATAAAATAATTGGGGAGACAGCTTGGTTAGACCCTTATGTTGGTGTTGGATTGGGGTATACAGATGCTAATAATTTGGCTAGGGGAACTTATAATGGTGTTGTTGGTTTTAGAGCATGGGTTTCGGAAAGAATCGGTCTAGATTTTAGTTCTTCCGGTAAATGGTCTATGGATAGTGAGGCATCTAATCATTTGCAGCATTCCGCTAGTATTTTGTACCGTTTTAATATGGAAAAGGGACTTAGTAAAAAAGGGCTCGAAAAATTAGCCTTAATGGAAGAAAACCAAAGGGTTTCTGATTCTATTGCGGCAGCAAAAAGAGCTGAGGAGGAGGCTAGACTAATGGCCGAACGTTTGGCAGAGGAAAAGGAAAAGGCGCGTTTGGCGGCGGAAGAACAGGCGAGAAGGGATGCAGAGAATAGGAGAAGAACAGAATTGGAGAATAAGATCAAAGATTTAGGGAATGTATATTTTAGACTCAATTCTTCCTACCTGAGCAAGTCTTATAAGGACCTATTGGATAAGTTGGCGGCCTTAATGGAAGAGAATCCTACCTTGAACATACAGGTGCAAGGGCACACAGATTCCAGAGGAGCAGAAAAATATAACCAATGGTTGTCAGAACGCAGGGTTAAGCAGACTATGGACTATCTGATCAATAAAAAAGGAATAGAAGCTTCTAGGTTAACAGGTGAAGGATATGGAGAGACCCAATTGGTAAATGAATGTGATAATGATACCTATTGCCCAGAATCCAAGCATAAGCTTAACAGAAGATCGGCCTTTGAGGTGGTTAAGTTTTAACCCGTCCAATTCCTGCAATAGGTTTTATTAGTGAAACTCAATTTTGAGAAGTCAGTAAGACGCACTGAAAATGGAAAGCTGAACTAATCCCGCCTTTTTCGGCGGGATCTAGGTTCAATACCTCGACCCTTGTGAGGTTTAATACCTTTTATTTACAATAAATACTAAGACCAACATTGAAGTGTTAACTTCAATGTTGGTTTTTTTGTTTTCGTTGTTAATTGTAGCTGAAGTTTATTGGGCCCAATCCTAGAAGTTTTGTGTAAATTGAATAAAAATACACCTAGCTATCCTAGAGTTGCGGTTTGTTCACTTTTTGCAATACCTATATGCACAGCATTGGCTGCGACCAATCTGGTTTTAGCAATAAATTATCGATTCCATGAACAGCTATTAAAGTCTATAAGTCTGCCCATGAATATTGACACGAACGATGGCGGCTTATGAATGTTATACTACATAAAGTATGTGAGATGTATAATATACAATAGGGTCTAATAACTTAGGCCTTGTTTTTTAAATATAAACCTTATATTCACAAATTGGTAATAATCTTCGCAGTGTATAATATTCTAATAGCTGCTCTCTAAGGTTATCTGTCTATAATAATAGAGTTAATAGTAGTGGGCCAAGCCATAAAAATTATTCCTTTGTTATACTTTATTCCTCAGGTTTATCTTTTAATAATCTTGTATGCTTTTTCAAAATTATCATTATGTAATTTTAAATAATACAGCCCACTGGAGAGAACTGGAAAGTTTAGATTAATATTTTCATTATTGATAAGATACTCTTTAGAGCTAACTAAGATTCCATTTATGGTGTAAAGGGAGGCTAAAAAGCTGTTGCCGTAAGAACTTTTAATAGTAATATTTATATTATCGGTAAACGGATTTGGATAAGGAGAATTGAGCGCTTCAGGATTTGATGGAGGTAAAATGAAAGTTTCGGACCAAACGGCAATATTCCCTACAGTACTTTCTCCGGCACTGGAGAAATTGCCCCCTGCGTATAGTCTTGCGTTTTGTTTGTCAAATGTTAAGGTGTTTATTTGGTTGTCCACCCCTACCATGGTGTCCCTTCCCAATGCTTCCCAACCGTTGTTTTCGCTCCATCTTGCAATGTTGTTTACAATTTTATGTATGTTTTGTTCATCTGAAGCGGTTTGGAAGTTTCCTGCTGCGTAAATATAGTCGTCCTGTTGGGCCAATGCATTTACATTTCCGCTCAGGCCGTATCCCATGGTCTCCCACTGCAAATTGTTCCGGTCCCATCTGGCGATTCTGTTGGCGGTAAGGTTACCGGCCATGGCAAAGTTTCCTCCGGCATAGATATGGTCCGGGGTAATGGTGATGGCCTGGACGAAGCCACTTGTTCCCGTACCCAGGGAAGCCCAATTTGTACCGTTCCACACGGCGATTCTCGCAGCAGGGTTTCCTCCTGCAGAATCAAAATTCCCCCCAACGTATACGTTATCGTTTTCTGCGATTGAAATGGCACGTACCTCGTTATTTGTTCCTGCTTCCCCGTTAGTGGAGTCAGTCAATGTTGCCCATGAGCCATTTTCCCAAAGGGCAATGTTATTGGCCTGTAACCCGCCAGCCGTTTCAAAGGTTCCGCCCACATATACCTTGTTTTCACTGTTGATTTCAATTTGTGCCACAGGTCCGTTGGTCCCAGTGCCCATGGCAGACCAGCTGCCGTTCCAAGTGGCTATATTACTGGCCTGAACCCCTTCTATCTGTGAAAAATCGCCACCTACAAAAATCTGGCCCTGGTTTGTGATAGCGATAGCGTTTATGGTTCCATTGGTTGCAAGGCCCAGACTTTCCCATCCGGAATCTGGGTGGTACAGGGCCATATTGTTTGAGGGGGTTCCTCCTGCGGTAGTAAACCCACCACCAATATATAATGTGCTGTCGTTGGAGATTTCGGAGCATTGCACGGTCCCATCGGTTCCCTGGTCCATGGGGTACCAATCCCCTATACCGTTTACGGTAATGGTCTGGGGACCGTTGTTGCCACCTATTATCTTGTACAATTGAGCGGAACTTCCGTAATCGCTGAAGTAAAGCTCACCGGTTTCGTCCAATCCAAAGGAGGAGATGTACTGCCCGTTGGTCCTAAAGAGGAGCTCTGATGTGGCCTCTCCGTTTGTAGGATCATAGTCCAGGGCCCAAACCCTTCCGGTAACGTAATCGCCAAATATATATTTGTCCTTGATCTGTGGGTTGTTGCTGGCACCCCTGTACACATAGCCGCCTGTAATGGACACATCTCCATTGCTCCGTTCATATTCAAAAACCGGTTTTATGTCCGGTGAAGTGGCCAATACCGTAGATGCATCCTCCAAGGTATTGCCTTCAAACCTGTTCCATCCATAATTCCCGCCAATAGTGATAAGGTTGATCTCTTCCCTGTCGCCTTGTCCCACATCGGCTCCCCACATACGTCCTGTAGGGGCGTCGAAGGAGAACTTCCAGGTGTTCCTGATGCCCCATGCATATAGCTCGTCCAAACCACTTTGCCCTGTCCTGGGATTATCTGCCGGTATTTCATAATTGCCGTTGGGCGTATCGGGATTGGACTCCAAGGGGTTATTGCCATCCAGGTCCACATCTATCCTAAGGATGCTCCCAAATACGTTGTCCAGGTCCTGTGCATTCTTATTGGGGTCGCCACCACCACCACCATCCCCAATGGAAACATATAAGTAGCCATCCGGTCCAAAACCTATTTTACCCCCGTTATGGTTGGAGTTTCCCTGGTTCTTGTCAAAACTGAATATTTCCAATCTAGTGGACGGGTCGGCCATGTCGGGATCGTCATCGCTAACGGTATATCTGGCCAAAACAATTTCCACATAAACCCCTGAAATACCACTCTGACGTGTATGGTACACATAAAAATATCCGTTTTGGTCATAATTTGGGTGAAAGGCCAGTCCCAAGAGCCCTATTTCCTGACCAGAGGAAAAGCTGACGATATCGCTAATATCCAAAAAGGTGTTGGCCATGGCCGTGTTTTTATCATTTTGGAAGACCTTTATTCTTCCCGGCTGCTCCACCACAAAGATCCTTCCACTATTGTCCCCGGCATTCATTATTTCCGTGGGATATTCAAATCCAAGGTTGGGGAAGGCCTCTTCATAAGTAACTTGGGCACGACATATTTCCATTCCAAAAGAGTTGGAGAGTAAATATATTAGAACTGAGTTTATAATTAGCTTTATATTTGTATGACAGGCCATTATTGTTGTGATAAATTAAACCTAAATATAAAATTTATCTTTTTGATTTCCATTACTGTACCAAAATAAATATATCCAACGCAGTTTAGTAATGTTAATTTTGTTTCACTTCAAAAACAAAGATATTGGAGTTGGATTCATTCCCCAAGCTATCTCTTGTTGTAATTTTCCAATAATAGGTTGTGCCAGGGGCAATGGGTATATCGGCGAGATTATTTTTATTGGTTTTCTCCAAGTACAGTGTTGGCGGAGATGAGGTATCAAAATAAACATCATAATCCAAAATATCTGAATCAAGATCGTGGCCAACCCATTCTAAAGTAACGGAAGATTGATTAAATGGTAGTGAATCTCTCATTTCTGGATAGCTATTTTGGGCGGGAAAAGGAATAAAATATTCAGTCTTACTTCCTGAGTTGTAAAAAGACCATGTGTCACTTGTAACTTTTGCCGAGTTGTTATGGGAAGAAACATACCAAGAGTAAGGTGTGCCCCTAGGAATGGTAATTCCCAATTCGGTATTTGTGGTACTATATGTTTCTGTAGAATATAAGAGTAGATTGGTAATGTGGAGTTCGTAGTTATCGGTGTTTTCAGAAGGTTCCCATCTAAAGGTTACTTCACTGTGAGTTTCCGATAGGATACTTCCTTCAATACATTCTGAAATGTTTTGGGGAAAAATTAATTGGACTTTGGTGGGTTTTAACTCTATAAGATCCTTTAGGTTGTTATCTTTTTTACATGAGGCTAGAATAAATATTGCCAATATAGAGTAGGGTATAATGCACTTCATCGTTTTACTATTTTATGGGTGTCTGTTGTTTGCCCGTTATTTATTAATAGAAAGTAAGTGCCCGATGAAAGGGTAGGTGTTTCAATTTGTACCGTATTATTTATTATACGGTGGGAATTGGAATAAACCAGTTCTCCAAGAGTTGAATAGATGAAAATTTCAACCTTGTTGTTAAGTGATGCTAATGAGGTGATTTTTAATTCTTCCGAGAAGGCATTGGGATATATTATGGAACCATTTATTGTGATAACTTCCTCATAGCTTCCTTGACAGGATTTATCTGTTGATACTTGAACGATGTTTATTTTTTTATCCAGAATTAAATTCACGGTATTTTGTTCTGTATTGAATTTTATACCATTATGTTGTATTAAATATTTTTTAGCACCGTTCATTCTTAGGGTAAGTACCTTATTTTCTTTGTCCACGATAGAGGAGACCAATAACTCTTCAGGCTCTGAGATAACGATTTTTGAACAATTTTGATAATCGGGAAAACCACTATTTGTTAGGCAGATGTTATATAAACCAGCAACTAGATCGGTTATTTCTAGATTTTCAAAAAAGGAGTAGCTTTTGCTAAGATCGTTTCCTGTGACCATTGCAGTTGATTGATAATTGGTGTCGCCCGAAGTAATTGAAATTGCCCCGTTGGCCAACGTCCTGCAGCTTAGGCTGCTTGCGGTTATGGTGTAGTTGTTCACAGGCAATGTTGGAATCGTACAGCCCAGATTGTCCACTATCGCTAATGGAGGTGTATTGGGGCATTGGTCAATAGTATCAGGTATCCCATCATTATCGCTATCTTCGTCATTGGTAGGGCTATCTACTAATAATTGTAGTGTTTTTCTGCATCCCTCGGTGGTGGTGAACGTATAGGCCCCCGCGTTGGAATTGGTCACCTCATTAATGGTGTAGTCACCAGAAATTTCGGTTCCATCCTCTAGTTGGATGGAGAAATCTACCGTATTGGGCACAACACTAAAAACCAGTGAAGAGCCTTCCTCAATTGTAATGGTATCAAGACCACTATTTGTGACGCCATTTACGGTATAGGTTGGGGTTATGTTGTTGACACATCCCAAATCCACACCCCAAACGGCGATATTTCCTATATTACTTTCTCCGGCACTGGAGAAATTGCCCCCTGCGTATAGTCTTGCGTTTTGTTTGTCAAATGTTAAGGTGTTTATTTGGTTGTCCACCCCTACCATGGTGTCCCTTCCCAATGCTTCCCAACCGTTGTTTTCGCTCCATCTTGCAATGTTGTTTACAATTTTATGTATGTTTTGTTCATCTGAAGCGGTTTGGAAGTTTCCTGCTGCGTAAATATAGTCGTCCTGTTGGGCCAATGCATTTACATTTCCGCTCAGGCCGTATCCCATGGTCTCCCACTGCAAATTGTTCCGGTCCCATCTGGCGATTCTGTTGGCGGTAAGGTTACCGGCCATGGCAAAGTTTCCTCCGGCATAGATATGGTCCGGGGTAATGGTGATGGCCTGGACGAAGCCACTTGTTCCCGTACCCAGGGAAGCCCAATTTGTACCGTTCCACACGGCGATTCTCGCAGCAGGGTTTCCTCCTGCAGAATCAAAATTCCCCCCAACGTATACGTTATCGTTTTCTGCGATTGAAATGGCACGTACCTCGTTATTTGTTCCTGCTTCCCCGTTAGTGGAGTCAGTCAATGTTGCCCATGAGCCATTTTCCCAAAGGGCAATGTTATTGGCCTGTAACCCGCCAGCCGTTTCAAAGGTTCCGCCCACATATACCTTGTTTTCACTGTTGATTTCAATTTGTGCCACAGGTCCGTTGGTCCCAGTGCCCATGGCAGACCAGCTGCCGTTCCAAGTGGCTATATTACTGGCCTGAACCCCTTCTATCTGTGAAAAATCGCCACCTACAAAAATCTGGCCCTGGTTTGTGATAGCGATAGCGTTTATGGTTCCATTGGTTGCAAGGCCCAGACTTTCCCATCCGGAATCTGGGTGGTACAGGGCCATATTGTTTGAGGGGGTTCCTCCTGCGGTAGTAAACCCACCACCAATATATAATGTGCTGTCGTTGGAGATTTCGGAGCATTGCACGGTCCCATCGGTTCCCTGGTCCATGGGGTACCAATCCCCTATACCGTTTACGGTAATGGTCTGGGGACCGTTGTTGCCACCTATTATCTTGTACAATTGAGCGGAACTTCCGTAATCGCTGAAGTAAAGCTCACCGGTTTCGTCCAATCCAAAGGAGGAGATGTACTGCCCGTTGGTCCTAAAGAGGAGCTCTGATGTGGCCTCTCCGTTTGTAGGATCATAGTCCAGGGCCCAAACCCTTCCGGTAACGTAATCGCCAAATATATATTTGTCCTTGATCTGTGGGTTGTTGCTGGCACCCCTGTACACATAGCCGCCTGTAATGGACACATCTCCATTGCTCCGTTCATATTCAAAAACCGGTTTTATGTCCGGTGAAGTGGCCAATACCGTAGATGCATCCTCCAAGGTATTGCCTTCAAACCTGTTCCATCCATAATTCCCGCCAATAGTGATAAGGTTGATCTCTTCCCTGTCGCCTTGTCCCACATCGGCTCCCCACATACGTCCTGTAGGGGCGTCGAAGGAGAACTTCCAGGTGTTCCTGATGCCCCATGCATATAGCTCGTCCAAACCACTTTGCCCTGTCCTGGGATTATCTGCCGGTATTTCATAATTGCCGTTGGGCGTATCGGGATTGGACTCCAAGGGGTTATTGCCATCCAGGTCCACATCTATCCTAAGGATGCTCCCAAATACGTTGTCCAGGTCCTGTGCATTCTTATTGGGGTCGCCACCACCACCACCATCCCCAATGGAAACATATAAGTAGCCATCCGGTCCAAAACCTATTTTACCCCCGTTATGGTTGGAGTTTCCCTGGTTCTTGTCAAAACTGAATATTTCCAATCTAGTGGACGGGTCGGCCATGTCGGGATCGTCATCGCTAACGGTATATCTGGCCAAAACAATTTCCACATAAACCCCTGAAATACCACTCTGACGTGTATGGTACACATAAAAATATCCGTTTTGGTCATAATTTGGGTGAAAGGCCAGTCCCAAGAGCCCTATTTCCTGACCAGAGGAAAAGCTGACGATATCGCTAATATCCAAAAAGGTGTTGGCCATGGCCGTGTTTTTATCATTTTGGAAGACCTTTATTCTTCCCGGCTGCTCCACCACAAAGATCCTTCCACTATTGTCCCCGGCATTCATTATTTCCGTGGGATATTCAAATCCAAGGTTGGGGAAGGCTTCTTCATAAGTAACCTGGGCATAACCCAATGAACAAAACAGTAAGCTCAAGAGGATTGAAAAGGAAGAATTGAGAAATAGTTTCATAATAAATAATGTGCCATTGTTGAAGTATTAGTGTTTAATTATATAAATATACAATTTAATGTGTTGGTTATTAGTTTGTTAAATTAAAAATAAATAGCTTATTTAATCAGTCCAATCGCTATGTTAAAAAAGTCTAATGTTAAGTTGGGAATCACTAAATTTTAATGAGTTACTTAATAGGAGGGAGATAAACAGTCTTCCTCTATAAGTACATTATTATTACTTTACTTTTTTACTAATCCGGTTAATAAGGTATTGCCAAATAGTTGGATGGTAATATAAGTTGGAGTCATTATTTTTATCCGGTACCTTTAATTGAATATTTTGGTTTAAAACGTCCTTTATGGCCCTTTTTAAAATGGGCAAACCTGCAATCAGTTGTAGGAAAGGGTAGGTATAGTAGTTGTCTTGACCTGTTGGATCAATGTTTCTTTGGTATAATATACCGCCAGTGTCAATTCCCTTGTCAACCAAATGTATTGTAGTTCCACAATTGGTTTTATCGTTATGGACAAGTGCCCAATACCCCCCGTGCCAACCTCTATATTTAGGAGTAATCCCTGCATGGATATTAATGAATTTTGCAGGAATGGATGATAAGGTTCGAGTACTAAGTATTCTGGTATTGACAACCACTACTACAGACGGGTTTAGTTGTCGTAAGAGATCTAAACATTGGTCGGAATTAGCAGAGGGAACTTTTGATATGACATCGGGATTGGCCATTTTACTGTTAAGTTGCCCCATTTCCTTAATTTTTTGCAGTCTTTTTTTTGATTCTATTTTGAGAAAGGGAACAATCAGCATACGGTGTAGGACCTGTCCAAGTACATTGAAGGCACCTATTTTTTTTATTCTTCGTATTAGAAAATTTTTGGTATTGACGGGGGTTTCAATAATAAGACGTTCTATGTGAAGATTATGTTGGATTAAATAATTATAAACCATTATTGGATATTCCCCTGGACCGCTAATCATGACTATTTTGTTGGAGGTATTATTTGTATCCATTTATTTTTAGATATAAGTATTAATGATAAAACCATGTTTAACTTGATTATAATAGGGAGAGCAGAACCCTTTTTTTATCCGACTCCAATATAAATTGGTTATTTTCAAGAATATTTTTTTTAACCTTTATCGTATCTTCAGAGGCAGTGTTTAGGTATAAAAATTCAAAAATGTAGGTTCTTAAATTTATAAATTCATCACTACTTCTGTTTATTTCCTTATAGTTCTCCAATATGGTTTCTTCAGCAATCGGGGAAAAATGGTACTTTTTTCTTTCTTTTTTCTTTGATTTCCCCGTTTTTAACCAAAAAGTTAAGTTATGAAGTTTAGTATTTATATTCCTATTGCGTAAATAGTTTTTTAGTTTAAAATAACGGGAGATGAAAGTAGCAATTATCTTAGCTCTTATAGATTTATGGTCATAATATAAGTGATATTCAAAATTATATTCCCTACTGGCCCATCTTTTTTTATAGTCAAAGTATCCTTTGGAAAAGTCAAAATATCGATATCCATTATCTATGGACCACTCTATGAGTTTCATAACGGTTACCGACCCCAAATAAAACTTTTCGTAATCTATGTCGAACACGGTAATAGCATCAAATACCGCTGTATTGGAGAGATAGTTTAGGGTAAGGCCGATAGGGGTGTTATTGTTATAAATAACATACAGAGCGGCCTTTTTTTCCAGTATAAGGGGAAAGGCCACTTCATGGTAAAAGTCCCACTCCTTGGGGTGTAGGTTGTTGTTGGTTGTACCTTTATCGTTAAACCTTTTTATCAATAAATTTCTAAATTCTTTAAAGATATTATCGTAAGTTCCTCGGTCCATTTGACCGCAATACATTTTATAGCTAATGTTGAAGCAAGATTCCAACCGTTTCTTATACTTGTTCAATTTGTATCTGCTGCTTTTGCTAAATGAGGCAATAAAGTACTGTTCAAATTTGGGATAGTTATCTAGTTCCACCAAAAATCCTGGATATTGTTTTATCTTGGTCAGTTTCACTTTTTTATCTATAGCATTGAGGTTTAAATCAAAATAAGTGGGTACATCATAAATGATGAGTACCTTCTTTTTTAAATCTCTTATATTATTTAAGGTAAGGGAATAGGAAATTCCTTTGGTATGATTTTTACCAATATTTAAATAAAGGGGTAGCCAAGGGTGCTTAAAAAAATGTAATTGGTGAATAAAATTAAAGGAATATATCCGTTTGCTTTTATTGAAGTGTTTGGACCAAATGCTTGTGAACGTATCTGATAGGAAGGGATTACCTTTCATATGGTATCTTTGGATAAATTATTTTAGTATCTATAACTTGGGAAGAAAGAAGTGGTTTCTGTTGTGGCAGAAATCCCCTGTTGTAGAAAATGGAGGTTTGTTAATTTCTCATATTGAGGTTTATTCACTATAAATTTCCACAATTGAAAATCCTTATAATCCTTAGAAAAATTGGATTTAAATTGAAATAGGGAATCCTTACTACTTCCAACACCTCCTCCTAAATTAAAGTGTCTATATTTATCAGTTGTTGCCATTATTCTCATTTCATCGATCAACATTTTAATAGGGTTTAAATGAAGGTAGTCTTTTGAAGCTCCAGATAAATGGTACTGCACAATATTGTTTTTTTTGAGGAACATGGCGGCCGCAATTATCTTTTTAGTCACTATGTCTTCGGAGATTAGAACCTCGGTCTTAAAGTTGGTTGAGTTCAATAATTTGAAAAAATAATCCCTATCAAAGAAATAATCCTTGGCCGCATTTACCCGTCTCATATTTTCATGGTACAATTGTACAAAGGCCGTGATTTCGTTTTCGGAAGTAGCCAATCTTGAGATGTATTGATTCCTAGATTTGTTGATATAGGATTTTAGCCGTCTGTTATAGCCTTTTCTTTGGGTATCCAGATCCTTTGTGATATCAATGTTAACGACCTTACCACAATAGGAAATATTTCCAAGGTTGCTTAACACGGTGCCTTGATATGGAATAAAGGGGTTTAATCTGGAAAATACAGAGACAACACCTAACCCATTAAGTAGCGTCTTAATTTTATTTATGAAATTATTATTGTCAAAATCACTATCTATATTTTGGGTAAGCGGACCAGCATAACCATAGACAGAGGTGGCATCCATATAGGGGGTTCCTGGAATTTGCCTTAATAGCATAGGCAAAGCAATGGTTTTATCTCCCTCAGTGTACTTTATTAATATGGGACGATCACTTTTATTTTTTGTTATAACATGGTATTCATATGAATGATAGCTGTCCGAATGTTGAAAAGATTCTACTAATGTATCCCATTCTTTTTTTTCATCTATAATGCTAATATTCATAATTTATAAGGAACTTTAGAAAAGATTGAAGTAAGGTTAAATAAACTAAGGTAAGTAAAATTGGCCAATGAAGATATGATAATTCATTTTCTCAATTTATAGGAATTGTAATTGCATAGAGTATTTTCGGGTTATAATTGTACTATATGGCCAATATTCTTGTGATGCATAAAATATGCTATTTTTTTACCTTTTTCCCGGCAGCATTTACAGAAAGGTTTTTTTCAAATTCTATGAATTTTGGAATTTTATATAAGGAAAGTTTTTCTGAACACCTTACTAATATTTTCTCCTTCATTAGTTCTTGCTCCATTGTGCCGTTAAGTACAATAACAGCTTTGAGGGCTTCTCCCAAAATCTCATCCTCAACCCCTGTAATGGTACAA
Organism: uncultured Arenibacter sp.; assembly: GCA_963972175.1. Classification (GTDB taxonomy): domain Bacteria; phylum Bacteroidota; class Bacteroidia; order Flavobacteriales; family Flavobacteriaceae; genus Arenibacter. The sequence goes on from CAXAVP010000009.1 coordinate 22,713, forward strand.
TCTACTACTTGAGGAAGGGATAATATAACTTCTTCAATTTCCTTTGGGCTAACGCGTTTTCCGCCCACTTTTATTATTTCTTTCTTTCGTGCCATTAAGTAGCAATACCCATCTTCATCGGAAATAGCGATATCCCCAGTATAAAGCCAACCATTTTTAATGGCTTTTTCGGTTTCCTTTGGTTCCTTGTAATATCCAAGCATGATATTGTCTCCTTTGGCCACAAGTTCACCTTCTTCCCCAAAAGGTGTCTCATTACCATTTTTATCTACTATTTTTAGGGATACACCAGGAATGCCTTTTCCTATTGACCCTTTTTTTGTTTGAATTAGTTTGGGAGGTAGATAGGATAAACGTGCCGTGGCCTCAGTCTGACCATACATTACAAAAAAATCTATTTTGGGAAAGGCCTGAATAAATTCGTCTATAAAAACATTATGTAATTTTCCTCCTGCTTGGGTAACATATCTTAGATCAGGAAAGGAGGTGGTTTTAAAATTTTGGGATTTTTTAAGTAAAATTTGATAGTGGCTGGGGACTCCGGCGAAGCCTGTACACCTATATTTTTTTAAATCATTTATTACAGATCCTAAAAAGATAAAACTATTGTTAAGTACAATGGATCCGCCTACCCTGAGATGGGTATGTAGCAATGACAGGCCATAGCAGTAAAAAAAAGGTAATACAACTCCAATAATGTCCTTGGAAGTTAAATTTAGGTATTCTATAATGGATCCGGTATTGGCAATAATATTTTGGTGACTTATCATTACGCCTTTGGGTTTCCCCGTGGATCCGGAGGTAAATATTATTTCTGCTAATTGATTTCCGTCAAAGGAAGAGCTGAAGTCAACAGCCTCATGGTCTTGTAATACATTTTCAAGCCCGGCCTCATCCATCAACTTTACATTATTGTCTAATTGATGGTTGGAAACAATGCTCTTTGCCATAAAAGCGAAGGGGCAATCTGTAGTGTTTAGTATAAAATTTAGATTTTCCTGTTCAATTGAAAAATTTAAGGGGACACAAACATTTCCAGATTTTAGTATGCCCAAATAGCTGGTAATAAAAAATACGGAATTTGGACCAATTAAAATAATGTTTTGCCCTTCACCTACATTGAGTTTTAGGTAGGAAGCAATTTTTAGACTGTCTTCATGAAGTTTTTTAAATGAGATTCTCTCTTTTGGACCTATTACAAAATCCTTTTCAAGCTCCTTGGTTTCATCAAATAAATAGTCAAAAACATTCATGATATGGCATTATATATTAAATAAGTTTAAAGGAAAGGAAGAAGAATGTTGCTTATTATGTGTTCACATCCTAGAAAATATGTGAACAATTCTATTGTCCCATTCTTCTTCCAGTCATATTCCTATTCTATAACTTTAGAATATTGGTTTCATTCTCAGGTATTCTGTGGTTTTCTTCTTTCTTTCAAAACTCTTGTAGATATTTTCAATCTCTTGGGCGGTTTTATTCATTACAGAGCCAACTTCTTCTGCTGGGTAATTATTTTCCCAACCATACCAGATAAGATCCATTTCTTTGAAAGGTAATTGGTAGAAAAAGTCTTCCTGGGTCTGTTCGGCAGTATAGGTATCCGTTGTAGGAGTTCTATCTATGATTTCCTGTGGAACACCCAAGTATTCGGCTAGCTGGTAGACTTGTGTTTTGTAGAGGTGGCCAATAGGCATAACATCAGCGCCACCATCACCGTATTTTACAAAAAATCCCTGTTCCACTTCGTGCTTGTTTGGAGTGCCTATTACTGCATAATGAAGTCTTTCTGCATGATAGTATAGCATTGACATCCTACTACGCTGTTTAAAATTGGTAGATGCTACGATTTGTAGGTATTCTTTGGCCGGTAATAATTTACTAACCACGTCGCCATTAGGTTTAATTACGGTAATTGAAAATATGGCTGGAATATTTTGGCCAATATTTTGTTTGATCTCAATTTTGGCTTTATCAACCTTTGGGTCAAAATCCGTTATGACCCTGGCTATGGCTTCATCACGTCTTTGGTAGCATCCAAAGCCGTCTAGGGCATTGGTTATATTCTCTTCCAAAGTATCTACATCAAATTTATTGGCTAGTTTAAGGGCAAGGTTTTTACTGTCGTCACTAGAGTCCTGTTCTGGCAACATTATGGCCGTTACTTTTTCAGGACCGAAAGCTTTGGCCGACAATGCCATGCAGACCGATGAATCTATACCCCCGCTAATACCGATAACGGCTCCTCTTCGTTGTAAATTTTTGGAAACATCGGTTTTTAGTTTTTTGATGATATTGTTACAAACTTCATCAATGTTTTCAATGTGCAGAATATCTTTTGAAAATGGTTTCATAAAATGATTGTATTTAGGTTTAATTATCAAATATTGTTTTGTCAAGAACAACTAGTTCTTTTTCGTTTAACTCTTTAATTGATTTATTAATGAAAATATCGTTTAAAATCTGGGTAGACAAAATAGCAGTTATGGCCATGTTATCTATTTCCGAAACTTGATTTTTTGTTTTCATTTTTGTAAGCAATTGGCTTACGTGAACAGGGTTGAAAATTCCAGCTTGTTTGATGCGGTTCTCAGATAACATTTCTCGTAGATAGGGAGGAAGGCTTTCCTGGGCAAAAGTACTTTTTATAGGGGCTCGGTAAGCCTGTTTCGGCCTATTTAAAATGACATCTGGCAACCTGTCCTTCATCAATTTTTTAAGTAAATACTTTTCGTTAAGCCCCTTTAATTTAAGGTCGGGATGCAGGCTCATACAGAACTCTATAACCCTATGGTCCAAAAAAGGATACCGTCCCTCAATGGAATTGGCCATGCCCATTCTGTCTCCCTGAGAGGATAAAAGGTATCCAGACATAAAAATGTTCAATTCTATCCACTGTGCTTTGGCCAACGGGTCTAGACCATCAAGTTTATCTCCCAGCTTTTTCTCCATCGCTGCTATAGGATTGTATTCCCCAATCCTTTCCCGGTATTCTTGGCTTAAGTAATTGGTTATACGTGAGGTGTTGTTCCACCTTAATAGATGTGAATAAATAGGAGAAGATGTTTCATTTAGTTTATACCCAAAGAACATTTTAAGGACGTTGTTGTTAGCGCTGTTCATTTGTGGTAAATAAGGGTACAATTTTTTTAATAACAGTGGTCGAAATTTAGATTTGGGATCCTTGGCCCAAAAGTGTCTTATTTTGGTTTCCTTAAAAATATTATATCCCCCTAAAAGTTCATCGGCACCCTCTCCTGTAATAACAACCTTGATATTTTGGTCATGTACACTCTTGGCCAACAAACTCATAGGGGTAGGAGCTGTACGCAATAAAGGGGCCTCTGAATGCCAAACTACATTTCTAAAATTATCGGCAATATCGCCAGGGCTACAGAGAACGCTGGAATGCTGTGTTTTAAAATAGTCGGCAGCGATATTTTGATAGGAAGATTCGTCATAATCCTTTTCTGTAAATCCAATGGAGAACGTTTGGAGGTTGTTAGGGGATATGCTTTTTATAAAAGAGGTGGTTACACTAGAATCAATTCCACCACTTAGGTAAGCGGCAACCTGTACGTCTGCTCTAAGCCTTAACTTTACGGCATCACTAAAAATGGCTTCAAAACCTTTGGCGGCTTCATTTAAGTCAGTATATTTATATTCGTTAGGCTTATATAGAGGTAATTCCCAATAAGAGGTAATTTTTTGTGAATGCTTATTGATAATCATATAACTTCCAGGAGGCACTTCAAATACACCTTCAAAAGCAGTGCTAGGGGACAAGGAGGTCCAAAATGTAAAATATTCCGAAATTGCTTTTGCCGAAAGCTTTGGGTCAAAGCCCGGAAACTCCAACATGCTCTTTATTTCTGAAGCAAACACAAAGGATTGATCCACATTTGTATAGTACAATGGTCTAATGCCCACTCTATCTCTTGCCAAAAACAATTCTTGCTTGTTCTTGTCCCATATGGCAATAGAAAATTGTCCATTTAATTTATGGACAAAATTAGGGCCGTATGCTTGGTATAAATGAACAATGACTTCGGTATCGCTATGCGTTTTAAAAGAGTGGCCTATAGTTTTAAGCTCTTCCCGTAGTTCAATATGATTAAATATTTCTCCATTAAAAACAATCCACAAGCTGTCATCACCGTTGGATATGGGCATGGTACCACTGTTCAGGTCCACTATACTTAACCTAACACTTCCCAGGCCAAGGTGATCTGATAGGTAAACACCACTTTGGTCCGGTCCCCTGTGTTTGATCCTTGTAAGCATTCGCCTAAGGATGTTGGTCTGCTGTTGACTATCCCTTTTAAAATTATAAAAGCCGGCGATACCGCACATATGAATGGACTGTTATTCGTTAAAAATTATAGTTTTCCTTCTATAAACTGTATAATACTATTAACAGACTCAAAATTTTCAGGAAGAAGCTCTTCATCCTCTACTTCAACATTAAACTCCTCCTTTAAGAATTCAATAAGAAACAATAGTCCCATAGAATCCAGTAGACCTGTTTCAAAAATTAGGGTGTCATCTGAAATGTTCTTGGTGTCGGATAATGTTGCGCCAATGATGTAATCCTTTACTTTGCTTTTGGTTTCAATTTGTGTTAACATGGTTAAATAATTTTAGGTGATATGGTTAAACTTAATTCTGAGGGTAAACATAATTTTTAATCCTAAAACCTAATAATATTCTTCCTACAAATCGCTAAAAAGCAAAATATTATGGTTCAAGTGATTATTTGTGAGGGGATCTTTAAAACTCGTAATTATTTCTTCAAGATAGTTAAAAAAAATGAAACAAAAATTATGGGATGATACTAAAGGAAGGCAATAATGTAGTGGTTTCGCTGCATTGAATTTTCTTTGTTGTAAAAGTTTGTTTGGGGGTGAATATATACTTTGCCAAATGCTACTATTTAACGGTTAAAAATGTAGTTTTAACTACAAAAGCATGGATGGAATAAACTAAACCGTTTCTTTGTGTGTACTAACTAAAAACTATAAATTGTTTTAATGGACAAAAAAAAGAGCATTTGTTTGGTTGGGAGTGAAGATGCCCATAAAAGAATAGATTTGGCCAAATGTCTTATAAGGAGTAATTACGATGTAACCATATTGGGAACCAAGGATTATAATTATCCAGACGAAATAAACTATATTGGTTACAGTTTAAATAGGCAATTTAATCCAATATCGGATTTTAAGACGGCTTTGGAATACAGACGCATCTTAAAAAGTAATTGTTTTGATGTGGTCCAAACTTTTGATACTAAACCGGCTTTTATCCTCCCCTTTGCATCGCTAGGACTTAAAACCAGAATAATAAGAACCATTACAGGAATGGGAACTATCTTCATGTCCAATGATTTAAAGTTTAGGGTATATAGAATTTTTTATACAGTTCTACATTTTCTAATTCGAAATAGGGTGTACCATACAACCTTTCAAAACGAGGACGACAGGAACCATTTTTTAGACCATAAGCTGGTACGCCCTTCTAACAGTTCATTGATTTATGGAAGTGGGATTGACCTTTCCAATGTATTGGATAAACCTAAAAACAAAAATGAGGATTTCACTTTTATATGTGTTTCCAGACTGGTTTTTGAAAAAGGAATTATTAATTACCTGGAAGCTGCAAAAATCTGTAAAGAAAAAAAACATAGGTTTAAATTTTTATTGGTAGGACCTTTGGAAGAAGATTCCAAACGATTAAATTTACAAATCATTAAGAAGTATAATGATGTTATAGAATGGTTGGGGCCACGTACGGATATACAGGATTTGATGCATAGTGCCGATGTATTTGTACTCCCTACTTTTCGAGAAGGTTTTTCCAGGGTCTTATTGGAAGCATCGGCACTAGGATTACCCAGTATTACAACTAATGTTCCCGGCACCAATGAAATAATTAGACATTTAAAAGAAGGTCTCCATGTGGAAGTGGACAATTCACAAGACCTGGCAAATGCCATGATCCAATTGGCAGTGGATAGGGAATTGACTGATAAGTTGGGACAAAATGCCAAAATCCATGTAAAGCAATTTAGTTTAAGCGTTATAAGTGAAAAGTATATAGATCTATATAAAAAAGCCATATGAAAATACCATTTTCTCCTCCTCTTATTAATGATACGGTAAAAACGGAAGTATTGGATTCCTTGGAGTCGGGTTGGATCACTACAGGTCCAAAAGTAAAAAAACTTGAAAGTCAAATTTGTGAACTAACCAAAGCCCCTCAGGTACTTTGTGTTAATTCATGGACATCGGGCGCTATGTTAATGTTAAAATGGTTCGGCCTTCAACCAGATGATGAAGTAATCATACCGGCCTATACCTATTCTGCAACAGCTTTGGCCGTTATTCATGCCAATGCTAAACCCGTAATGGTAGATGTTTCAGATGATTTTAATATATCATTGGAGGCCATTGAAAAGGCTATATCTCCAAAAACCAAGGTAATTATACCTGTGGATATTGCGGGATGGCCATGTGACTATGAGCAGATAAATGAAATGGTTGCGAGTAAAAAGGCCTTATTTAGGCCAACCAATGAGATTCAGAAGAAACTGGGAAGAATTATGGTTATTTCCGATGCCGCACATTCAATTGGAGCGGACTATAAAGGGAAACAAACGGGAGCATTAACAGATGTTACTATATTTTCGTTGCATGCGGTTAAAAATGTTACGACTGCAGAGGGAGGGGCCATATGCCTCAATTTGCCTCAACCTTTTAATAATGAGGAATTATATAACACCCTTAGGTGTTACTCCTTAAATGGACAGACAAAGGATGCCTTTACCAAAAGCAAGGCAGGGGCCTGGAGTTATGACATTGTATATCCTGGTTTAAAAATCAATATGCCAGATGTTCTTGCAGCAATAGGAATAGGACAGTTGGATACTTATATGAATGCTTCCCTTCCGGCTAGGATTAAGATTTTTGAGGATTATAACACGCACTTCTCGGACAGGAAATGGGCTATATTACCACGGTATAAATCAAATCATAAACATTCTTCATGCCATATCTATGCCTTGCGGATAGATGGGGTAACTGAAGAGCAAAGGGATAAAATTATTTCGCTTATCTCTAGTTACGATGTGGCGGTAAACGTTCATTTTAAACCGCTGCCACTACTTTCTTTATTTAAGGAGTTGGGCTATTCTATTGAGGATTATCCAAAAGCCTATAAACAGTATGCCAATGAAATATCGTTGCCTATATATCCCCAACTCTCTAACAGCGATATAAAATTTATCGTAGAATCTGTTTGTGAATCAGTAGAACAAGTGCTTTATGCTCAAGAGAATATTTGATATAGTCAGTGCGGGTTTTGGGATAGTGATAATATCACCCATATTGTTGATTGTTTCTTTGGCTATTGTGCTATCTTCAAAGGGCGGCATTTTTTATAGGCAGAGGAGGGTTGGTTTGGATGGGAAAGTTTTTAATATTCTCAAGTTTAGAACAATGTATACCGGTTCTGATAAAAAGGGTTTGTTAACGGTAGGTGATCACGATCCCAGGGTTACCCCTATAGGGTTTTACCTTAGGAAATATAAATTAGATGAACTGCCCCAATTATTCAATGTTTTTATAGGGGATATGAGCATGGTAGGTCCAAGACCTGAAGTTTCTAAATATGTGGAGATGTATTCAAAGGCAGACAGAATTGTTCTATCAATAAAACCTGGAATTACAGATTACGCCTCTATATATTTTAGAAATGAGAACGAAATTTTAAAAGCGTCCAGTAATCCTGAAAAAAAATATATAGAAGAAGTTATGCCGAGAAAACTGGAATTGAACAAGAAATATATTTTGGAAAAAGGGATAATCACCGACTTAAAAATAATTTTCCTGACTTTTAGATCCATTTTTAATAAGAACCAAAGTCTTTCAGCCTAATTGTGGCTGGTGGGTGTTTAACGTGCAAGTATTCTTTATAGGTCCATTAGGCAAACTTTAGGGCTCTTTCGGTTTTGGAACGAATGATGGCTATTATTCGTTCCATATCAGCCTCTTCAATATTGGTTCCGCTGGGCAAACATAAACCTCTTTCGTAAATATTTTCAGCTGTTCCATCTATATACTTTGGAAATTTTTTAAATACGGGCTGTAGGTGTAGGGGTTTCCATAGTGGTCTGGATTCAATGTTATCGGCTTCCAGGGCAAGACGGATTTCCTCTCTAATCTCATAGGAAGAAGTTAAAATACAGGTTAACCATCTATTGGAGAAAAAGCCCTTAGGTTCGTCAAGGAACTCAATATGGGAATTAGCTTCCAATCTGGCTTTGTAATATTTATAGATAGAGCGCTTAGCCGCAATTCTTTTATCTAAAACCTCCATTTGTCCCCTGCCTATCCCGGCAAGAATATTGCTCATTCTATAATTGTATCCAATTTCGGAATGTTGGTAATAGGGAACGTCGTCCCTAGCTTGGGTAGCTAGGTAAATAGCTTTTTGTTTAATTTCCGGAGTTTTGGCCACCAATGCTCCGCCTGCAGAGGTAGTAATTATTTTGTTTCCGTTAAATGACAGCACACCCAAATTTCCAAAAGTACTACATTGTTTCCCATTAAATTTACTGCCTAGAGCTTCTGCGCTATCCTCAATAATTGGAATATTATATTTGTTCGCAATATCCTTGATTTCTTGCACTTTGTATGGCATTCCGTACAGGTGGACCGCAATGATGGCCTTGGGTTTTGTACCTAATTCTATCCTATGTTGGATGGCTCTTTCAAGTTGAAATGGCGACATGTTCCAAGTGTCACGTTCGCTGTCTATAAAAACAGGTTTCGCGCCCAGGTAGGTAATAGGGTTGGCAGATGCGGCAAAGGTCAGGGATTGACAAATAACCTCGTCTCCCTTTGAAACCCCTAAGAGTATCAATGCCAAATGTAGAGCAGCTGTCCCAGAATTTAAAGCGGTTACATAGACTTCATGTTGAAGATGCTTCGCTATAAGATTTTCAAAAATATCTATATTGCTTCCTATAGGAGCAATCCAGTTAGTGTTAAATGCTTGAGCAATATAATTTTGCTCGGAGCCACACATATTGGGAGGGGAAAGAAATATTTTTTTCGGGGGCAACAAATTAAGCTAATTTAAGGTGTAACTAAAGATTTGGGTTAAATAGGTCCATTATATATGGACTTATAAAGATAGGTAAAAATTAAATAGGTTCACTTTTTTGATCTTGAATGTTGTTTTAATAACGTTTTTAAGGTTAAATTTATTATTTGTTCATAATAGTATTTTCATTCCCAGGAGATTTCAGATGTACTCTATGATTAGCGTATTGTTGTTCGTCTTAGATTCCAAAATAAATTTTGGAGCTAATGCTTAAAAGGGTAGGGAGTGTAAATTTTTATCGTACTCTTAAATTTATCCTAGGGAATCACTACCAGTAAATTTTTTCATGGTTACGGTACTGCTGGCCGAAACATTCTTGGCACCGAGTACAATTTTAATAGTTCTAAGCAATATTATTAAATCGGTTTTTAAACTAATGTTTTTCACATACCAAACATCGTAAGTAAACTTTTCTTCCCAACTAATACTGTTTCTCCCATTTATTTGTGCCCAGCCTGTGATACCAGGCCTTACATTATGGCGCTGGGCCTGTACGGTATTGTATAGCGGTAGGTATTCTATAAGTAGCGGCCTGGGGCCAATAAGTGACATTTCTCCTTTTAGGACATTTATTAATTGCAGCAGCTCATCCAAAGAAGTTTTGCGCATTAGTTTGCCCATCTTTGTTATGCGTTTACTGTCCGGTAAGAGGTCCCCATTGTCGTCGCACAGATCGTTCATGGTCTTAAATTTTATAATGGTAAAAATCTTACCGTTTTTGCCAGGTCTCTTTTGAAGGAAAAAAGGGGTTCCCTTAGTACTGATTGCCAAAAGTATAATCAATACTACAATTAATGGACTAAAAAAAAGAAGGATGACTAGAGAAACTAAAAAGTCAATTATTCTTTTAAAGAAATTTTTATACATATTTTAAAAGTTGATTAGGGTGATGAAACGCGAAAATTACATTATTATATTAGCATGTTGGCATTAAGGATTTTTAAGGATAGTAGTCTTTATAATATCTAGAATTTGTTTATTAATAATCTCAACATTAAATCTATCTTCAGCTAATTTTCTGCTATATATTCCCATAGGTCTTATTGTTTCAGGATTTTCTAGAAAATACCGAATAGCAGAGATCAGCGCATCCAAATTTTGTGGGGCTATTAATAGTCCGTTTTGTTCATTGTCTACAGTTTCCCTGCACCCGGGGGTGTTGGTTGTTATAATGGGCATGCCAATGGATAAAGCTTCCAATATAGATCTTGGAATACCTTCTCTATAGTAGGTGGGCAACACAAAAACATCCGATGCGGTAAGGTGTTGGGATATGTTTTTTTGAAAGCCATGGTATACAATAATATTGCGGTTATGCAGGTTTTTCATTTGTTCAGCCTTAATGGGCGATGCCGATGGCTCTGGTTCTCCTATAAGATGGAACTCGGCTTTTGGAAACTCATTTTTTAAAACTTTTGCGGCTTCCAAAAATAACTCAACACCTTTTTCTTTAATCAATCTGGCTACCAAAACAAAAACCTTTCTTTCGGAATTATTTTGGTTTATTCTATACGGATAATTTTGTAAATTTATTCCAGACCCGTCAACAATGTATGCCTTTTGCTTTTTGGATATGAGCTTTTTCTTCCTAAAAAGTTCAAGATCATCTGAATTTTGAAAGATTACGGCTTTGTTTTTTGGTAGTGCCAACCTATATAGGGCTTCGGTTAACCGTTGTAGATATTGCGCTTTTTTGGAACTTTTGCTAAATGTAAAGCCAAGCCCGGTTATTAAGGAAATTGTGGAAATACCGGTTATTCTGCCAGCTATTGAACCGTATAGTACCGGCTTAATGGTGTATGGAAAAATAAGGTTTATAGAATTATCCAATACAATCTTTCTTATGGCAAGAATGGATTTCACATCCTGCCAGGGGTTTAATCCGGTCCGTACCAATTTATATTCAATTGGAGTAATCCCCATATTCATTAATTCGGTAAATGCATCAATTTTAAAATTCGGGGCTGCGGCAAAAACCTTGTAGCCATTGTCTAATAGTGTTTGCAGCATATCTCCCCTAAAATTGATCAATGATTGGTCTAGTGAACATATGACTAATATGTTGGTCGTTTTGGTTTGATACATTAATTAGGAAAAATTAAAAGGTCTTAGGTAGAATAAAATTGCGGTTTAACATTTATAATTGGCAATACAACGTTAGATATATCAATATTACGTAGATAATATTAATTTTGACTTGTTAGAATATATAAAAAATGAAATCTACCGGGCAATTTGTAATTTCTTTGGATTTTGAGCTTTATTGGGGTGTAAGGGATAAACGTAGTCTGGAAGGCTACGCTTCCTCTTTGGAGAAGGTGTATGAGGTGGTCCCGGATATGCTTAATTCATTTAGGGAATATGGGGTAAAGGCAACTTTTGCAACTGTAGGCTTACTATTTGCCAAAGACAGAGAGGAAATGATTAGGTATAGCCCGGCATTAAAACCCAATTATAAGGATAGCAATCTCTCACCTTACTTAGATAATTTTAAAGAGGTAAAAGAAAATGGGCAGGAAGATCCCTATCATTTTGCACTTCCACTAATAGAATTAGTGAGGGATAATTATCCTGAACATGAAATAGGGACCCATACCTTTTCGCATTATTATTGTCAGGAGCCTGGTCAGACTTTGGAAGAATTTAGGGCAGATTTGGTTTCAGCCATTGATATAGCTAAATCAAAGGGAATAGAACTTCATAGCCTGGTTTTTCCTAGGAATCAATTCAATGCTGAGTATTTGGCGATCTGTAAGGATTTGGGAATAGCAACCTATAGGGGCAATGAAAAAGCTTGGTATTTTGCACCGGATAGTAAAGAGGGGACTACTTTAAAAAAGAAGGTATATAGAACCCTGGATTGTTATGTAAACATTTCTGGCCATAATTGTTATGAACTAAGGAATTTGGTTTCTAATAAGCCTTATAATATTCCTTCCAGTAGGTTCTTTAGACCTTATATGGCAAAGGGAGGAGCGGCTTTGGAGTACTTAAAATTGCAGAGAATTAAAAAAAGTATGACCCATGCTGCAAAAAACAATCTCTTGTACCATTTGTGGTGGCATCCCCATAATTTTGGACAGCATACCGAAAGGAATATGGAAACCTTAAGAGCTGTTTTAGCGCATTATAAAAAATTGAATACGGAGTACGGCTTTGAGAGTGTAACAATGAAGGACTGTGCAGATTTATTGGATGTAACCTAGAAATTGTTTAAGTTGTAGATAATATATGTTATGTTTTGTAACATAATTTTTTTAAGATATCTAGTTGCTTAAGCATCAGTAATAAATTTGGAAAGGTTTGAATGGTGTAGGAACCAAAGTAAGCGGATTTTATTTTTGTTATTGAGTAAGAATTGAGAATTATTAATAATTTGTTCCCCTTTTTAATTTGTTATTAAAAATATATGGTATATAAAAAGGTTATAGGAATGTTCAGCTTTTTTGTATCCCTATGAATAAATTAACGTGTCATGATTTACAAAATAAGGAAAAAAGTAGTTTATGCCTTTAATTTAATACGGAAGGGTGAATTTGCGAATATTTGGAAGGCATTTGTCCGGCGTATTAAATCGGAAGAAGTAGCCTACGGTTTTAAGCGGGATTTAAGTCTGGAGTATGCAAAGCCAAGATCCTTGGTTAAAATTACTACTAGGGTATATAAACCTGAGGACGGTAAATATTTCACGGAACGCCAGAAT
>CAXAVP010000010.1:0-34920 GCA_963972175.1 uncultured Arenibacter sp.
GCGGTATAGTTGCCCGGGGCCATTCCGTTGAAAACGTTGGAAGCCTGACGGGTGTCGCCTGTCATACTGTTATTGGAAGCGTCCAATAGATCGTATTCGTAATTTCCTGCACCTGCACCACCGCTTGCGTTGATGGTGATAACACCATCGTTGGCCGCACATGAAGGTTGAGCCGTTGCCAGAGCCGTTGCCGACAATGGAGGCAGAATATCAATGGTATCGGTTATGGTACAACCGTTGGCGTCCCTTACGGTTACGGTATAGGTTCCTGCCGCGGATACAGTAAAGGTACCGCTGGACTGGAATCCGTTGCCAATGCTGAACTGTAATGGTGCCACCCCTGTAGCGGTGGCCGTAAAGTTATATTCGTTCCCCGTGGAGGTACACTGGTCATCGGCGTAGACCGGCAGGCTAACGGTAGGCATGGGATCTTCAGTTATAACCACATCTATCATATAGGTACAGTCCATTGCATCCTTTACCCACACGTCCCAGTTAAGGTTGGTGCCAGGGTCCAGTATTGCACTGGCATTGGCCGTATAATCTGTTAGGGCAGGAGCAGTACCGTCCTGAACAAAGGCGTAGGTATAGCTGCCGTTCCCTCCACTTGCCTGAACACTTACTTGGGAGCCTATATTACAGTTGGCGGCAATGTTCTTGGTCAGTGCAAGATCCAGGTCGGCTGCCGGGGATGCGATGGTCACGGTATTGGTGGTATCATCACAAAATGGCATATCGGTGGCGGTTAGCACAACATAGAGGTTTCCAGCTGGCAAACCTGAAATGGTTCTTGGGTTTACAGAGGTATCGGTACTGATAACTGCTGTAATGCTACCACTGGCATCAAATACCTGGTAGTCATAATTGCCCAGGTAGTTGTTCACCTGAATTTGCATTTCCCCGTCCGTATCGCCATAACAGCTCACCGGAGTAATGGCGGTAGCCGTTACTTCAATAAGGTCGTAAGGTGCAACGGTATATGGGGCCGTGGTAAAGTAACATCCCGTTACGTTGTCGGTTACCCTAAAGGTATAGTCCCCGGGGCGGTCAATGTAAAGTCGAACGTCTGGCTCACCAAGCTATGGGAAGGACCTCCTGGCAATAGCTCAAAGGTAAAGTCGCCCGACCCACCGGTTACGCTTACTCTTGCCAGCTCACTATTTGTACAGCTAATAGGTGTCTGTTGGGACACGCTTACATTGGTGATAGTGGGCAGTGGGTTTAACGTTACGGTATCAAAAGCGGTACATCCGTTGGCGTCTTTTACCGTTACCGTTATGTTTTGAACCGCTCCAGTATCACTAATATTAAAGGTACTGGAACTTACAAAGTTAACACCATCTATACTATACATATAAGGGGCAGTTCCAGTTGTAGGAACAGCGGCTGTTATGACGGCTTGAGATACGGAATTGTCCGCGGCACAGCCAAAATCGGTTGCTGAGGCATTGGCCACCAATTGGGTGGGTTCGTTTATAGTGAAGGGTAGGTCTATCTTACACATTCTTGCCGATCGTACTCTTACCATATAGTTGCCTTGGCCTAATCCGGTATAGGTATTGGAACTTTGAGGAATAAGCTGAATAATTCCACCGGTACCATCTAGGAGTTGATATGAATAGGGAGGATTATCCATTCCCGGATCTAGGTCAATGATTATAGAACCATCACTTCCACCATTACAGCTAATATCGTTTTTTTCACCTATGGCAGCAATCACCGCTGTAGGTACTTCTAAGGTAATATCTATAGAGGCGTCACATCCTGTGGCCACATTGTCATACACATAGGCCCTATAGGTACCAGGTGTTAGGCCACTAAAAGTATCGGATATTTGCTTTGGTCTAATAATATTGTCCGAAGCGTCCCTTAGTTCATATCTGTAATTAAGCAAGGTACCTCCATAAGCTTTTAATCTAATTTCCCCGTCATCTTGTAGTAGGGCGTCACAGGATGGGGTAACCGTTACTTCGGCCGATAAGGAGGTTGGGGTATAAATTTCAATGTTTTGCGAATTTCCACAACCATTGGAATCCCTTATTTCTACACTATGGTTTCCAGAACTTAATCCTGTTAAATCATAAGTGTTGGGTGCACCTCCGGAAAAAGTTACCGCTTGGAAGGCGCCTCCGTCCAAACTTAGGAAATAAGGTTGTACGCCAGGGTTGTCCAAGGTAACCCGAATGGTAAAATTGCCTTCCGTGGTAGCACATTGATTAGGAACGGTTAGGCTAATTACCGGAGTAGGATCTTCTGCAACGGTGATGGCTGTTGAGCGTATACAATTATTGGCATCCTTTACATAAACTATATAGTCTTCGGCATTGGCATTAAAGACTCCATTGGTATTGGTACCGGTCCATGTTGCCAGGGTAGGGGGTGTTGCGGAAGCCAATTCCAGTTGGAAAACGTAGGGACCTTTCCCGTATTTTGCGGTAGCGGTGATAGTACCGGAATTATTGGTACAGCTATTCGCGTTGGTAGCGGTAGCCGTGATTTCCAATAGAGCGTTGGACTGTTCAATTATAAAGGGGTCCGAGGCGTTAACACATCCTGCATTGGCACC
The DNA here is from genome assembly GCA_963972175.1 of uncultured Arenibacter sp. GTDB lineage: Bacteria > Bacteroidota > Bacteroidia > Flavobacteriales > Flavobacteriaceae > Arenibacter. The sequence continues at coordinate 2,567 of CAXAVP010000010.1, forward strand.
ATCTACCTCAGTAAATAGAATATAATATTCACCAGGTGCTATACCGCTTAATGTCTCGGTGGTTGCACTACCGGACAAACCAGTAGAACTACCGGAAATGCCAGTGGAAGTATGGGTGGTGGTGACAAATAGTTCGTAGTCTACTTGGGTACCGCCATAACCGTCGAAGCTAAATTCAACGGATCCGTCTGCACTGCCAAAACAACTCACATTGGTAGTCCCATCCACCGTAGAAGTCAATGTAGAATTGGTAGTAACAGGTACTGTTGCCTCTTGGATATATTCACATCCGGTATCCGAGTCATAAACTATAAAGGTATAGGTAACGCCAGGAGTTAGGCCCGTAAAATTGTGGGTATATGGGGGTGATCCGGCACCACCATCTTGTAAATACCAATCAGTGTTTCCTGAGAACCATGGTGTTGCTGGGTAAATAGCAAAATAGAAGTTACCTGTACCTAATGGTGTTCCAAAGGTAGTGTCGGCTTCCACCAACATTTCTCCGGTTCCAGGAGCACAGCCAGCCACAGGTGAAGTCGTTATAAGGACGTCGGGACCAGTAGTGATGGTAACGGTGGAGATACTTTCACAACCGTTATTGTCAATTACCCTAACGGTATAATCCCCAAAGTTTAAACCAGTAAAGGTGTGGTCATTGGTTCCTGATGCCGTATCATAGGAATCGGTATAGGAAAAGTCGTTTTTGTTTATTTCATAAATATAGGTCGCATTGCCACCGCTGGCATCTACTGTTATGGTACCCATTACATTTGTAGAAGCCGAACAGGATAAATTGGTATGGGTAATATTTGGATTAATGGCAGTAGGTTCTGTTATGGTTTCCGTAGTAACTATGGAACATCCCTTATCATCTGTCAGTGTTATCTGATAATCTCCTGCTGGAAGTCCAGTGGTCTGGCTACCGTAGTCCGTTCCCGAGATGGTCTCTAGAATATGGATGGTATACGGGGCTACGCCCACGCTGGTATCTACAACAATATCCAAAGAGCCTGTGTTGTCCCCATTACAAAGAACATGTGTTGGGGTTACACTGGTTATAACGGGATTATTGGCTGCAGTGACGGTCACTGTGTTACTTTCCGTAATACAAGCTTGTGAGTCTGTTATTCTAAATCTATAGGTACCTGCATTGGAGGTGCTATACGGGAAACCTGCGGCGTAAGGGGCATAGGCTCCACCGTTAAAAGCTACTTCATAAGTATAGGCAGGGTATCCCCCACTTACCGTTACGTTTATTTCCGCATTGGGGCTTCCTGTACAATCAAGGTCCTTGGTGAGAACGGCATTGGCCGTTAATTCCGGTTCAATGGTGAACTGGACCGTATCGGTACATCCATTGCTATCGGTTACCGTAAAGTCATACACGGCTGGTGTTAGATCTGCAAATGTATCGGAAGTTTGGGTAGGTCCTGCGTTCAGGCTATAATAATAGGGAGCTTGTCCTCCGGTTGCATCCACAACTATGGTGGCAAGTCCACCTGAGGTGTAACACAAAGTTGAGGAAGCTATATCTATACTCGCTGTTGGATTTACTGGTGTTGTAATATCAAATGTATCGGTCACGGAACATCCGCCTGCATCGGTCACGGTAATGGTATAGGTTCCTGCTTTGTTGAGTCCGCCGAACACCTTGCCGGACTGTGGACCAAGGATATTGGCATCGGGTTCCGTGATTTGATAGGTATATCCTCCCCAACCGTTAGTTGCATTGATGGTCACGGATCCATCGGCGGCACAGGTCAATGGGGTAAGGTCATAGGTAAAGGCCATGGCCGTAGCGGGCTCGCTTACCGTTACGGTAGCGGTATCGGTACAGTTGGTGGCATCGTCGGTCACGGTAATGGTATAGTCACCGGCCAATAGTCCGTTAAAATTCAATGGGTTGGTACTTATTCCGCTCTGTGCTGTAATGGCGGTAGGCCCTGCTACGGTAAAGCTATATGTACCGGAGAAGGCGGTTATGTTGTATTGTATGGCACCATCGGCACTACCCTTACAGGACACGTTTTGTGTAAGTGATCCCGTTGCATTGATTTTTGTAACGGGGTTCAGGGTATAGTTCTCTTCATAGGAGCATCCTTTTGCATCTGTAACCCTAAAGGAATAGGTATCAGGTGCAAGTCCTGTAAATACTCCTGTAGTATTGGTGTCCACGGCTGCTGCGGGAGCTGTGATCTCATAGGTTATGGTACCGCTTCCACCTGTGGCGGTGAGTGTGATATCTGAGGTTTCAGCGGGACAATTGGCTGCCGTTGCAGTGAACGCTATGTCCGTTGGCGGGGTCAATGGATCAATGGTGATGGGCCTAGTGGCGGTACAACCATTGGCATCCATAACTGTAATGGTATAATTTCCGTCCTTAAGTCCGGTAAAGCCATTGGCTCCAAAATTGGTACCGTCAATGCTATAGGTGTAGGGCGAAGTTCCCCCCGTAACGTTCTGGGCCTCCACGCTGGCATCCTGCAGACAGGTATATTGCTGTAAGAGTATGGCATCAAAGGCTATGGTTGCGGGCTCACCCACGGTAACAGAATTAGTTACGGTACATCCTTTGGCGTCTTGTACGGTATAGGTATAGGTAGCGGCGGCGAGTCCGGAATAGGTTGTATTGCTGGCCAGTCCGCCTCCGTCAAAATTAATTTGATACGGGGCCGTTCCAAAATTGGTGTCCACAATGATCTCAACCACGCCATCGTTACTTCCGTTACAGCTTAGGTCGGTCACCGTTTCCGATGCCTGTGGGTTGCTTAGCGAGTCTATGGTAATCACTGAGGTCTGTACGGTACATCCCTCGTTATCGGTGATCTGGAACCTATAGGTCCCTGATGTTGTTGCGGTATAGCTAAAGTTGGTCACTCCGGCGCCCAAGGTGGTGGCAGCACCGTAGGGGGCTGCGTCCAAACTGACGGAGTAACTGTAGTCTGCATATCCTCCATTGATATTGATGTCTATTATGGCATCTGGAGATGCGGTACAGTCCAGTTCCTTGCTTACTGTTGCCGTTGCCCCAAGTTGTGGTTGTATTACAATGGTATTGGAGGTAGCGGTACATCCGTAGGCATCCCTTATCTGTACAGAATAGGATCCGGGCGCCAGATTGTTGAATACGTTTCCGTTCTGTGCGGGTGCGCCGTTAATGCTGTAGGTATATGGGGCAACGCCATCTGCCGCGGTTACGGTCAGGCTAACACCTGTTCCGGCTACATAGCAAAGGTCGGTTGTGGCCGCCAAGCTGGCCGTAGGGGTTGCAGGTGATGTAATATCAAATGTATCGGTCACGGAACATCCCCCTGCATCGGTCACTGTAATGGTATAGGTTCCCAGTTTGTTAAGGCCGCCGAACACGTTGCCGGACTGTGGGCCCAGGATATTGGTATCGGGTTCCGTTATTTGATAGGAATATCCTCCCCAACCGTCTGTTGTATTGATGGTCACGGATCCATCGGCGACACAGGTCAATGGGGTAAGGTCATAGGTAAGTGCCAAGGGCGTAGCGGGCTCGCTTACCGTTACGGTAGCGGTATCGGTACAGTTGGTGGCATCGTCGGTCACTGTAATGGTATAGTCACTGGCTACCAGACCGGTTAGGTTGATGGTGTTGGCAGATTGTCCCGTAATTGCGGTTGCGCCGTTAACAGAATAGCTATAGGTAGTGCTAAAATCGTTTACTTCAAAGTCTATGGCGCCGTCGGCATTACCTATACAACTTACGTTGTTGATCAAAGTACCAATAACCTCAATGGGATCAACTGGAGTAATGGTGTAGGTTTCGTCATAAGAACAACCCTTGCTGTCCGTAACCCTAAAGGTATAGGTGTCCGGATCTAGATTGTTAAAGGTGGCTGTTTTTCCGGAAGCCGTGGTTGCCGTTACTGCCACTGGGGCAATGATTTCTATGTTTAAGGGATCAATACCGTTTACAGCGGTAACTGTTACATTGGATGTTTGTGTAGGGCAGTTAGGAGCTGTGGAGCTAAAATTTAGGTCGGTTGGCTCATCAAGAGGAGCTATTACAACGGTATTGGTTACAAAGGTACAAAGGGTGGCATCCCTAATCGTAATACTATAGCTTCCACTTGTAAGGTTGGAAAAGGTTTCTGCACCAGGGCCCGAAACAAAGTTTATCCCATCCAAACTATATTCATATGGAGCAGTTCCACCGCTAACATTTTGCACTTCTATTATGGCGTCTTGTAAACAGGTATAATCCTGTACTAAGTTTGCGTCACCTGAGATGCCGTCTGCGGGACCACCTATAGTGAAGTCTTGGATGAAATCGCAACTTGCCCCTCCTTTGGATTGTGTAAGGGTTACTGTATAATTCCCTTGTGGTAGTCCGGTAAAGGTACCAGAGGAATTGATTACGTCATCAGTGTCGGGGTCTTCGTAGGTTAAGGTATACTCAACCTTATAGCCATTGGTATTTGTCATATTATAGACAATACTACCGTCTTCCGCTCCATAACAACTTTCATCAGTAACAGAGGTCGTAAATTCTACGGCCGGAACCAAATTTATGGTTACGGTATTAGAAAATGTATAACAGTTGTTTCTATCTACGACTACAAATGTATAATCCCCTGGGTCCAGTATATCAAATATTTGACTTGTTTGAAAATTACTTGGTGGTATTGAGGTTACGTTTGGGTAGGAGGTCACTGTAGTACCGCTTTCATCCACGTAAGACCAAATGGCATAAGTATGTGGCGTTTTTCCACCACTGGAATCCATAAGGATATTGCCTTCCTTACAACTAATATGTTGGGAAATTCTTGCTGTTAAGTCCAAGTCGGCCTCACTTGGTACTATAACCTTTTCCTCCTGGAAACAACCATCATCAGTGCGGACACGGATTATATAGTTACCAGCATTTAAATTTTCAAATGTGAAATTATTATCAGGTTGTGCTGTTTCGTTATCTAACAGGGTACCGTTGCCACCGTTGGTTCCGTCATCAATCCTAATCTCATATTCGTAATTGGCCTCAACATTCATTGCTTGAATGTTTATGCTGCCCAAGGTGCTACATGTGGCTGCAGTGGTTGTAATGTTGAGTTGAAAATCCCTATCCCTGATCCCAATATCCGGGGTACTAAATTCGCAAGAACCATCAATAGGTTGTCCTGTACTGGCATCCAATTGCATAATACCCACTCTATAGGCACCATTGGTGTTGATGGTAAAGTTTGGCCCGTTGTTGTCACTATAGGGCACAACTATGGTATTGTTGGCAATGTCGTATAATTGGTAACCGTATCCTGCACCTAAATTGGTAATGGTAATATTTCCAGGAGTGTTACAAATAATATCGTTGGAGTTGTATTGTACATCCAGGTTGTTTTGGAATACATTGAAATAGAATCTACTAAAACATCCGTCCTGGTAATTGATTACCAATCGGAACTTACCGGCGCTATTGGCGGTAAAGTTAGACCCGGTGGATACTTGATTCCAGGTACAGGTGGCGTTTTTATTTCCGCAATCGTCACCGGAATCGGTACAGCTACCCTCTACCAACTGTTCCCATTCTATACTTAGGGCATCGGTAATATTGATATTTAGGGCTTGGGTATCGTTTACACCACAAAGGAATATTTTAGGCAAAGGACTACCATCTATGGAACAATTTACAATTTCGCCCTGTATATCGTTGCTAGGGTCGGCATCGTTATTGTTGTTATTGAATAATTCCACTATAGGGTTGGTTTGGGTTGTCCCAAAACGTTCTACAGTGAGTATTTCTTTAAAGCCTTTACATGGGTCAGCTACAATTTTGTCTACTATATAGGTACCTATGGCAGATACAACGAAGGTGCTAGGGTCATTATCCGGGTCACCATCTGTAATTACAGTATCGGCTGCATCCAATTCTTGGTTTCCATTTTCATCCTTATACCATACGTACTCATCAAATCCATTTCCTGCATCCAGAAGTACTTCATCTCCACATAATTGCACGGTTCTGGCGAAGTTACAGTCGTCCAAATCGTCCAATAGAAAATTGGTCGCCCCTGGTGTTACAAAACCACAGTTATCGAAGTCGGTTACACTGGGATCATCACTAATTTGGTTGCTGTTCAGTACCCCTGTATAGGTAGAATAGGCTAAATTTTGAATAAGATCTGAACAGGCATCAATAAAATCGAAGCAGTTTTCGGCTACCCTTACCCTCATACGAATGGTGGTTTCAGGATCATTTTCCTCAACTAGGGAGTTGGGAATACTAAATAAAACCGTTCTGCTTGGTTCATCATAGGTATAGGTGACACCGGTAGGTAGTGTAAAATTGGTTTCGTCCAAGGTAACGTTTATGGGCAATATGTCTTTTATGGTGTAGTTATCGGCATCGTCGTTACCCACGTTTTGAAAGCTAAGTACATAGTCCAAGGTCTGTCCAAGGTTTACTCCTTGTCCGGTAATATCGTTACCGGCAATATCCTCAACGGTTTTAACTAAGTTGATAATAGGTTCTATAATCTCAACGTCAAAGGAGGTAAAGAAGATGTCGTATTTATCCTGTGAGGAGCTTGCCCTTAGTGTAGCCCCGGTCTCATTGTTCGGGATTACACCGTTTAAGGGGTTGTTAATATTAAAAAAGTCTACATCCCAACCGAGTGTATTTTCGGAGTTGGGATTTCTATCGGTTACAATCGCATCTGCCCTGGTAATATTACTATTAAAGAAATTGTTGGTCGGGTTAACGGTATTTCCCAATTGGGTGTAGGTTGCATTACTGTTGGCCTTTATGGAGAGTCCGTCTCCCCCAATCTTGTTATCACCTTCCAAAGTTCCTACCCCAAGCTGTGCAATTACGGGAAATGGTGCAGGTAATGTAGTAAACCCGTTTACCGGGATATCAACAGTTTCTCCTGACTTAATACCTGCGTAACCATCAAAGGTAGTAATGTATTTTCCTGGTAAATTGGGATCTTCATAGACCACTACCATTTTCCATCCCCCGGAAACACCTCCAGAAATACTACTTCCAGAGCTGGCCATTATATTAGCAGCAAAGTATTCCCCATTAGGGTCTGCCATTGCAGTAATGATGGAGGTTATATCTTTATAACAGGCATAGGGACTGTAATAACCAAAATCGGCATCGCCCTCCCCGTCAAATAATATTTCATCTGCTGTTAGGTCTTGGTAGGATCCCCCTGGAACCTTAAACTTCATCTGGTCAAAGCCTGTCCTGTCGTTGGCTTTAAATACTGCCGACCAATAGAGTCCGGCATAACGTACCTTGGCACATTCGGGATTTGGAACCGTCAATATTGCACTACTGGAACTAAAGGTATTGGAATCTCCGTCTATATCAATATACTGCATGTCCAGGTCATCGTTATAGGAGGACGAACTGCCTGTTTCATTATAGGGATCATTGGGATCTTGGCCTGGGACCCAAACCCTATTCTTATTTTTGCCCTGCCAATAGCCATCGGTTTTCCTATTCACAATATTGTTGGCAATAAATGTAATATCACCACGTAGTTCATCCTCATAACGAACTTCAAAATTGTTTTTTACCTGTGAATACGCACTGAAGAAGCCTAATAGCAATAGAGCTGTCAGTAGTAGTTTTTTGATGTGTTTTGACTCCATTAGGTAAAATAGTTTGGTATAGTTTTATCAGCTGTGTTCCTATTTCACCACTGACATGCTTTAAATATGTTGGTTTTTAGAAGCTCTAGGCCTTTAATGTTGATAACATTTTTGATAAGTTTCTAAAATCCTGACACTCAATAACAAATATTAACCTTAAAGCCCAATTGTGGAATTTAATGTTGTAGGTGAGTGTATTTCTGTTGTGAAAGGCTTTTATTGTATGGTGAGCTTTTTATTGATAGGAACCACCTTTGGGTTTAGAAATGTGAATTTTAATACCAAATGACGTTTGTATGTTCCCTGTATAGTCCTTGACTAATAGGTGTTTAGGACTTGCTGAAGGATTTAAACGGGAGTTGTGGGTAGAACAAGTAAAGAGTTTAGAAGAGGGGTAACCTTAGGACCTGTGCATTTTTTATATGAAGGGGCATATCAAAGTGCTTTTGCCCGCAATTTTAAGAAAGCGGTTGGTATAGCCATGGGCAAGTAACTATTATTCAAATCTGCAATGTGTTAGGGGTGGCTAAAAAGATATTCTTTAGGTAATTTGGCCTGGAGTTACCCGCATGATCCACATTTTGTCGTTATAAGTATCGTTGATTTTAGAGTAATAGGACACAAGGGCATTGTTCCAAGATTCATGCTTCTTCAAATACACATAACGATAGTTATTTTCTGGATTTATAAAATAGCTGGCACTAAGACCTTGAGCATTGAGCAGTTTTACGAACCTATTGGCATTGTTGGCATTAGCAAAAACATTGGCAATTATGTAGAATCCTGAATCGGTTCCCTTTATAGCGTAGGTCTTGGATTTAACGTCCTTGGCTGTTACGTTGTCCCTTACCACAACATTTTTTTGAAGTTGGTCCAGTCCGTACTGGGTAGATTTTTCCTTTATTTTATTCACGTTTTGTACGTAGGCTTTATCGGCGTCGGAATAGCGTTTATTGTCCACGTTCATGATCCACATATCTTGGGAGTAGGTTCCGTTTACGTTGGATTTATGTGCTGCCAGGGCTTCTTGCCAGGAATCGTACCTTTCAAGATATACATATTTGAGTCCGTTTTGTGGATTTTCAAAGTAGTCTGCACGTACTCCTTTTTGGGCTAAGCCCTGAACAAATTTATTAAGGTATTTTTCTCCTTTGTACACATTGGCCACCACATAGTATCCGTCTGTTACCCCATCCAAGTTTCTAAATACCCTGCTTTTAATATTGTTTTGTTTTGCCAACTTAGTAAACTCGTTTTCAGATTGATTCTGTTTAGTTTTCTCTGGATTTATTGTGGTTTCCGTCTTTTTGGTGGCAAGGGCATCCTTAGGTTGAGCAAAGGAATTTATAACGTTTGGTTTATTTTCTCGCTTAGGTTTGGTATTGGATACAAGGCCTCCGTTTTGGTTATTGACCAGATACATCTTTCTGGCTTTTTCTTCCACGTCTGGTCGATTGCCCTTGGTTTCTTCCCTAACCATTCTCATGACCATTTCAAACCTGCGTTCCAAATCGCGTTTACGGCTTGTTTCAGCAGAATCTTGGCGGAACATTAATTCGGCCAATATTTCGTCATTTTCTGCCAATGCCTTTTTAAGCTTTTCTATCTCCAATTGTTGGGCAGTGACCACCTCTTCTGGCTCCTCTTCTTGGACTGCCAGCTCTTCGTAGCCTTCCTCTAGCATTACCCTATCTTCTGTGAGTGTTGGGGTAATGGAATAAGCGAATGATATTTCATGGGTTACACCAAAATTGTCAAAGTTGTTAGATAAACCTTTTTCCATGGTGTAGCCTAGGGAGAGTCTTCGGTTGATATTAAACCCTATTCCGGCCGATGCGCCATAAAAGCTATCATACCCAGCTTGTAGCCATCCTAATCGGGGTAGGTCCAGTATAAGGCTGCCACCTAAAACTACTTCTTCATTGCCAATTTTACGTACCCTTGCCAATGGCATTAAGCGCCCTTGTTCCAATACGCCATCCGAATTTTCAAACTGATGGGTATATTGTAAATGTCCGGAGAAGGTTTTATCCATGAATGCGGTAATGGTTTCGCTGGTCTTAAGGTTATAGTCGAATAGGTTTTCGGCAAAAACCCCAAAATCAAATTTTCCATAGGAAATATTAAATCCCGGTTGGAAAGACAATAGATTGGAATCCTGTAATCCGTTTAAAGATGGGTCATTGGGGTCTAGGGCATTGGCTCTATTCCTGTCAAAACCACTGTTGTAATAGGCAAGGTTGGCACCAAAGGTAAAGTTGCTCTTATCACTTAATTTTATGCCGTACGCATAGTTTGCCATTACGCCGTAGTTGGAGATGAGCCCTTCGCGTTGGGTGTATAAACTTAGACCCAAACCACTACGGTCATTAACCCTACCACTATAGCTTAAAAAGTAATCCTGGTTGTTATCGTCAAAAGAAACCGATTGGTTTCTGTGTAGCAGGTTAATATAGGATTTGTCTTCCCTTACCGTGGAAAAGGTAGGGTTAATAAGAAAACGGTTGAACTTTAAGAGGTTCTGTGAAGGAACGTCGTAAGATACAAACGGAGTCTCTTCCTGGCCCATTGCATTGGGCAGGCTAAATAGACATAGAAGTATATATAGAAAAGCTTTTTTAAACATCTTGGTTTAACGTATTACGGTTATGGTACCTTTTTTCAAGGTTTCTTTGGCATTTTTTATGGTGTAGTAAAAGACCATATTCTGCTTTGGAAATGACATAGATGCCTCCGGCCAGTTGTTTTTGTATTGTTGTTGGTTAAGTACTTCTTCCCCTTTATCATTATATATTATAACTGTGATATCGGCATCTTTAGTATATGTATTGGGTATTATCCATTGGTCATTAAACCCATCCCCATTGGCAGTTATCACGTTTGGAATACCAAATGTGTCCTGATAAGAGGCGGTAAAAGATTTGGATATCTCACAATTATCAATAGTTGCGGTGACCAGGTAATTACCTTCCTGTGTAATGGTAACACTGTCCGTATCACTTAACAGATTATTGTTCTGATCATACCATCTATAACTATTGGCACCACCGGCGGATACTATTTTACTGCCGCCTTCCGGGAATACCACTTCAGCGTTTGCTGTACTAAGAGCTATTAGGGAGTCGTCCAATGGGGATATGGTAACTTCGTTGGACCTTAGTGTACAGCCGTTCTTTTCAACAGTCAACTGGTAGGTACCTGGAGCACTGATTGGTAGGTTGATACTGGAGATGTTTTGATCTGCCCCGTCCTTTAACCAGCTGAAGTTTTCCCCGGTCAAATCGGTATCGGTAGAGATTGTAATGGTATCATCTGTAGTACAAATCACCGTACTGGTTGCGGATATTGTTAAGGTTTCATTGGTTAATAAGCGTACTGGTAGCTCGTTGGAGGTTACGTTAAAGCTTTCTAGAGTGCCCAGTATCTTATAGGTTCCGTTTTCATTGGTATCCGTTAGGCTTATGTTGTGGTTGTTGGCAGCAATGTTGGACCCATCACGCTGCCATTGATAGGCAAAGTTATTAATAAGATCTGAGGTAACGTCCGTCTTGCTACCATCGGAGAGCAGTGCATTAATTGTACTTACTTCCAGGACTATACTGGTATTAGTACATTCGGTATAAGCTGTACTATAGTCCACCAGTACTTCAAATGAATCTGGGTGTAATACAGTGGTTTCTTCAGATTTTTTAGTGGCGGAAGTACAGGCGCCACCTGTTAGGGTAACCTCTGCATAATAAACCCCGGTTTCATTGGCTTCAAGATTGGCATTGGTTTCTCCTGCCATGGCGGTATTGTCCTTGTACCATTGGTATGAAACGGCAGTTGCGTCCGATGAAACTGCAAGATTGGCCGTGGCCCCCGGTAGAATTACCATATTGGACGGATTGTCCCTGCTAACGGTAAAAATACCGGCATTGGTAAAACTAACGGAATTGGAGGTTTCGGTACAGATACCGTCGCCCTGTATTTTAACGGAATAGGCACCTGGAAAACTGGCATCATTGGTGTCTATGGCGTAAGTATATGCACCTAGGGTGCTTGCTTGTATTATATTACCATCCTTATACCAAGTGTAGTATAGATCAGGATAATTCATATTGGCTTCCAATGGGGGTACACTTTCGCCTGAGCATAATTCTGTTTTGGGAGGGGTATTTAATGCTAGGCCTACACTGGATCCAATCTGTACCTCAATGGATAGGGATTGGGTGTTGGCCGATCCGGAGCAGGTAGATCCGTAATCTAGCTCCACTACGTAGTAGCCGCTTTCTGTAACGGTTATGGAAGAACCACTACCAGCTGATGTAAAAGGGGAAGTGTTACGGTACCAATTATACCGATAGGTTTCCGCGTTTTCTACATTGTACACTTCCAAGGTAGTACTTCCGCCGTCACAAAGCTGAATTTTTTGCGAAGGGGTGGAAGCGGTATCTCCTAATTCCCTAATAGCTAGGGTGGAATTAAAATCGATATAGTACATTTCAAACGCCTCCGATACCGGGCTTATTTTGGCCGGACTGGTACTTCTAACCCTAAATCGATAGCCATCGCCGCGGGTATCGGTTGGTAGGGAAAATTTTATGTCGAAGTCGAAGTTGGCATTTTTATCCGAAACGGTAGCCAATTCTGTTGGATCGCTAAAGGAGCCACTGGCGTCCGATAATTCCAGTATAAATTTATTATCGCTGTTTACGCTGGGTAGCCAGGTGAAATTAATATAATATTCATTGAAACTGGCAGAGCCGCAGGCGGCCGTCCAGACCGAATTACCGGCTAAATTTGGATTGTCGGCGGGGGTGGGTTGGTTTAATGTCTGTGCCAGTATAGAGGTACTACCCAACATCATAACTGTTAGAACCAAAAGAAGTAGGTTTTTTGTTTTGTTCGTGTCCATGGTATGTCGTAGTTTGGGGTTACTACCGGCTTTATTGTTAATAATTATAAGATAACTTATTTCAAATAATGGCAATACACGGGGTTAAAATGTATGCAATCACAAATATGTTGTATTAAACCAAGAACAAAAATTTAAAGTTGTAAGGGTATTTAAAACTGTTGTGAAACCCACTTTATTGTATGGTATATGGATTTTATAGGCCGCTTTCACTGCATTTTTGCTACATTTGCGCATCTAAAATGATAATATGAGTGACGCATCAAAATCGCTGAATTTTATAGAGCATATTGTAGAAGAGGATCTAAGTAATGGCTTTCCCAAAGAGAAGCTTCGATTTAGGTTTCCACCAGAGCCAAATGGCTATTTACATATTGGTCACGCCAGTTCTATTTGCCTGAATTTTGGTTTGGGAATAACCTATGGGGCACCGGTGAATCTGCGTTTTGATGATACCAATCCGGCCAAGGAAGAACAGGAGTATGTAGATGCTATAAAAAAGGATGTGAAATGGCTTGGATATGAGTGGGATACGGAGTGTTTTGCTTCAGATTATTTTCAGCAGTTGTATGATTGGGCAATACGACTAATTGAGGAAGGAAAGGCCTATGTGGATAGCCAGACCTCGGAGGAAATTGCCGCTCAAAAAGGTACCCCAACAGAAGCGGGTACAGCAAGTCCCTTTAGGGATAGATCGGTGGATGAAAACCTACAGTTGTTTCAAAAAATGAAGGAGGGCGAGTTTAAGGAGGGTGAGCATGTATTAAGGGCCAAAGTAGATATGTCCTCCTCCAATATGCTTATGCGTGATCCCATTATGTATCGTATTTTATATAGGGCCCACCACAGAACAAATACCGATTGGTGTATTTACCCTATGTACGATTGGACACATGGGGAAAGTGATTATATAGAACAAGTGTCCCATTCCTTATGTACCTTGGAATTTGCCATGCACAGGGAACTGTACGACTGGTTTTTGGATCAGATAGTGGACAGTGATCGTGTGAGGCCTAAACAAAGGGAATTCGCAAGGAGAAACTTTAGTCATACCGTTGTGAGCAAACGTAAATTGCTACAATTGGTAGAACAAGGTTTTGTAAAAGGCTGGGACGACCCTAGAATGCCCACCATATCTGGATTAAGACGTAGGGGCTATACACCGGAGTCCATTAGGAATTTTGCGGATACTATTGGTATTGCAAAACGTGATAATGTGGTGGATGTTTCCTTATTGGAGTTTCACGTACGGGAACATCTTAACAAAATTGCACCCAGGGTTATGGCCGTTCTAAACCCTTTAAAGCTGGTGATTACCAATTATCCTGACGGGGAAGAGGAGTGGCTGACTGCTGAGAATAATCCGGAGGATGAGTCGGCAGGGTCCAGACAGCTACCTTTTTCCAGGGAATTGTATATAGAACAGGAAGATTTTAAGGAAGAGGCAAATAGAAAGTTCTTCAGACTAAAGTTAGGAGGTGAAGTAAGACTAAAGAACGGTTATATTGTTAAGGCGGAATCTTGCACAAAAGATAGCGATGGGAATATTGTTGAAGTACAATGTACCTATGACCCTAAGAGTAAGAGTGGTAGCGGAACGGAAGAGAGTTTAAGAAAGGTGAAGGGTACCCTGCATTGGGTATCTGCAAGGCATGCAGTAGATGCCGAGGTAAGGCTATATGACCGTCTTTTTACAGATGAAACGCCGGATGCCCATAAGGACAAGGAGTTTTTGGATTTTATGAATCCTGATTCGCTTAGGATTATTACCGCTAAGGTTGAACCAGGTTTGGCCAATGCCAAAGTAGGGGAGCGCTTCCAGTTTCAGCGAATAGGTTATTTTAATGTTGATCAAGATAGTGGCCCAGAAAAATTGGTTTTTAATAGAACGGTTGGGTTAAGGGATACCTGGGCCAAAATACAGGAAAAGAATTAATATAAGTTAAGTTTATAATACTGTATATAACAATTGGTATTTTCTATTTAATATGAAAGCCACAGCTCAAATTTGCTGTGGTTTTTTTTTGCTTTAATGTCATTCCATTACCTAAGGCTCATAAATGCTGCAAAGAATCTTATTTGCGGTTTTAGTAAAAAAGGTTATAATTTTTGTTGGCAATTCTTAAGATTGATGGATGCGGGCATTTTTGTGGATACTTTCTATAGTTTAAATATAGTTTCTAGTATAAACATTTTGGTTGTGAAAAGAAGGTGGGGGTAAAAGGGACGCATCCCCTAAAAAAAATTGGAAAAGTGGTTTATAAAGTAATATTATGGAAAATTATATAACAATTGGTATTTTCTATTTAGTTTGACTGCGATAGCGCTTATTTGCTGTGGTTTTTTTTACGCCCAATGTAATTCCTTTTTATAGGGTTCATACGTACGGCAAATGGGCTTATTCGCTGTTTTTATCAAAAATATTGCAATTAGTGGGATTCAAGTCAAAAGTTTATTGGATAGTGGCATTTTCATAAGTACTTACCCCATAATTTTGGTATATATCCAATTATAGCAAATGTTCTCTTGTTTCCTGAATGGGAAGGAAAAGAAGTATACGTTACTTTTTATGACCCTAATGATCTAATTCTTTTCTGGAGGGGGAACCACATTATAATTGGGATAAATATAAGTTTAACTAAAAACAGATAATATTATGACAAACGACAGTGGAAATACTTTATTGGCTCTTTTGGTTGGTGCTGCAATTGGAGCAGGCGTGGGAGTTCTTTATGCTCCTGACAAAGGAGTTAAAACGAGAAAAAAAATTAAGAAAAAGGCAGTTGAAGCCTCAGATGATATTTCCCATAGAATTACCCAGGCAACCGAAGAACTTACCAAAACGGCAGAGGCCAAAAAGGTAGATTTTGAACAGAAGTTGGAAGACACCATTTCCAATATGAGTTATAAGGCCGATGATATCATATCCGCATTGGAAAAGAAATTGGTAGATCTTAAGAATAAAAATGCCCAACTTCAAAAATAAGTAGCAATTCGATGGCATTGGACGAACTAAAGGAAAATCTTTCTGATATCGATAGGGATATGCGGTCCTATTTAGAAAATACCGAGAAGTATTATAAACTTCGTGTATTTAAAATATTGATGCGCAGTATCTCTGGTATTGTAAAATTGCTTCTCATAGGAAGTATAGGGCTCTTGGCCCTATTTATCTTGTCTTTTGGTATGGCATATGGCATGGGGCTTTGGCTGGAAAATACATTTCTAGGTTTTGTATCGGTTGGTGTATTCTATGTACTTATTGGTTGGTTATTATACCTTTTCAGGGATAGGTTGGACAGACCCATATTAAAGAAGTTTTCCGAATATTATTTTGATGATTAAGCTATGAAAAAATCCGAATTTAGTTCTTTTAATGAAATAGATCAGGAATTGAAGATCTTGCGCTTACAACGACAGGTGGATAGGGAACAATTGAAATTTCACCTTAATGGACTCAAATCCAGTGTTTCTGCCACTACTATTTTAGGAAGTTTTAAAGGGGTGGCCAAGAAATTGTTGTTGTCCATTGTGGTTAAAAAAATACTGAAGAAAATGGGTTAAAAGCATTTAAGTATATAGCGTAAAAAAACCTTTCATTACTGTTTGGAGTTAGTAATAAAAGGTTTTTTTAGTTTTTTCTCCAAAGGTGGGATGAATTTTAACTGTTATCCTTCTTCTTGGGAGCCTGTTTTTTCATAGATTCCCCAATCATATTACTGGCCGTAAAGGAGGCAACCATATTGTTTAGCATATCGCTACCGGCCTGTGGAGAATTTGGAAGTAGTATGAGATTGGTATTGGTCTCTTCCCCAATAGACTGTAACGTATCATAATGTTGGGTAACTACTATTAGGGCAGAGGCCTCTTGGGAATTGATCCCTACCTTATTGAGTACCTCTACGGATTCTTCCAAGCCACGGGCTATTTCCCTTCGTTGATCGGCGATTCCCTGACCCTGTAAGCGTTTACTTTCTGCCTCTGCCTTGGCTTTTTCTACAATTAGGATACGGGCAGCATCACCTTCGAATTGTGCGGCTATTTTTTCACGTTCGGAAGCATTTATTCGGTTCATGGCTTCTTTTACCTGCGCATCGGGATCAATATCCGTTACCAAGGTTTTAATAATATCATACCCATAGTCTAACATGGCGTCTTGCAGTTCTGTTTTAACCGCTATGGCTATATCATCCTTTTTTACAAAAACGTCGTCCAATTTCATTTTTGGTACCTCGGCACGTACTACGTCAAATACATAGGATGTAATTTGGTCATGTGGATATTCCAACTGGTAAAAGGCCTCGTAGACTTTATTTTTGAGCACAACATATTGAACGGATATCTTGAGTTTTACAAAAACATCATCCAATGTCTTGGTCTCAACTATAACGTCCAATTGTTGAATTTTAAGTCCCATTCTTGCCACTATCCGGTCTACAAGTGGAATCTTCATGTGTAATCCCGAATTACGAATACTTTGAAATTTACCGAAGCGTTCAATGATAACAGCGGTTTGCTGTTTTACCGTAAAGAAGGATGAGAATAGAATAATGAGACCGATAAATAGTAACGGTATTAATAAGAATGAACCCATGATTAGTTGTTTATAGATTAGTTAATGAATTTACGAAAGACTTATTAGATATGTTTAATTTTTCCCAATTATGTTACAGTCTTCTCCTAACATGGGTAAGGGCTATATTGGAATAAGTTAGCTACTTAATTGCTTTATGGCTGTTCTTATCCGTTCTACCGTGTCTTGCTTGCCTATAAGGGCCATAATATCGAATAAATGTGGCCCCTTCATGTCCCCTACGATAATAAGCCTTAAAGGGGGCATTACTTTGCCAAAGGATAATTCTTTATCGCTTATCCATTGTTTTACTGTGTTTTCCAAAACTTCCGAGGTATAGTCTTCCAGGTCTTCAACCAGCTTGGCTACTTCTTCCATGATAGTAGCGCTGTCCTCCTTCCATTGTTTTTTAACGGCCTTAGGATTGTAAGCACTTGGCGCTTCAAAGAAATAATTGCCCAATTCCCATAGGTCCTCAAGGAATATGGCCCGTTCCTTTATCAAGGAAATGACCTGTTCTACATAGGATACCTCCGATTTCTCTTCTGATAGCAAAATCTCCTTGGTTTCTAGGGATTCCAAAAATTTATGGGCCAGTTCCTTATTGTCTTTTTGTTGCATATAATGCTGATTGTACCATTTGGTTTTATCAGGATCAAAACGGGCTCCAGATTTATTGACTCGTTCTATGCTAAAGCTATCTATTAATTCAGCAAGGGAAAATATTTCCTGTTCGGTTCCTGGGTTCCAGCCAAGGAGTGCCAGGAAATTGGTAACGGCCTCTGGGAAGTACCCTGCCTCTCTATACCCTATAGAGTCCTTCCAACTTAAAGGAAACACTGGAAATCCCATTTTGTCACCATCCCTCTTACTTAGTTTTCCCTTGCCTACTGGTTTCATAATAAGTGGTAAATGGGCAAATTCAGGTGCTTCCCAGCCTAGAGCGTCGTATAGTTGCTTGTGTAGGGCAAGGGACGGTAACCATTCTTCACCTCTTATTACATGGGTAATTTTCATTAGGTGATCGTCCACAATGTTGGCCAAATGGTAGGTAGGCATGCCATCACTTTTAAACAGTACTTTATCGTCCAAGGTATTGGAATCTATGTTGATCTTTCCCCTTATCAAGTCTCTAAGTTGTATTTGTGTATTCTGGGGGGTTTTAAAGCGCACAACATAATCCGCACCGGACTGTATTTTGGACATGGTTTCCTCCTTGCTAAGGGATAAGGAATTAGATAGCTTAAGTCGGTTATGATAATTGTAAATAAAGGTTTTTCCTTTTGCCTCGTGGTCTTTTCTATGATAGTCCAATTCCTCACTGCTGTCAAAGGCGTAGTAGGCGTGTCCGCTATCAATTAAGGCTTCGGCATATTGTTTATAAAGTTCTTTTCGTTCACTTTGCCTATATGGGCCGTATTTGTTTTCCTTTCCAGGACCTTCGTCATAGGGTATTTTACACCAGTTTAAGGCGTCTATTATATATTGTTCGGCACCTTCCACATATCGGTTTTGGTCCGTATCCTCTATCCTTAATATAAAATCGCCTTGATGTTTTTTGGCAAATAAATAATTGAATAGGGCAGTTCGTACACCACCTATATGTAAAGGCCCAGTTGGGCTGGGAGCAAATCTTACTCTTACTTTTCCAGTCATTTAAATTAGTTTTTGGGCAAAGATACACAAAGAGTTCAATTTGGATAATGTACTACTGAGGCATTAAGGCTTATGCCTTTTTTGTATCTTGGTTATAAATAAACAATGCTGTGGATAATTACAATAGGATTCTGACAAAGCTTAATGCCTTTTTGGCTAAATTTTATACGCATATGCTGTTAAAGGGGATCTTTCTTTTCCTGGCTATGGGGGTGCTATTTTTTTTATTGATTTTGGGGATTGAATACTTTTTTTGGTTGAATACCACAGGTCGGTTTGTTTTGTTCTTGGTTTTTTTGGCGGTTGAATTGTTTTTGGTATGGAATTATATTGTTGTTCCTATAAGCTTTTTGTTTAAATGGAAAAGTGGTTTGAGTAATAAAGAGGCTTCTGTACTGATTGGTAAACATTTTCCCGAAGTTGAGGACAAGCTATACAATTTGTTGGATTTGGCCGATAGTTCTGCTAAATCAGAACTACTACTGGCAAGTATAGAGCAGCGATCTACACAGTTGGTTAAAATACCCTTCGTACAGGCTATAGACCTTAAGGATAATTTAAAATACGCTAAATATGTTTTTATTCCCTTTCTTATTGTGGCACTTTTATGGGTCTCCGGGGAAATTTCTTCTTTTTTTAGTTCTTATAAGCGTGTGGTAAACTATGATATGGCTTTTGAGCCTCCTGCTCCTTTTAGCTTTGAATTGTTAACGTCCAAGCTATCGGTTTATGATGATGCGCCCTATGCCGTTCAAGTGTCTACTAGAGGAAGTGTTAGGCCAGATGACGTTTTCATTGTAATCAATAATCAGAGGATGCTTATGGAGTATAAGGGGGGATATTATGAATATGTTTTTAAACCACCCCATGAGAAGGGATCTTTTTATTTCATTGGTAATGATGTAAGGTCCAAGGAGTATTTTTTAAGCGTTATTAATACGCCTGTATTATTGGATTTTGAGTTGGAGTTGGATTATCCTAATTATACTAGTTTGCCCAATGAGATCATTAGAGGTACTGGGAATGCCACTATCCCTGAAGGTACTCGAGTTAGCTGGAATATTAAAACACGTTATACGGATCGGGTTCATTTACATATGGACGATAGTATTCAGCAGTTAATGAGGGATAAGGATGTTTTTAGTTTTACTAAAGCTGTTGTACGGGATACCGATTATCAGATTACTACTTCTAATGAGGCAGTTAACAATTATGAAAAACTCGGATATAGGCTTAAGGTTGTTAAGGATGCTTTTCCAACAATCCGGGTAGATCAGGTATTGGACTCCCTGAAGCCTAATGTAGCATATTACGTGGGTAAGGCATCGGACGATTATGGTTTGTCTACAATAAATTTGGTTGTTTACGCGGAAGCAAGTAAAGATAATAGACAGGTATTGGAATTGTTAAAAGGGAAAGGTAATCTTGAAACTTTTTATTATACCTTTCCTTCAGGGCTCGATTTAGAAGTTGGGACTAATTATGAATATTATTTTGAAGTATATGACAATGATAGGATTAATGGCGGAAAGATTGGTAAGAGTCAGGTTTTTAGTACACGTTTGTTAAACGCTAATGAACTTACTAATAAGAGATTGGATGCGCAAAAGGCTGTTTTGAGTAATTTGTCCAAGGGATTAAAAGATTCTAAGGAGCAACAGAATAGGTTAGAGCAATTGACTAAGGAGCAGAAGGAGTCCAGTAGTTTTAACTTTAGTGAACAGAATAAGATTAAAGAATTTCTTAGGAAGCAGGGCCAACAGGAAGATTTGATGAAAAAGTTTAGGTCACAGCTTAAATCCAGTTTAGAAAAGGGTGAGGAAGATGATAATTTAAAGAAGTTATTGCAGGAACGGTTGGAGCGTCAGGAATTGGAAGCTAAGAAAAATGAAGAATTGCTTAAGGAATTAAATGAATTGGCCAATAAGTTGGACAAGGAGGAATTGGCTAGGCGATTGGATGAGTTGGGTAAAAGAAGTAAGAATTCCGATCGTAATCTGGAGCAGTTGTTAGAGCTTACCAAAAGGTATTATGTACAGCAAAAAGCCAAGGAATTGGCGGCTAAGATGGAGAATATGGCGGGAGATCAGTTGTCCTTGATTACAGAGGAATTTGAAAGAAAACGTGACAGTTTAAGGCAGGAACAGCATAAATTGAGTATAAAATTTGACGATGTCTCCAAGGAGTTACGGGAATGGAGAGAGGATAACAATAGCTTAAATAAACCAATTGGTATAAAGGTTGATCAAAATATACTCGAAGATACTAAATCTTTATTGGAGGAAATTAATGAAGAATTGGATAAGAAGAATGCCTCAGTTAAAGTAAATGGGACGTCCAAAGCAACAAAGTCCAAACAAAGGTCTGCTTCTAAAAAGATGAAGGAAATGGCCGAAGGTTTAAAGGAATCGGCTTCGGGAGGAGGAGGTAATTCCCAGGCTGAGGATGCTGAAATGTTGCGGCAATTATTGGACAATTTAATTACTTTTTCTTTTAAGCAGGAGATTTTATATGATGCACTTGGACGTAGAGAGGATTTGGGAGTAGTACAGTCCGATGGTATTAAAAAACAACAGGAGTTATTGGAACTTTTTGGACATGTTGATGATAGTCTTTTTGTACTTTCCTTACGCCAGGCAGAATTGTCAGAATTTGTTAATGAACAAATTACCGAGGTTTATTATAATATGGATAAGGTTCTTGATAATTTGGCTGAAAATGAATTGTACCAAGCGGGGTCCTATCAGAAGTATGTTTTAACTGCGGCCAATAGGTTGGCGGACTTCTTGGCGGAGGTTTTGGATAACTTGCAACAAAATATGAGTGCTGGATATGGTAAGGGGAAGGGTGATGGTTTTCAATTATCTGATATAATTGCAGGGCAGCAGGAGTTGCAAAAGAAAATGGGTGATATGGGTAAAAAGGGTGGTGATGGTAATAACGGAGAGCAAGGTAAGGACGGACAGCAAGGTGAGAAAGGTGTAGAGGGTAGAAGTGACCAAGACGGTAAAAAGGGTCAAGATGCAGAAGGAGATAAAGAGGGAAATAGTGGGCAAGATGGAGAAAGTGGTAAAGAGGGTAGAGGTAATGGGAGTAGTACCCAGTCGGATACTGGTTTAGACGATAAGCAGGGTGGATCGGGCCCAAGTGAAGAGGAACTAAGGGAAATCTATGAGATATATAAAGAACAGCAAGCTATTAAGGAACAGCTGGAGGAGCAGTTAAAGGATATGCTTAATAATCATGATAGGAGGTTAGGTGATAAGCTCCTAAAGCAAATGGAGGATTTTCAGAATGACTTGTTAAAAAGTGGTGTGACAGAGCAGACCCTGAGCAAGGTAAATACAATTAATAGGGAATTGCTAAAATTGGAGAATGCGGCTATGAAGCAAGGTCAAAAGAAGGAACGGGAGAGTAAACAGGCAGAAGATGCTTTTACAAACCCCATAATTACTAGGCCCTCTCTTTTAGAGAATTATCGCAATGATCAGGAGATTTTAAATAGACAAGCCTTACCTTTGCAGCAAAATTTTCAAATTAAGGTTAAAGAGTATTTTAAAGTAAATGATTGATTTTCATTTTGAATGTGATTTTGAATTAAAGGAACCTAACTACTATGCCGATTGGATTAGTAGGATAATTAGTTCAGAGGATGATAAGTTGGGGAGGTTAAATTATATTTTTTGTGATGATGAGTATTTGTTGGGTGTCAATCGGCAATATTTAAATCATGACACCTATACAGATATAATCACCTTTCCTTATGATGACATGGGGGGTATTTCTGGAGATATTTTTATATCTATTGAAAGGGTTCGGGATAACGCCAAGGAATATCAAGTGGATTTTGACACGGAGTTGAAACGGGTGATGGCTCATGGGGTATTACACTTGTTGGGCTTTGGTGATAAGAGTGAAGAAGAGGCCGATTTAATGAGGTCTAAGGAAAACGAAAAAATTAAATTGTTCCACGTGGAACATTAGAAGTTATGTTTGAAAAGGAATATGATGTTATTGTAGTAGGTGCTGGACATGCTGGTGCCGAAGCAGCCGCTGCTGCCGCCAATCTAGGGTCCAAGACCTTATTGGTCACTATGAACCTACAAACTATAGGGCAAATGTCCTGTAATCCTGCTATGGGAGGAATAGCTAAGGGACAAATTGTTCGGGAAATTGACGCTTTGGGTGGTTATAGTGGTGTTGTAAGTGACAAGAGTGCCATTCAATTTAAAATGCTCAATAAGAGTAAGGGTCCAGCTATGTGGAGTCCTAGGACTCAGAACGACAGGATGCGTTTTGCCGAGGAATGGCGTATGGCTTTAGAGAATACACCTAATGTTGACTTCTATCAGGAAATGGTATCCGGATTGTTGGTAGAGAAGGGTAGGGCCGTAGGGGTTAAAACTTCTTTAGGTTTGGAAATTCGTTCCAAATCTGTTGTGCTCACCAATGGTACTTTTTTAAATGGTCTTATACATATAGGCGACAAACAGTTTGGTGGAGGTAGAGCTGGTGAAAAGGCGGCTACGGGTATAACAGAACAGTTACTGCAATTTGGTTTTGAAAGTGGTAGGATGAAGACGGGAACTCCTCCCAGGGTAGATGGTCGTTCTCTGGATTACTCGCTTATGATTCCTCAACCAGGGGATGAGGTGCCTGAAAAATTTTCCTATACAGATACCAAGCCACTAAGTGTACAACGGGATTGTTATATGACGCATACAAGCGCCTTGGTTCATGATCTATTAAAAGAAGGTTTTGATCGTTCCCCTATGTTTAATGGTAGGATTAAGAGTTTGGGGCCTAGATATTGTCCGTCTATAGAGGATAAGATCAATAGGTTCGCGGATAAGGATAGTCATCAGTTGTTTGTGGAGCCGGAGGGTTGGAATACCGTGGAGGTGTATGTAAACGGTTTCTCTACTTCTTTACCGGAGGATGTTCAGTTTAAAGCCCTTAGGTCTGTAAAGGGTTTTGAAAATGTAAAATTCTTTAGACCGGGATATGCTATAGAATATGATTATTTTCCGCCTACACAATTGAAGCATACGCTTGAAACAAAATTGGTAAACAACCTGTATTTTGCCGGACAGATTAATGGTACCACTGGATATGAAGAAGCAGCTTCCCAGGGTCTAATGGCTGGTATAAATGCACACTTAAAGATCAATGAAAAAGAAGATTTCATCTTAAAAAGGGATGAGGCTTATATTGGGGTGCTTATAGATGATCTTATTACTAAAGGTACTGAAGAGCCTTATAGAATGTTTACTTCTAGGGCAGAATATAGGACACTTCTTAGACAGGATAATGCGGATCTTAGATTAACGCCGAAGAGTTTTGATATAGGCTTGGCCACTGAGGATCGTTTAAGAAAGATGGAGGAAAAGGCTTTAAAGTCGGACGCTTTTGTACAGTTTTTCAGGGAGACTAGTTTTAAACCAGAGGATATAAATCCTATTTTGGAAGGTTTGGATTCATCAAAAGTGAAGCAACCTGGTAAGATGTTTAAAGTGTTTTCTAGGCCTAGGGTTACTATGGATCATATGCTTCAATTGGAGGAGGTTTCTTCTTATGTTTCCAATAATAATTTAAATAGGGAGGTATTGGAGCAGGCCGAGATTCAGGTTAAATATTCGGGATATATTGCCAAGGAAAAGAACAATGCAGATAAGTTACAGCGTTTGGAAAACATAAAAATACCGGATAATTTCGACTATACTAAGCTTAAATCCCTGTCGTATGAGGCTCGTGAAAAACTAAAATCTATTCGCCCTGTAACCATTTCACAGGCATCCAGGATTAGTGGGGTTTCGCCTAGTGATATCAGTGTGCTGTTAGTTTATATGGGTAGATAGTTTGTATTGTTATTGAATGTTCCACGTGGAACATTGAGTGGAATTGGATTATAATCCAAGCCTCTATTAAGGGGTAAAAGCATTGAAAAGAAAAGGTGTTTGCTAATGGAAACTGGCAGACACCTTTTTTTATGTGTTAATTTATGGGGGAGGGGCATGGGGCTTTTTTTACCGGTTAGATCTTGTGGTTGTGTGGGTTTGTTGGGGAGTTGATATGGATTTATTGGGAGCCGGGTGCACACCTGATTTTAGATCTTATTCTTAATCTTCTAATTGGAAAGAAGGGGTGGATTAAAGTGTTTCTAACTTTTTTTTATAGGGTCTCATAAATAGTTTTATTCATTGGTTTGTTGTCTGGGGTAAGGTAGACGTGCTTTTATAATTGGTTTAATGAGGTGAAAAGTTCAGGTCCTGATTCTTGTTTTTTTAAAGGAGGTAGTTGTATAAACATGATAAAACTTTATGTTGGGTGTTTCTATTTGTTGTGGTTGATTATTGTTAATACCTAAAATTATCTTCCTGATATTCCCTTTTGGAAATTGTGGTTTTAACCTATATTCGCAACTGTAAATTGCCAAGATTTATTTTGGTCCATAATTATGAAGTTGTATCTAAAAAGTAAGGATTTTACCCTTAGCGGGGAAACGTTTGAATTATTGCACGATTCAAAAAGGGATATGCTGATTACATATCCACAACCGGAGGATCTGTCCAAATATTATGAAAGCGATGATTATATTTCCCATACCGATTCTGCAGTTTCCTGGGTTGATAAGGTTTATCAATTTGTGAAGCAATTAAACTTAAGGAGCAAGTTGTCTTTAATAAATTCCCATTTGTCAGGTGATAAATTCCTGTTGGATATTGGTGCAGGCACTGGGGATTTTTTGGCATTTTCTCAAAGTAAGGGGTGGAAGGTAGTAGGGGTTGAGCCAAATAAAAGGGCGCAACAAAAGGCTGGGGAAAAGGGTGTCGATCTAAAAAATAATTTAAAGGAGCTTCCTGGGCATCGGTATGATGTAATTACGCTCTGGCATGTTTTGGAACACCTTCCCGATTTGGATAAACAGATAGCTGAAATGGTTTCCTTGTTAAAGGATAATGGAACCCTTATAGTGGCAGTACCCAATTATAAATCTTATGACGCGGGCTATTATAAAAACTTCTGGGCTGCTTTAGATGTGCCTAGACATCTATGGCACTTTTCAAGAAAATCTATTCCAATTGTTTTTGGGGAGCACGGCATGAAAGTGGTTAAAACAAAACCAATGATCTTTGATGCTTTTTATGTGTCCTTGTTATCCGAAAAGTACAGGACAGGCAAACAGAACTTTTTAAGGGCATTCTGGGTTGGGCTCTGTTCTAATATTCGCGCTCTATGGTCTAAGGAGTATTCTTCTCTTATTTATATACTTAAAAGGGCTTAAAACGCCGTTTAAGCCGTTTTAAGAGTGTTTTGGGTTGTCAGATAATCTGTACCATGTGGTTTATTTAAACGTACGTATAGAGGCTTTTAATGTATTCAATTATTATAATTGTTATTGATAGCAACCTAAGGATTGATAGTTTTTAGTTATAGTGTAATTTCATGCGGTATTTTGAGGGATTAAAAGGATATTTGGGTTTTGTGCTCTTGTGGGTTTAAAGATGATTTTCCTTTAATTGTGAAAAAGCTTTTCTATTTTTGCCCAAATCTAAATCAAATAGAAAATGAAAAAATTAGTATTGGCAATGGTATGTATGTTGGCCATATCTTGCCAACAAGAAAAAATAGCTTTTGTAGACAATGTTAAGTTGATGGACGCCTACCAAGAAAAGGTGGACGTGGAAGCTAAGTTCAAATCAAAATCGGACGCTTTTGGTAAAAAGAGGGATAGTATCTCCCAAGCTTTTCAATTGGAAGCCCAGGCTTTCCAAGCCAAGGCTCAAAAAATGTCCCAGTCCAAAGCGCAGGAAGAATACGGACAGTTACAACAACGTAGCCAGATTATTGGTCAGCAGTTGCAGCAGGAAGAGCAGCAAATGCAAATGGAAGGACAGACAGAAATGGATAGTTTGGTGAACAAGGTAAAAGAAGAGATCAAGGCCTACGGTGAAGCTAATGGCTATTCCTTTATTTTAACCGGCGGTGATGGCGGCAGTGTTCTTTATGGTAAGGACGCCTATGATGTAACAGATGCTATCGTTAAGATACTAAACGATAAGTATAAAAAATAGTTTTATTATTCCCTGTTGTGGCATAATAAAAAAAGCCCTTGGGACAGCTGTCCCAAGGGCTTTTTTTATCGGCTGTTGGAGACGTTAGTCCAATACCTGTCTATTTAATAGGCCATTTCCACGATTTTCTCAACATCGGTGGGGGTTAGATCTTTATTTTCTCCCAATCCCGTCCAGCCGCGTTCGGTAAAACGTTTCATGATGGTTTTGGCGGTTCCCTCATAGTTGTCCGTATAGTGGGACAGTTTTGTTTCTATACCCAAGCTCTGGAAGAATTCTTCGGTTTTTACAATACTTAATTGGGCCTTTTCCGCTGTAGTGCCTTCCGTGATGTTCCATACACGTTCTGCATATTGGGCCAATTTGTCTTTTTTGCTTTCAAAATTATGACGGTAATGGCTTGGGGCTATTATGGCTAAGGTTCTGGCATGGTCTATTCCGTGCAAGGCGGTCAATTCATGACCAATGGCATGCACTGCCCAGTCCGTTGGAACCCCTAATGGTAATAGTCCGTTAAGTGCCATGGTACAGCTCCACATAAAATTGGATGCCGCGGAATAATCCGATGGATCCTGCATCACTGCAGGGGCAATTTCTATCAAGGTCTGTAAAACACTTTCCGCCATACGATCCTGAAGGGAAGCGCCAACAGGGTAGGTAATATATTGTTCCAAGACATGGTTAAAGACATCGGTGATACCATTGGCCAATTGCCTTGGCGGAATGGACCGGATTACCTGAGGATCCAAAATTGAAAATTTCGGAAATAATGCGGGTGCGCCCATGGCCAATTTTTCTTGTGTCTCCGCTCTGGTAATAACAGCGCCCGAGTTCATTTCGGATCCCGTGGCGGGCAATGTGAGTACTGTTCCAAAAGGTAAGGCACTTTTGCTGGCTATTTTTTGCGTTAGTAAATCCCAAGGAGTTGCGCCTTTGTAATATGCTGCGGCGGATAAAAATTTGGTTCCATCTATTACAGAACCTCCGCCTACCGCCAACATAAAGCTTATTTTTTCGGATTTAATAACCTCTAGGGCCTGCATTAGTATGGAGTATTCCGGGTTGGCAGGAATACCACCAAATTCGATAACCTCAAATGGTTGAAGCGCTTCTATTACCTGATCATAGATGCCATTCTTCTTTATGCTTCCCCCTCCATAAAGCAATAGTACTTTTGCATTGGACGGTATTTCCTCTGCTAAGTTTTCCAACTGTCCCTTACCGAATAAGATCTTTGTGGGGTTTTGATATTTAAAATTGTTCATTTTTTTAATTTAGGGTTGAAATTCAGTTAAAATATAATGTTGCAAAGATCCACAAAAAAAGAATGAATGTTCATTTTTTACGATGGTTTAACATAACTATAGGAATTTACATCCCATACAGCCTTAAAAAAGGAATATATATCACTCTAAATTTCCAAATATCCTTAAGGATCTTAACATAATAAGCTCAACTATTCGTTATTTTCATTAAAATTGGTGATATTGAAACACTCAATTTTGTAATGTTGTTCCATAGTTCACGACCAATCTAGAACTGGAATTTTATCCATTTTTAGTGAAATATTTTAGTAATGCTTACACCTTCAAAACATAATGGTACTGCGATATTGTTGTTCGCCAATTCTCCCGAGGAAGATTTGAACAATAAATGCATTCCCAATGGTAATGTTTTGTTTAGTGGGTTAACCAAGCATACCTTGTCCGTGATTAGGCAGACAGAAATTCCCTATTTTCATTTTACCGAAGCAGAGCAGGAGGGTAACAGTTTTGGGGAGCGTTTTGTCAATGCCATACAATATATTTTTAATAAAGGATTTGATCGGGTTATAACCATTGGCAATGATACGCCACAACTACGGCCGGCGGATATTCTCAAGGCCGACAGGGAATTGGGACCGAATAATTGTATCCTAGGTCCGTCCAAGGATGGCGGATTTTACCTTTTAGGGCTGCATAAAAGCCATTTTAATTCAGATGAATTTTTGGCCTTACCATGGCAAACTAGCAGACTACTAAGAAATATATCACGGCTCTTTCAAGGATTAAATATACGGGTAGTAAAACAACGGGTTCTCTTGGATCTGGATAATTTAGGGGATTTAAATACCATAATGGCCGGTTGTAGAACCTGGTCCTATCAACTATTGAAACTACTTTTATCATTTTTACCTACTGTACAGGCTAATTCATCCTTGACCCCTGTATTTATTAATCACTATTTTGGAATTTATCATTTTAATAAGGGTTCTCCCTTTAACACTACTTGTTTGTCCTAAACAAGTAAATCCTTTTTTCATCAATTTTTATTGATTTTCCCTTAGGTTCCCATTAACAGCCCAACACAAGTACCGGGCTCTAAAAGGTGTTTATAAACCTTTTGAAGGATCTAGGGAGGTTAAAATATTCATTTTTTGTAACGGAAACCGTATTGACCAAGGTTTCCACAACTAACTATCACAAATAATACTACTATGGCAGATTCTTATTACGACCCGGCAGATTTACGAAAATTTGGCAAAATAACTGAATGGAGCGAGGAGTTGGGAACAAAGTTTTTCGACTACTATGGAAAAGTCTTTGAGGAAGGGGCGTTGAGCGCTCGGGAGAAATCCTTGATTGCCCTGGCTGTGGCCCACGTGGTTAAATGTCCCTATTGTATTGATGCCTATACCAAAGACGGTTTGCAAAGGGGCATTACCAAGGAAGAAATGATGGAAGCCGTACATGCAGGTGCAGCTATTGAAAGCGGGGCTACCTTGGTACATGGGGTTCAGATGATGAACAAGTACAACAAATTGTCCATGTAAGGCAGCTTAATGCTGATGACCTTAAGGTCTAGGTAAGGGGAGGGAATTAAATGTTTGGGTAGGTATAAACCCTTACAAAAAAAACATCCCAAGGCCAGATATTAATTATTGATCAAAATGACAATGGCAACAAAATCTTTAAAAGCAAGGCATGATGTACTTGCTATGGAAAATAAACAGTTGGAAATCTTGAACGGTGGAATTTTTGAAAGTGGGGAACTGCCCACTTTTAAGGAAAAGATTTCTGAGATAGGGCAGTTCCCCCTACGTCCCAAAAAATTGGAAATTCTGCAGATCAATGTAGGTTATATGTGCAATCAGGTTTGTGAACATTGCCATGTGGATGCGGGACCGGACCGAAAGGAAATAATGACTAGGGAAACCATGGAACAGTGTTTGGCGGTTATCCGGAATACTGGGGCCCACACCTTGGACCTTACAGGAGGAGCCCCGGAAATGAATCCCAATTTTAGATGGTTTGTAGAGGAGGCGGCCAAAGCAGGGATAAAGGATTTTATTGTACGTTCCAATCTTACCATTATAAGGGCCAATAAGAAATATTACGACCTTCCGCAGTTTTTTAAAAAACACAATATCCATGTTATTTCATCCATGCCGCATTACACCCGTGGAAAAACCGATAAACAACGTGGGGAAGGGGTTTTTGACAAATCGATAAAGGCCCTGCAGGAGCTAAATGCCGTAGGCTACGGCATGCCAGATAGTTCGCTGCGCCTGGATCTTGTCTACAATCCGTCCGGAGCTTTTTTACCGGGGGATCAGGCTGCCCTTGAGCGCGATTTTAAAAAGGCATTGTTGGAGGATTTTGATATTGAGTTCCATAATCTATTTGCCATAACAAACCTGCCCATAGCCCGATTTTTGGATTATTTGATTGCCTCCGAAAATTATGAGGACTATATGTATTCATTGGTAGAGGCCTATAACGCCACTGCCGTGGCCAATGTAATGTGTACCAATACCATTTCCGTAAGTTGGGATGGATGGTTGTACGACTGTGATTTTAATCAGATGTTAGGCCTTAAGGTGGCAAGTAAAATTACCCATATAAAGGAATACAATGAGGATATCCTGAACAACCGGAATATCCTTATCTCACAACATTGCTACGGTTGTACAGCTGGGGCAGGTAGTAGTTGTCAGGGTTCTGTTACCTAGGGTACTTAGTCCCTTAGCACCGTTTTAAGACCAATATGGCCAACCAGTTGGTTTATTTGGTGTTTTAAACGCCTTACACAGTTGTTTGTTTGGTGATTTGGCCGGTTAAAAGCTGTTTTTTAGCGTGCTTTTTAAAATAAATGAAGGCAAACGGAGTTAGTATAACAGACTTAATGGTCTGCTAGATAAAAACCAAACCAAATGGAAAAGCAATTAAAGCGCATGGCCACCATGCAGCGTTTACAAACTACCGGATTGGAGCTGTTTTACCAAAAAGGGTACTATAA
Source organism: uncultured Arenibacter sp. (assembly GCA_963972175.1). GTDB lineage: Bacteria > Bacteroidota > Bacteroidia > Flavobacteriales > Flavobacteriaceae > Arenibacter. Next base: position 33,669 of record CAXAVP010000010.1, read on the forward strand.
CACTAGCGTAGATGATATCTTAAAAGAGCTTTCCCTTTCCAAAGGGGCCTTTTATTATCACTTTCAGTCCAAGGAAGAATTCTTTATAAGTATTGTTCAAAATTTACTTTTTAGAAAAATTTACAGCGGTCTTATAGAGCCCATAGAAGGCGAAGAGGACCCCTTAAATAAGATTGTGCTGTGTTTTGATAATGCTTTGGAAACGGCTGAGCACAATTTTTTGGATTATGGATTTGTACTCAGCAATTTTATCACTGAGTTCAACGGTAAGAATCCTGATATTATGAATTATCTACAGGATATTTTAAAGGTCTGGGAGGTTAATTTGGTGACCGCTCTGCAAAAGGGTAAAACGGACGGTTATGTAAGCCGACACATAGATAGTGAGGCCGTGGCCTCTTTTTTAATATCCTCCTATATTGGGGTTCGCACTTTAATGGTGGAAGGCAACAGCAAGATCTTGCGCTACAAATATATTCAACAATTGAGGCAGTATTTTAAATCAATGGAATACAAAGAGCCTGCTTAATTTATATCCTTTTTTCCAAAAGACGCTTACGCTTCATTTTCGTACTAATACTTTAAGCTATTTAATTTCCGGTTAGGGAATGGATTTAAAGTATAAGGACATGGCCTAAAAATTCCTCGGCCCTATATACGGCTCAAGTCCATTTTCTGGGTATTTGAAAATTTATGCAAATAACTGAGTCGACCTAAACAGGAAGAATTCTGTAATTGTAACAGCTCTGGAATGTTATGTTTGTATATATTTCTTTGCCAGTCCAATGAAAAGGTCGTTGGAGATCGATGATTATATTCTTTTTTCATTTTCTTTGCTTTCCAATGAAACCGACGTAGGAGGTTCATGAATACCTTATTATAAAATAGACAAGCAATGAATAAAACGAAACAAAAAAAAAGACCCTTCTTCACTATGTGGTCCAAAAAATCTCGGGATTTTATGGACCGATGCCATGTCCTAAATTATTTCCAAGGCTTCAATAATTCTTTACGTCCATGACATCTCCACTACGGAATAAGATTTCCCCAACGACAGTATTTAGGGACTATGTTCAATGGTATTCAATAATGGCCAATTATCTATCCACACTAAATAGGCCGATAGGACGAAGAAACGGCCTATTTTCAATTTCGTCTTAAATCAAGTGTTTTCCACAGTGGGCGGGGGAAGCCCTGCCTCGCCGGCAGGCAGGTGTCCATAGAGCATTTCACCCAAGTGAAAGCGGCCTGG
>CAXAVP010000011.1:0-34401 GCA_963972175.1 uncultured Arenibacter sp.
CCGGGTCGTAACTTCTTTTTGCGAGATTTTTTAACTACCAGCAATGCGGCATCTTTGGAGGATGAAACCACTTCGGCCTCAATAGTACCATCATCAAAGAATACAGAATGGCCTTGTTGTAAGCCCTCAATAATTTGTGGTAGTGAGACCTTAATTAAAATTTGGGCAACACTAAACTGTGGGTTTTTATCTTCTGTGGACATTGTTGCAAGGGGGTGTTTAATCAGCAGCATATGGGTGCCCTTGTCAATCTTTACATAGGGAGGGGTCTTTAAATCTGTACCTTTGCCCGTTTTGTGATAAATGGTGTCTATCCTAATTTTTGGCCCTGGAAGATCCATATAAACCTGGGTGGGCCGGTATCCTTCTGGGGTGGCCGCATGGATTTTGTAAAGTATCTTTTTCCATATTTTTGGGTCTCCGTGACTAAGGTTTATTCTGGCAATACCCATACCGGCCAATACTAATTTCCTGATCTGTTTCTTACTACTGGTCAGTTCGTCCTGCATGGTAACCATAATTTCCGTATCGCGGACAAGGCTTTCTGTATTGAAAAGTAAATTGGCATGCCGTACTAAAAGTGCCTTGCTATCACTAAAACCTACAGATTCTATCTGCTTGTTGGCTTTCCATCTCTTGCCATTTATTAGCTTTACAAGCTTTAGGGCGGCCAATACATTTGAGTAAACATACCCAGCCCCAGTTCCAAGAGAAGATATACCCAACTCGGATAGGGCGTTCTGGATTTTTCTTATGTCCTTGCTCCGTAAAAGTAGATAACGATATAGGTTTTTGGCACTGCTTGTATATAGTGGATGTACGGATGCACCAATTCTAATGGCAACTGACTCCTTCTTTATAAGTGTTGCGTGAATTTTTTCCAACTCCCTTTCCAGTTTTTCAGTTTCCATAAGAATCTCTTGAACTGTTAATTTGAGGTTGGCCTTCCAATATTAAAATTACGAATATATTGGATGGTTAAGAATAATGTAAATGAAGAAGTTAGTTAATATTTGTTAAATAGGTATAAACCCTAGAAGGCAGTTGGCCAAAACATTATCATATTAACGAAACCCGGATGCCAATACCTATTTTTAATTTTTACCGCCCTGATCCAACAGAGGTATTCCCCACTATTTGATTCTTTTTTTTACCAAATTAGGTAGGGATCACTAATTTTTTTTCATTTTAACTATTGGAAAAGCTGAGCTGGGAGGCCAACTTCTTTTTAATATTATCCATAATCATAGAGGCATGGATACGCGAATTTTCAATAAACCATTTATGGGTTTCCATTCCACCACATATTACCCCTGCCAAATATAAATTCTCAATATTGGTTTCCATGGTTTCAGGATTATATTGTGGAAGTTTTTTTTCGTCTTGGGACAATTGGATGCCCATTTTTTCCAAAAATCCAAAATTAGGCATATATCCCGTTAGGGCCAGTACATAATCGTTTTCAAGACTAGTTGTTCCTTGGGGCGATTTTATTGTTATACGATTCTCTGTAATCTCCTCAACAGTACTATTGTAGTAGGCTTTAATACTGCCTTCCTCAATCCTATTGATTATATCGGGTCTTACCCAGTATTTTACCCGTTGTCCTACCTCCGGGCCTCTAATTATCAGGGATACTTCGGCACCTTTACGGTAGCACTCCAAAGCGGCATCTATGGCAGAATTACTAGCCCCGATGACGGCCAATTTTTGACTGGAATAAAAGTGGGGATCCTTGTAATAGTGGGACACCTTTTTTAAATCCTCCCCAGGGACGTTCATCTTATTGGGCAGGTCATAAAAGCCTGTAGCGACAATTACGTTCTTGGCGAGGTACTTATCCTTATCCGATGCGATATGGAAATTCCCATCTGTTTTGGTAACAGAGTTTACTTTTTCAAATAGGGAGATGTTGAGGTCATTGGAAGTAACAATACGTCTATAATACTCCAAGGCTTCGTTTCTTTTTGGTTTGGCCTCATTACTGATAAAGGGAATACCATCTATTTCCAGTTTTTCGGACGATGAAAAGAACTGCATGTTCTGAGGGTAGTTATAGAGGGAATTAACAATACATCCTTTTTCTAGGATAATATAGGACAGTCCCAGTTTTTTGGCTTCCAGGCCACAGGCTATACCAATGGGTCCTCCTCCTACTATTACGATATCCCAAATCTTCATTACGCTATTATTTTTTTAAGTTCTTCTATAGTCTGTTTGGGCTGGTTACTTTTAAATATAAAACTTCCGGCTACCAGAACGTTGGCTCCAGCCTCTACTAATTGCTTTGCATTTTCCGAGCTAACGCCACCGTCTATTTCAATAAGGGTCTTGGCTCCTTTCCTTTCTATAAGGGCTTTTAGGGCTTTAACCTTGTCATAGGTGTTTTCTATAAACGATTGCCCTCCAAAGCCTGGATTTACACTCATTACGCATACCAGATCTATGTCGTTGATGGTGTCTTCAAGTAGGCTCACATTGGTGTGCGGGTTTAATGCTACTCCGGCCAACATTCCTTCGGCTTTTATGGCTTGCAGGGTACGGTGCAGATGGGGACAGGCCTCATAGTGAACGGTAAGCCTGTCAGCTCCCAGATTGGCAAAGGATTTTATATAGCGATCTGGATCAACGATCATTAGATGTACATCCAAAGTTTTGGTGGCGTGTGCAGAAATCGCCTTAAGTACGGGCATTCCGAAGGAGATATTGGGAACAAAAACACCATCCATAATATCAATATGGTGCCAGTCTGCCTCGCTCTGATTCACCATTTCTATGTCGCGCTGTAAGTTGGCAAAGTCGGCTGCCAGAAGGGAAGGGGCAATAATCTTTTTATCCATTTTTATCTACTAGTATTGATTTACAAAGGTAATGAATTGATGTGGTTTCAAATAATGTAGTGCCAGCTGATGATGGGTTGCTCAATATTTTACCAGCGCACTTTTTAATTCAATACCAGCGTTTCTTTTTCTTTTTGGAAGCCGCAGATTTCCTGCCTTTTTTGTATTTACTGCCTTTTCTTCTGTGTACCGCGGGCTTGGCATTTGGGTCTAAAGGGTAGGGGTGGTCTTCTATGACCTCCAATTGTTTTTGCATCAATTTTTGGATACTGGCCAAATATCCTTTTTCGTCTGCAGAGCACAGCGCATAGGCTGTTCCCGTGTTGCCGGCCCTTCCCGTCCTTCCAATACGGTGTACATAGGTTTCTGGGACGTTGGGTAGGTCAAAGTTTATAACCGCATCCAATTCATCTATATCCAGCCCCCGTGCAGCCACATCCGTGGCTACAAGAATATTGGTTTCCTTCTTCTTAAATTTCCTCAAGGCTTCCTGTCGCTCTGCCTGGGATTTATCGCCATGTAAGGTTTCGACCTTAAAATTATTATTAAGCAACGTTTTCTCCAATTTGTCTACCCCGTATTTGGTACGCCTGAAGATTAGAATATTGCCTTTTATGGTATTTCTAAGTAGGTATAGACATAATTCAATCTTGTTGGGTTTGGGGGTGTAGTACAGGAATTGCATCACGGTTGCCGCCGCAGAGGAGGTGGGTGATACGGCCACTTTTTCCGGCTCTTTCAGGATAGTGTCTGCCAACTGTACCACCTTGAAGGGCATAGTGGCAGAAAAGAGTAGGGTTTGCTTTTCCGATGGACACAAACGTTCTATTTTTTTTACATCGTCAATAAAACCCATATCCAACATTAAATCGGCCTCATCCAATACCAATGTTTCCACATGGTCCAAGTGAACCATATCCTGCTTATGAAGGTCTAAAAGCCTGCCTGGTGTAGCCACCAGGATGTCTATTCCTTTTTTGAGCATCGTTATTTGGGGTTCTATTGTCGTTCCTCCGTATACCACACCTGATTTTAAGGGGGTAAATTGTCCGTAAGCCGTAAAGCTTTCATGTATTTGAAGGGCCAGTTCCCTTGTGGGACTAACAACAAGGGCCCTTATTCTTTTGTTCTTTGCCGAAGCCCCTTGTTTATTCAACAACAGTTGAAGTATAGGCAGGGAAAAGGCCGCAGTTTTACCGGTTCCGGTTTCTGCAGAGGCAATTACATCCTTATTCTTAAGTACTAAGGGAATGGCCATTTCCTGGATTGGGGTAGGTGATTCGTAATTTCTTTCGGCAATAGCTTTTAATAGCTGTGTGCTTAGCTTTAGTTCATTGAAACTCATATAGGTACTGATTTTGTCAGTCTTCATTGCAAAGGTACGCTAAATTCCCTGTCAACGGTATAAATTGCTCAAGTCAAGGGCCAAGCCTGTAAGTAAATGGCATTGAATCCCAACTAGGTTTGTTTAGGCCATTAACATAATTATTAAAATTGGCTTAACCTTAACGCTGGATCCTTTTTGGACTTGACATATTTAATTAAATTTAGTACCCGTTTTGTTTTGGCGTCATATCCGTATATGACTGGAGCATTTCGGAACACAATACTCTCCCCAATACCTTGGCTATGGTAATAACCAGGTATCCTATAGCGGATATAAAACCGCTGGCTATATGAGCTATTAAAACATTATCGGACATAAAAAGACTGGGGAAGGGCCCTATTGGACTATGGCAATTGCACATGGTGATATAGTTGGAAACCTCTTTCCATTTCTGTTGATTATGGTATGAACTATGGTTTTTAATAGATTGGATGAATTGGATAATCAAATTAATCAGATATCATGGAAAAGAGAGATATTGCTGTTGTAGGGGCCACGGGTGCCCAGGGAGGCGGACTGGTCCGTGCAATTTTAAAAAGCGGTAAGGGTGATTTTGGGGTTAGGGCCATTACCAGGGATCCGGATTCCAAGAAAGCAAAGGAGTTGGAGCGACTTGGGGCAAAGGTGGTCTATGCGGACTTGGATGATAAGGCCAGCATTGTTAAAGCCTTTAAAGGGGCATATGGGGCCTATTGCGTTACATTTTTTTGGGAGCACTTTTCTCCAGCAAAAGAGATGGAACACGCTAAAAATATGGCAGAAGCGGCTAAAGAGTCGGGACTGAGACATGTTATTTGGTCAACCTTGGAGGATACCCGTAAATGGGTGCCCTTAGACGACCAACGAATGCCTACCTTGATGGAACATTATAAGGTACCCCACTTTGATGCCAAAGGAGCCTCCAATGTCTATTTTAAAGAAAGCGGAGTTCCCTATACCTTACTGCTTACATCATTCTATTGGGAGAATTTTATTTATTTTGGATCCGGACCCGCAAGGGGAGCTAATGGAAAATGGGCTATTACGATGCCCATGGGCAATAAAAAACTTCCTGGAATTGCGGTGGGGGATATTGGTGAATGTGCCTTGAAAATTTTTAAGGCGAAAACCAAGTATCAGAACAAAACAGTAGGGATAGCAGGGGAGCAGCTGACAGGGGAGCAAATGGCCAATGCCTTTAGCAAATTACTGGATATGGAAATAGGGTTTAAGGATATTTCTGCTGATGCTTATAGAGAATTGGATTTCCCCGGAGCAGAAGACTTAGGGAATATGTTTCAGTTCAAGAAGGAATTTGAGGACTATTACTGCATGGCTCGGGATGTAGAATTTACCAAGGAATTATATCCGGATTTGATGAACTTTAGTAGCTGGTTGGCCAAAAATAAGGGGCTTTTAGAATCGGGAATACGCGGTGAGACGGCCATGGCTTAAACAAATAATTGGAACAACCACTACTTAATTTAGGAAAAGAACATTGGAAAATCAATGTTCTTTTCTGTGTTATAGGGTCAACAGACCTTGCGCCCGTATTATCTGCACGGGCTTGGAATACCAGAATAATTCAAAATTTTGAAAATGGGATTCAAAATCGGTTTTAAGCTGAGCATAGGTAAGCGTAGTTCTGGGATGTATGGATAGCTTGTTCAAAATGGCTACTAGCCATTCCCCTTCCTGCTTATCAAGGGTTGCCGTAGTGCTGTCCGCTATGTCGTGAAACCTCAACTTAAGCATTTCCCAACCTTGTCCCTTTTTCGATTTTTTTATGGTAGTCACCATTGGTTGCCCTCCTAGCCATAGTATTTTGGCATTGGGTTTAGTAGTTAGGAGAGGGGGCTCGTTGAGCGCGTTTTCAATAAAATTTGGCGATATGGTAGTATTGGGAACCTTAAAATCGAACCATTCCTGTAAGGGGAAATCCAAGCAGATACCGTGCATATAATTATAAATAGATTTTTTTAGCCCAAATTGGAACTGCTCGTGGTCTATACCTGTGGTATCCTTAAATTGGATGTCGTTATTGGCAAATGTTATGGGTTGATAGTCTGGTATAATGTGGTAATCATCCGGATTGCGTCCTACCGGGCTATGGGCCGTAAGGGCAAACTGATGCCAAAAGCCAGATTGAAGGATTCCCGCTTGGAACATTTGGCGTACCATTTCCAGGCTATCTATGGTCTCTTGAACTGTTTGGGTGGGATAGCCGTACATTAGGTAGCAGTGTACCAATATGCCTGCTTCTGTAAAATTTCGGGTGACCCTTGCCACCTGTTCCACGCTTACCCCTTTCTTGATTAGTTGCAGTAAACGGTCCGAGGCTACCTCCAGTCCGCCGGAAACGGCAATACAGCCTGATGCTTTTAGCAACTTACAAAGGTCAATTCCAAAGCTCTTTTCAAATCTAATATTGGTCCACCAGCTAACGGTAATTCCACGGTTGATGATTTCTAAGGCCAGGGCTCGCATTAACGCGGGCGGGGCAGCCTCATCCACAAAATGAAACCCACTTTCACCGGTCTCTTCCATAAGCTCCTCCATGCGGTCTACCAATAGTTTGGCAGCTATAGGCTCATAGACCTTAATATAGTCTAAGGAGATGTCACAAAAGGTGCACTTGCCCCAATAGCAGCCGTGGGCCATAGTAAGTTTGTTCCATCTGCCATCACTCCATAAGCTGTGCATAGGGTTGGCAATCTCTATAACCGATATATAGTGGTTTAGTGGTAGATCTGTATAGCTAGGGGTACCTAGCTCACTTTGTTTATAATCCTGACGGGAACAAAGGTTGTTGTAAAATGCGGCCCCATCCTTGAGTAAAAACGTTCTTTTTAGTTGCACGTTGTTATCGTCCGCAATGGGATTTGTACAATGGTGTGCCAACAATTCCATTGGAAGCTCCCCATCATCCAAGGTGATGTAGTCAAAATAGTCAAAAACACGGGTGTCGGAAACAGACCGTAATTCGGTGTTGGGAAAGCCTCCACCCATGGCTATTTTTATGTCAGGGTATTTGTCTTTTAGGTGTTGGGCGCTTCTAAAGGCACTGTATAGATTTCCTGGAAAGGGAACTGAAAAACAAACCAGCTTGGGCTGTGCCTTTTTTATGCTATGATCCAATAGTTCCAGGGTCAACTGGTCTATATAGGTGGTTTTGCCTTGGAGGTGGGTGTGCAATTCGTTAAAGGAATTGGCACTCCTGCCCAGCCGCTCTGCATACCGACTAAAACCAAAATTTTCATCAATGCATTCCACTATGAAGTCGGATAAGTCTTCCAAGTAAAGGGTGGCCAAATGTTTGGCCATATCTTGATTGCCCATGGAACCAAAGGCCCATTCCAAATCTTCCAATTGATCAAATCTGGAAGCCTGAGGGAGAAAATTAAAAGTACATATTTGTCGGGCTAGAGTTGGGTTATGTCCCTGTAAAAAAAGAATGACGGCGTCAATGGTGCGTATATAATGGTCCTTTAGAGCATAAATCCGTAAACTATTGTCAGTGGAAATAGTTTTGTTGCTATGCGCATGGTCAAAGATATTTTGTAGGCCGTCTTTGGAGAAGAGCCTTAAGATGACCTCTATTCCAAGATCCAATTGAAAGTTGCTAATGTTCTTTGTGTTCAAAAAACCCTTTAAATAAGCCGTTGCCGGGTAAGGTGTGTTTAATTGAGTGAAAGGTGGGGTAATAAGTAAAAGGTCTTTTGCCATGGCAATTGTATATATAATTGCAAAGGTAGGAGTGTTTGGGGTAATTGGCCCATTAAATCCCCATTGCAAAATGGAAATTTCTGTTTAGCGTGTAAACAATTGATATCCCTTAATTTAAAAAGAAGTGTCAACAAGCGAAACAACCGTCTATAGATTTATTACACTAAAATTAAAAGGTTGTAATGGTAGTTGACGGGCTGTAAAAATGGAAAAACTCCGGTAATCAGTTTGATTATCGCTTTTTTTACTGCTCATTTATTGACCTTATGTAGTAGTAATTGGGTATTTTTTAGTAAAAAAGTGTTCGGCAGAGTGTTCGGTTATATTTTCATTCTTTAATAAACATATAGACCGTATAATTTCCTTTATAGTTTTTTGTAATTTGAATTTTATTCCTGGTCAAAAATTTACCGTCATAAGTAAGTTTATAGGTAACGAACCTGTTAAGATCAACTTTAAAATATACGCCTTCCATATCTGTTATCTTGAATCCGTCGTTCGTAAAATTACATTTAGCCGGGTCATCTATAAATAACGGATCATCAATGCCTGAAATAGAGAATTCCCAGACAGCATTACCGTCCTTGTCTATTATTATATTTTCTTTAATATCGCATACATCCAATGTCAAATCGTTTCCCTTGTATTTTGCCGATTCTAAATTCCAAGTTCCAGTTAGGTCCGATTGATTTCCATTATACTCTTCGATTTGATTATCTGAATCATCATTGGATGAACATGAGAATATAATCATGATTAAAAACAGTAGTGTAATTTTTTTCATTGTATTTTTTTGTAACAATCAATTACTTATAAATCAATGCTTCGCGTACGGTCCAAACTTTAGTTTCTTTTCCATATATCCTTGCAACTACGGTTCCTTTTAATATTGAAGATTCTAATATTGAAACCCTTGTATCTTTTGGCAGAGTTACTATTTTATAATCCTTAATCAACTGGGCAAAATATCCTCTATCTCCAGTTGAAGTTGCATCAATCATTTCGTCAAAATACTTTTTTGATAAGGCTACTGTATACCCCTTTTTAAGATATGTGTTTTCCAAATCCATGTCATAAGTTGAGAATCCAAAAGACACAGATATAATCATAATAAAAATCATTTTTCTCATATATTGCTATTTTAAAAATGTTTATGTCGAATCATTTAGGCTAGTATTAATTTGTAATAACCATTAGGAGGACTTAGGGTATTAATGCCAGTCATTTTTTTGTTTCATTCCATTTGTTTTTTAATAATGTTGAACAATTGTTTAACCTCGTTAAGGTTGATTTCAAAATCTGAATATTCGGGAGAATCATTTAAAGAATGACATGTTATAATACCCTTAGCGGAATCATGCTTAATAATCTCTTTACATAAAATAGTGTCTTGATGCACAATTATCCAATTGTTATAGTGGTTTATCCTAAGTTGATCCTTCCAGTGCTGTTTTCCCAGTTCCCTTCCAAGGACTATTGATCCTGAAGGTATACTCCTTTTGCTATCATCATCCATACTGTCATTTACTATTTCAAATGCACGGTATACACCTTGACCTTTTATATCGACAACAAATGTTACTTCCATTTGTTCACTAATCCATTCCGCATCATTGAAATGGTTTATGTAGGAGGCCTGAGCTTTATAAGGGATTAGGGGTACGGATAACAACCACTTGCCATTGGGTAGTTCCCGGTACCTTGAACCACTTTTTGTAACAATAACAGGATTTTGGTCTTTGTCAGAATCACTAGTATCCAATTTTTTGAAATACGATTCTGAGGGGATAGAAGTGTCGTTTTTGTTAAGTGATAATATAAATTGGACACTGTATTGATCATAATTGTGAGCAATTCTTTCAGCTATGTTTCTCGAGAACTTCTTTGTATCACCTCTAAGAATCTTATACACCGAGCTTTTGCCAACCCCTATTTCATGGGCGAATTCCTCTGGAGTAAGTCCAAGCGAAATTAAGATACTGTTTAGTTTATCTCCAACCATAGTGTCCAAAAAAATGTTAAAAATTCCACTTTATTTTACTTTTGTATTGTTTAGTGTCCAAAAGTGTCTTATATTTGAATCATCAAACAATCAAATATACAAAAACCATGTCCAGAATAGAGAAAATACCATCAACTGTAAAAAATATCGGACAAAATACATTCAGGGGATTGATGAAAGACCTTAAATGTGAAACTGGCGACGATATAGAAGCGGTAGGGTTCAAATCCAGTCGGGGCCCTTTTCAAATCTCTTTCCACGGCAACTTAGAGGATAATTATCAGGTGAGTATAGAGGATTTTGGAATGAACCTGCAAGGTGGTGGATGGGAAATACTCGAGCCTACAGAAGCACAGGTGCAAACTATGCAGAACAAATTATTGGAAATGGTAGAGGAACTACAGGAAAAGCAATCTACGATAGTAGAGTTTCAGGATAACCACGGCATTTACTCACAATACTATTAATATGGAAGAATATGAAAACTTTTATCAGTTGGCTGAACTGGCTTATGTCGCAGAAAGAGAGGAAAACCACCCCGACACCGATGACAACTAGAACCATGAAAGATATTTGTAAAATTTTGAGCGAAATACAACCAGACCATAAAAGGGGATTGGTATTAATGGGCCATAGACCAAATGAATATTGGATGGGGCTTCCTGCCTATGCTAATCTTTACATACGAAGACCTTATGAAATGATCACGGATATCAATGGTCTTTTGGAGTTCTGCCAGTACTTCTTACTGGAGCACTCCATTAGCAATAATACGGAAAAGAAATTGGCAATTGAAGCAGTGGTATTCCCACTGTACAATGCCATGACCGGAGTGAATTATGATACTGACCAATTCAAGGCATACGGCCTTACAACACAAATATAAAATGAGCATAAACACGAACATCAAAACCCTGTGGGACACCGAGTGCCTTGCTTACACAAAAGATTTGATCCTAGATACCATAGCCAAGGACGGCAGGTGTGCAGCTAGCACTGCACTTTCGGCTAGACAACGGTACTTCTATGCGCAGAACATTTCCGAAGATGAGGCACCTGTGATATTGGAAATAATGCATAACGCACTGTTGGCCCAAAACAATCGTATAGCGGAGATCACTGTCCACCAAGATTGAGATAAGGCATAAACTTAAACCGAACACCATGAAAGCAATTAACATTTTGATCCAGGTATTAGAGATTCTAAGGTTCCCCATTTTGTTTTTTGCCGCAGTGGTGTTCATAAAAGTTTTGTTGACCGCTATTGTATTACCTGAAGCATTGGATTTCTAATGAAAGCGGAAACGGTCTACAATGTTTTGCAAGCACTTTCCCCAGAAGAGGAGGAGAGGTTCTACCGGATGTTGGGAATTGTAAAGGCAGTACCGAACAGGACAAAGCGCAAGCCGATAATATCCAAGGAGGAGTCCATGGAATATCTAATGGCAACATTAACAAACAAAAAACCCACTCGGTAAAGTGGGTTCTTAATCAAATTTTAAATGGTCAGTCAAGACCGAGCATTACAAAGATAGAGAATAATTATTAATCAAATTTTAAAGTTATGAGCCTAATTAAGAAAGCCAATGAATTAGAGATTCAAGGCAAAATCAAAGCCCTGATCTACGGTCAGGCAGGTATGGGGAAAACAACCTTTGCCATTTCATCGCCAAAACCACTATTGTTCGATTTTGACAATGGTGTACACAGGGTGAACTATCAGCACCTTAACAATGTTGATACGGTTCAGATCTCAAGTTATCAGGATTTCATAGATGTTCTAACAAATGAGGACCTCTCTCCTTACGAAACTTTCGTAATAGATACTGGAGGAAAACTACTGGATTATATGGGAGACTATATCATTTCCAAAAATCCAAAAATGGGTCGTGGCAATGGTATGTTGACCTTACAGGGTTATGGCGAGCGCAAGGCGACATTTTCCGCCCTGGTAAAAAAGATTGCCATCATGGATAAGCACATTGTTTTTGTGGCCCACAGACAGACTACTACTGAGGGTGATGATACTAGATATGTACCCATGTTCGGAGGTTCAAACTATGATAGTCTTGTTACCGAATTGGACTTGGTTGGCTACATGGAAGCCAACGGCAAGGAAAGGACAATAACTTTTGATCCGACCAGTCGTAACGATGGGAAGAACACCTGTAACCTACCGAGTGCCATTAAGATTCCAACCATTCTGGACGAAAAAGGAAATCCAACAGCTCCAAACAATTATATGGAAAAGCATGTGATTGAGCCATACTATGCAAGATTGGCCCAAAGAAGGGCAGCAGGACAGGATTACAATGATCTGATCAATGAACTGGAGAATCAGATCCTATTGATAACGGATGAAGTATCTGCCAACGACTTTGTATCCAGGATCGATGAATTTGACCACATCGGCAATTCAAAACTGGCAGCCGGAAAGATGTTGGCAAAGAAAGCCAAGGAATTGAAACTTGTCTATTCCAAGCAATCGGGCAAGTACGAGAACCAAGTTAAAGCACAACCTCAAAATTCTTTGTTGTAATGGATACTAAATTGATTCTTCAGGAAAAGGACTTGAAACTGGTGGTAAATAAAAAGACTCTTGGGAGTCTTACCACCAATGCCAGGCAGATAAAGGAGCTTGTGGAGAAAGCTTTGCCCAACTATGACATATCCAATTACAATGAGGATAATATCGATTCGGCAAAGAAGGACAAGGCAATGTTGAACAGTGCTTCCAAGGCTTTAAACTCCAAGCGTATCGAGATTGAAAAGGAGTTTATGAAACCATTTGGCGAGTTCAAAGAAATAGTAGGAGCCACGGTGAGATTGATATCGGAATGCTCTTCAAAGATCGATGCTGTAGTTCAGCAAAGTGTCGAGAAATACAAGGAGGAAAAGAGAAGTGAAATACAGGGGTATTTCGATTCTAAAAAATTTGACTTGGTAGATTTGGACAAATTCTTTGATCAAAAGTGGCTGAACAAAACCACCAAGATAAAGGATGTACAGGCCGCTATCGATTCAAGTATAGCTAAAATTCAGGATGATTTAGTGACCCTTGAGGCCATTGGAGAGAATGTTGATCTACTAAAATCCCTTTATCTGGACACCTTGAATATCAATTCCACGATCCAGTATGCAAATACTCTAAAGGAGAATGCTATTAAGGCCAAGACTGAAGCTGAAAAGGAAAAACCCGGGCCGGTACAAGAAGAGGCCCAAGAGTCTGAATCAAATCCTTTTACAACGGTAGAAGCACCAATTAAGGAGCCTGAGCCAAAGACTGATTCAGAGGAGCTTTTGGTCAGAAGTCTAAGAGTTACCGCAACCAAGGATAAGATTATTGCATTGGCTGACTTCATGAACGCCAACGGTATTCAATTTGAAAAATTGGGATAATCATGAAATATAAGTTCTACGCAACACTACTGGATGCCTTTCAAGGTTATTTAAGTAGTTCGGAGATATACCAGCAGTTTTGGGGTTTTTCAGAAAACCCCGAGACTTCTGAAGAAGATTTTGAGAAACAACAATTTCAAAGTCTTATCGACAGGATCAATCGGGTGCCTTTCGAAAGCGAAGCAGCAGAAAAAGGCACAGCTTTTAATGAGATGATCGATTGTATCATTGAGGGCCGGACATCGGACAAGTATGTGATTATGGCCGATCGGGAACATGGTATCATCAATGTTAAAAATGATAGGTACTCCTTTGACTTTCCACTAAAACTATCTAGTGAGATAGCCAAACAACTTGATGGGGCCCTTACGCAACAATTCGTTGAGGGTATAATGCCAACCAAGTATGGAGATGTTCTGTTGTACGGCTATATGGACCAGCTGCTACCTTTTAAAATGGTGGACATCAAGACCACCAAAAAATACAATGCCTTTAAGTACCGTAATAACTGGCAATATAAGGTCTATCCTTTTTGCTTGCATCAAAATCAAGTGTTCATTGAAGATTTCGAATACGTCATAACCGATTTCAAAAAGGTTTACACTGAACTGTATGTATATGATCATGTTAGGGATTTCCAAGAACTACAATCGCATTGTGAAAGGTTCATTGAGTTTTTGGAATCCCATAGGCATTTGATCACCGACACCAAGATTTTTGCCTTGGATGAAATGGATGTGGTCTTATGATGTACGATGCTTCCAAATCCCTTGACAAAAAAAGGGCGACCGAACGCCTTAGATATTTGTTGGAAAGCGAAAAGATTTTTGAAATAAAGGAAAAGAAGAAAATCCGATCGCTTTCTCAAAACAGATACCTACATCTTTTGTTGAGTTGGTTTGGACTTGAGTTTGGCTACGAAATGGAAGAGGTGAAGCAATTCATATTCAAACAAGAGGTAAACCCGGATTTGTTCTACAACGGGGAAAAGGAAGGGATAATTAAAGTGTCAAGGTGGAGGAGTACTTCAACACTGGATAGTGGCGAATTGACATTGGCCATCGATAGGTTTCGGGATTTTTCGGCGAAGCAAGGATGCTATTTGCCCGAACCTAGTGACATGGCAGCTATTAACGAAATGGAAAGGGAACTAACTAAAAATTCATCAAAGCAATATTTATGACAGAAGTAAAGGGCACTATAGAGTCCGTTGAAGCTGAGAACAACAACGGAAGGGAAAAAAAAGTAGTCACGTTAGCCATGGGCCGTAGTGATAAAATATTCATCGAGTTCCAGGGAAGGGCATCGGAACTGGTATCAAGTTCGATGATAGAAAAGAATGTATCTATCAGGATAGTCTTCAACGGAAAGGTTTCAAAGCTAGGCAGACGGTACAACAACATTTTAGGTAAATCAATTAAAACACTTTAGAAAATGGAAGAAAAATTTCAATTGACAGCTATGGTAGAATTGTTCGGCCATCAACGCATAGCAGGGTTGGTAACGGAGCAAAATGTAGGAGGAGCATCATTTATACGAGTTGATGTTCCGGAAACCCAAGACCAACCGAAGTTCACGAGGTTGTTCAATCCATCGGCCATTTATGCAATCAATCCGGTTTCAGAAGAAACAATGATGATTATGGTAGGGCAAATTCAATCAAAACCTATTAGTTCATGGGATGTCCGTGAATTTACCAATAAGCTATTAGCCTTAAAGGAAAGCCAAAATAAAGGTTGTGAACATGATGATCTACCAATTTAATATCAACTAAATAAAACACGTTAACACTATGAACATTACCATTAAAAAAGCATCCATCAGGGGCAGCCTGTTCCTGAACTACGAATTCGAACAGACTGACCTAGGGGTCAAGAACAACATCAAAACGAATAGCGATGCACCTATTCACGATGATCTTAGGAACGCCTTCAGAACCTTGATACCCCATTATGCCTTTATATGTGAGGAAATCAAAAACAAGTCCCTGGTGACCAAAGCGCTCAAGGAACCGGAACTATATCTTTTGGATAGGGAGGTAGCACCTGACGATAGTTTTTTCAAGTACAGGGTCTATGGTTTCAATATCAAAGAGAACAAAGGATTTGAAAGCGTGGAGATATCAGGTTCAAAGCAATTGGACAACCATGAGGAAATCAGTTTTTCCACTTACGATGTGGATCTGGCAGATAGCGAATACCCTTTTCTTTCCGAACTCAATGATGCCATTGAACACCTCAAGGGAGAAGTCTTGGCCTACATGCAGGGCAAATCTGCACCAAAGGCACAGATGGATATGTTCGGGGACGGGGACGGTTCCGAAGAGGATCAAATGTAATTTTTTCAAAAATCAAATTTTAAATCATGAGCAAAATTGAAAGGATCCAGGCCTTCTATGAATGGCTATACGATAGGATCAAGAATATTCACACCATAAATGATTATGAATTTTACCGAATAACCGAGAAACTATGATGAGGATTATAGTACATCCAACTGAATTTCATGTAGAGATCGGATACGGTAGGTTCCAGACCTTCCATACCAATCAGATCAAGAAGCTTTACGGCTCTAGGTTCGACTGGACCCGAAAGCTGTGGATAGTACCGATCAGGTATATGAACGACATGATGGATATCAAGATAAAGTGTAAGGCACAATGGGAGGTTTTCGAGCCGCAGAAGCCGCAAGTGGTAGGTGATATCCCCGAGCTTCCGGAACTGGATTTTGAAGTTCCCGTGTACCATCCTGAAGGCTGGGAATTAAGGCCCTACCAAAAGCAAGGTGTAGCAAGGGGATTGCAACTGAAGAGGTTTATCAACTGCTTTGAGCAAGGTCTTGGCAAAACCGGTACCAGCTGTACTACTTTAAAAGTTGCAGAACTAAAAGGTGAGGATGTATTTCCAGCCCTGGTAATATGTCCTTCATCCACTAAGATCAACTGGCAAAGGGAGTGGCATATGTGGACGGATAAAAAGGCAATGGTATTGGATACCAAGACCAAGGAGACCTGGCACCGATTCCATGAGCTTGGAATGAACGATATTTTCATAACCAACTTTGAAAGCCTGAAGAAGTTTTTTGTCAAGAGGATGCCACCGAAGGGCAAGATGCGCAATTCCATGGATATCGAACTTGATCCAAGGGTTGGGCTATTTAAGTCAATAATAATCGATGAAAGCCATCGTATGAAGTCTCCGGCAACCATACAGGCCAAACTGGGACTCCGTATCGCCATGGGAAAGGAATGGGTCATATTATTGACGGGAACACCAGTTGTTAACAAACCTATTGATCTATATGCGCAATTGGCCATTATGGGAAGGTTGAAAGAGTTTGGCGGTCGTAAGGGATATTTGGGCAGGTATTGTGAAGGTGGACGAGGAGCTGCCAATCTTAAGGAACTCAATTATCTGTTGAACATGAGATGCTTTTTTAGGAAGGAGAAGGTTGATGTGGCCAAGGATCTTCCGGAAAAACAAAGGCAGACCATTCTATGCGATATCACTACTAGGCGAGAGTACAATAAGGCTCAAAATGACTTTGTCAATTTCCTAAAGGAAAAGGGTTGTGACGATGCCGAAATTACCAGAAAGCTTCGAGGTGAGATTATGGTAAAGATGGGAGAACTCAAAAGGATATCGGCCAAGGGAAAGATGAATGAGGTATTTGAATTTGTCAATGAAGTAACGGAGTCTGGAGAGAAGCTGATTGTTTTCTGTGTGCTGCATGAAATTGTAGACGAGCTGCTTAAAGAATACCCTTTTGCAGTTACGGTGACCGGTCGTGATGATGCCAATGTGAAACAGGCCAATATCGATAGGTTCCAAACAGATCCGGAGTGCAAATTGATCATTTGCAATATCAGGGCTGCAGGGGTAGGTATTACCCTCACAGCTTCTTCTAGGGTGGCTTTTGTGGAATACCCCTGGACTTATGCAGATTGCGTGCAATGTGAGGACAGAGCGCACCGTATTGGTCAGGTGAACAATGTGATGTGTACCTACTTTTTGGGCAATAAGACCATAGATGAGGATCTGTACAAAATGATACAGGAGAAGCGCCATACCGCCAATACTATAACCGGGGCCACCGATACGATGGAAATGTCCTTTGTGGACAATGTTGTTAATCTATTTACTAATTAAAATATGAACGGGTACGATTTATCTAGATGTTGGTTTGATTTCTGTTTTGAGAATCCTGAGAAGATCAAGCCCAACCATTCTGCAGTTTACTTTTTCGCTATTGAACATTGCAACCGATTAGGGTGGAAAGAAAAGTTTGGATTGCCAAGTTCTATGACCATGGAGGCGGTCGGTATCAAATCGTACAATACCTACATAGGTACATTAAAAGATCTTGTCAAATGGGGTTTCATAAAAATGATAGAAAGGAGTAAAAATCAGTATTCCAGTAACATAATTGCCCTATCAAAATTTGACAAAGCACTTGACAAAGCACTTGACAAAGCATTGATAAAGCACGTGTCAAAGCAAAGTGAAAGCACTGTACAAAGCATTGATAGTATAAATAAACCATTAACCAATAAACCATTAACCAATAAACCATTAACCAATAAACAAGAGAGGGGAAAAAGATTTTCCCCACCCTCCCTATCTGATGTTAAAAATCAAATTTTAGAAAAAAAATACATTTCCGTAAATGCCGAATCATTTTGGAATTTCTACGAATCAAAAAATTGGTACGTCGGCAAAAACAAAATGGCAGATTGGAAAAAGGCTTTGGGAGGATGGGAATCTAGAAATCTTGGAAAGGAAACCAAGGATTTCAAAAAATCAAGTTCAATCACCGTAAACGAAAATAAATATGGCTGAGAAATTATCCGCTACGATCGCAAAGATCAAAAGCAACGCTACCAAGTTTACCGATCGGGAATATGCCAAGGCCCAGTTGGATTTCGATAAGCTCTTTGATGATCATTCAAAATTGGTTTGTCCTGGCTTCAGAAGTTCAGAGGTTGTTGAAAAACTAAAACTGTACTTCCTGTCCCTGGCCAATGGGGAAACACAAAAGGGATTGTACCTGCATGGGAATGTTGGTGTAGGGAAGAGTACGGTTTTTAAAATTTTCAGGAGCATGGGAAGATTTCTGTACGAGGAATATGGATCCCATAAACTTTGGTTCACGGAATGCACGGCGCCCTGGTTGGTCAATGAAAAAATGGAAAGTGTTTCACCTGGTTACAAAGGAAACTTTGATCTGGAGAAATATTACAAGGGCAAGCTATACATCGACGACCTTGGAATGGAAATGCTTTGTTTCAACAACTACGAGCTGCTTGGTAAACTTCTTTTCCAACGCCATAGGAATGGAGCAATAACATTTATCAGCTCCAACCTTACACCAAGGGATGTACTGCATAGGTACGGTCCCCAGGTATTCGACCGTATGGGGGAAATGTTCCATATCGTCAAGTGGGAAGGAGAAAGTTTAAGGCCATGAAATTTGAATTGATGGAATCGGAAATAGTGGAAGTGGTATTAACAAAGGAAATGCCATACGGACATTACAAACAAATGATAGCGCAATCCAAAAAGAAGGGTTGGAAGGTACAGGCTTATCAGCTTGGAAGGTACAGTGAGGGATTAAAAACTAAAATCGAATAATCATGAAAAAAGCAATGTTAGGAATGTCTTCAATGGCTTTAGTGTTGGCCGCAATGTCAGCGGAGAGAATGAATATCACGGAAGAACCACCAACCACAATCAAGCCCAAAAATCCACAACCTAAAAAGGCCAGTATTCCATTTCATAAACAAGAGGGGATTTCAAAGACCATCATTGAATATAACCATATTCGAAAAGGGGAAAGTAAGCAAGGAGAAAGAAAACAACTTAGAACCGTTCGTAAGATTGAGAGTTGGATTGACAATGGTTTTTTGACTTTGGATGACCTCCAACCAAAATTAAAAACTGAATAATCATGAAAGCATTGACCATTAAACAACCCTGGGCCTCACTTATTGTCCATGGAATAAAGAATATTGAAAACAGGACCTGGAAGACTAATTATAGGGGCAGGATATTGATACACGCATCTGCCAAAGATTCAGGGGCTTTATATGAATTGCTTAATGAAAGGCAATTAGATGTCATGAATAATCATTGGACATCTGACATATTTCCAGACAGACCTAATTCAGCCATTATAGGCGAGGTGGATATTGTTGATTGTGTTCTTAACCATGACAATATTTGGGCTGAACATATGCAGACCCATCCGTGCGAAGATGTTGAAGGCTTAAAAATATTGAACAAAGGTCAAAAATATATTTGGAATTGGATACTCTCCAATCCGGTATTGTACGATGAACCAATATTGAACATCAAGGGAAAACTTTCATTTTGGGAGTTTGATAAATCTAAAACTGTGAACCATGGCTTGGAGTCTTAAGGATCTTGAAAATCTAAAATCAAAGGGGTTGGGCGTAGATGGGGTTAAGTCACCAGCTGCTACAGATATAAAACCTAAAAAAGTAAAACTGCCCAAACCCGAGCCAAAGGGATTGATCTTCATGAAGAACTATCTCAGGATGTTGAAAGTGGTATTTGAAACTGAACACCGGTTTCATGAGGTCAGAATGTTCAGGTTCGACATAGCAATACCCGATATGATGCTGGCCATTGAATACGAAGGATTGATGTCGGAAAAGTCGGGCCATACCACCATCAACGGATATGTGTCCGACTGTGAGAAATACAACTTGGCCCAACTGGATGGGTGGACAGTACTTAGGTACACAGCGAAGAACTATGAGGATTTCCCTAAGGACTTTGAGATCATCAAGGAAAATGACAAAAACAGATTGTTTAATTAAAACCAATAATTGAAAATGGAAATACAACAGAGTGATGATTATGAAATCTTCCAGTTGATCAATGGCAACAGGAAAATTTCAAACAAGAAAGTAAACCGCATCATTGAGGATGTGAACAGGGGTCTGAATTTATTCCCTTACTGTCCGATAATAGTTTCTAAATCGGAAGGCTTTTACAAGATTATAGACGGTCAGCACAGGTTCATGGCAGCCAAGACCATCAACCATCCAATCCATTTTATTACAGCACAAGATATCAAGCTTCGGGATATTGCCAGGATGAATACCAACACCGATAAATGGAAGTATTCTGACTTTACCAAATGCTACATCGACCTTGGCATAAAGGATTACGAAGTGCTTCGTGATTTTTGCAGGAAGTACAAAGTACAACTGAGGATCGCCATTGGCCTGCTAATGTATGGCACCCCTAGAAACTCTTCAAAGGATGCAGAAATATTCATGGATGGGGAATTCAAGGTTATGTACTATGATTTTTCCGTGGAGTTCATTGAATTGGTGGACAGGTTGTTTTCTGCTTATGTATTCAATCGTGACCCCTATTTGTTGATGGCGGTCCATAAGCTCAACGAGAAGGCGCTTTGGGATATAGAAGCTATGGAGGAGAAGATACAAAAGCATCCCAACATGATGGACCGACAAAGCACTGTCAAGACATACATCTACCTTCTTGAGCAGATCTACAACATGCGGAACCAACATAGGAAAACTATTTTCTAATGGAAAGACAGCGCAGGGCTTTATTGGTCCAGACCCGGACACGCCAAAAGGGATATGTCTACTATGATGAGAACGTAGACATGAAGGCTGAAAAGCTTCAAGTTAGATTGGTGGATGACAAGATGAACGAAACCGGGGAGAATTTTCTTTGTTCCCCTAAAAACCTAACGGCCATTGGCTATAAAGATTAATCAATTCTAAAATCAAATTTTATGAAAGTAACCATCGAAAGTACGGAAAAGATTGTGGAGTTCGACGGAATCCCTGCAAGGGTATGGTAAGGAGAAACGGAATCGGGAATCAAGATCCATTGCTACATTACCCGTGTGGCCATCAATGCAGATGAAAAAAGAACCGAAGAGTTCGAGCAGGAACTAAAGGAACAGAAGCCTCCATCGGCTGAAATACAGGCCATCCCCTTAAGGATGATATTATAGATCCGATCTAAAAAAATGTATCGGTACAATTTTCAAACTAATAAGTATAAATCAAATTTTAAACAAATGAGCAAATTACAATTCAAGCAAGAAGTTTTAATTATGGATGTCAAAAAGAAAATACAATCCGAATCCATTAGCCAGAATGTGGCTTGTGAACAGATAGGGGTATCCAAGGCATCTATTTGTAATATCAAGAATGGCAGGGTTCCGGACATTTCAACCTTTTTGAAATTCGTAAACTGGACAGGTACGGACATCAATCGGTATTTCCAAAAATCATAGTCAACGTCAATTCAAATTTTAAGAGCATGAAATCAACAGATAGTTTCAAAAAGGTAATCAGTGATCATCTAGATAAGATGGCATTGCACGACATTAAGTTTGCCGAAAAGCTTAAAAGTGAATCCAAAAGCATTGATGGTTGCATAAACTATATTTTAAATCAGGTCAAGGCCAGTGGGTGCAATGGTTTTGCAGATGATGAGATTTTTGGAATGGCAGTTCACTATTACGATGAAGAAGGTATTAAGTCCGGACCAAAGATAAATGCAAATGTCATTGTTAACCACAGAGTTGAACTAACCGAAGAGGACAAGGAAAAAGCAAAACAGGAGGCAATTCAACAAATGGTCAACGATGAAAAAGAGAAGTTGAAAAAGAAAAGGACTTCAAAGTCAAAGTCCAATCCCATTGCGATTGAAACGCAAACATCTTTATTTGATTGATCATGAAGCCAAGGACAAAACTGGAACACTTGGTAACCGATCTTAGTAAACGTTTGCCAAATATAAACTCAAAACATTCTGAGTGGGCCTACAGGGAGTGTTTGCAACATAAAGCATTTGCCAACAAATCAAGCGCCTTCTGTCTTGATTGTGGTAGACCCTTCCCTTTGGAGCTGATAAACAGAAAACGTGTTACATGCCCCAATTGTCAAGCTAAACTGAAGGTTGAAAATACTCGGAAGACAACACATAAACAAATAACTTATTTTGCAATTGCCGATGTGTATTGCGATTTTCAAATAGTTAGGAACTTTGAATTGTTTGCCTATTACAAGAAAGGAAAACCAGTAAAGTATTTCCTTCATGAGATATTACAATATTGGATAACTCCGCAACTAAAAATGGTAATGATTGGTTTGAACCATCATACTCAAGGTTGGTGTGATTCATGGACAGGGGATTGGTCTATACGAAAAGAAAGAGGACAGTATTATAGAGCCAACAAGTATAATGTATACCCCTATGCATATCACCCAAACTCCCTGTTTAAGGATGAATACAAGAAAATAGGAATAGATCACCATTTGGACGGATTAAATGTATTGGATGCCATCAAAACCATTTCTAAAAACCCAAAAGCCGAAACCCTAATAAAAGCCAAACAATATGCATTGTTGTACAGGTGTAGGGATTATTCAAGTATTATATCATATAACTGGGCATCGATTAAAATTTGTTTGAGAAATAGGTACAAGGTCAAAGATGCATCACTTTGGTTGGATTATTTAGATCTACTTAGATACTTCCGTAAAGATTTGCACAATTCCAAATATGTTTGTCCAAAGAATCTGAAAAAGGAGCATGATAGGTTGGTAGCTAAAAAAAGGGAAATTCAAAACAAGCGAAAAATCGAAGACCAAAGGAAACGTATTGCTTTGGAAAATTCAGACTATGTGAAGGAAAAGAAGAAATATATCGGTATGATATTCACGGATACGAACATCACAATCAAGGTTCTGGAAAGTGTTCAGGAATTTATGGAGGAAGGTGATCAATTAAAACATTGCTTGTTCGCCAATGGGTACCACAAACGAAAAAATTCATTGATACTGTCCGCCATGGTAAACGGACAACGAATGGAAACGATAGAGGTCTGTTTGAAGAAATATGAGGTACTTCAATCACGAGGCGCTCACAATGGCCATACAGAATATCATGAGAGTATTTTAAAAGTAATCAATAGCAACATGCATCACATACGGTCTGTAAAATCAAGAAAATCCTCAAAGCCTGATTTAATTCAAAGTCTTGCCACTGCGGTTTAAAGGCTGTAAAAATAGAATTATGACCTATCAGGAACACTTAATGGATCAGGTATTTCTAGTGCAGCTGTACATGAGGTACCTGCCATTTTGTGATACCGAAATAGAAAAGTACAGGATACTCAACCATGTCCGGGAACTTCGGGAGGGCATTGTAAGAATCGAGGAAATGACCCGGACCGAAAAAAACATAGAAATGGATATGATGAAATTGATTATCAATTCTAGAACATTAAAATAAAAAAATGGGATATATTATAGTTTGGAGAAACAACCACAGAGAGCCGCACATTGATGTTGATGGTCATAATTTCAAAGAAGAATACAGTTCTTACAAAAGCGCCAAAGAAGCAGCAGAATTAATCCTAAGGACAGAAAACGAAAACGAGAAAAGTCCATGGTATTTTGATTATCAAATTTACAAAGAAACACATTCTTAAATAACCCTCACTATAATCAATAGGTATAAGATAAGCCATGGAATTTACAGGAACTTATTACAATTGTTTGGATTGTGGACATATTTGGGATTATGACGATGATGCGTGTCCTGAATGCGGTTGCCATAATGAAACAGAATTAAATGCAAAAGAGGTAAATAAAAGAGCAAGACAATTATTAATTATCAGGGATTTTAATAAAAACCAAATCGGTAAAAGATTAATTGAAATGCTTAAATCACACGACGACTTTAAATCAAACTAACCTATGGAAACAGAAAACACATTAGAAAATAAACGTAAGTTTTTCGCTCTCTATTGGGGACAGAGAGTAGAAAAATGGAATGGCAGGACTAGTCCATCACTTGTTGATAGTTCTACATTTGGCGATTATAACATGAGACATAATTGGCTTGAGTTAAAACCACTATCACAAATAAGTGATGAAGATGCTATTGAGTTATGTGATATATGGTATAATAGACGCCATAATTCACTTGGGAGTAAAATTGCACGGTCATTAGATAAATCACATTTAACATGGAACACAAAAATTTCCTTAAAAGCGCATGATTACCTTCGCTCAAAAGGCTATGCCCTGCCTTGGGTAGGACTATCAGTCGAGGAACAAATAGAATATGGATGGGTGAAATTTAAATCCAACTAAGCTATGGAAACATTGAGTATTACAAAATATAGACCCATAAATGATTGCTTTAAATTAAGTGATAAAATTAGAGCACAACATTTATTGTTTGAAGACTTTAAACAAGAAAGAGGTGATATTCAAAAGTTTATTTTCTATTTATGGTTAGGAGAAAACCCATAAAAAGCTAATTACGGAAAAGACAATAACGGAAATTTTGGTTTTGGGCTGGAATATGTATCAACTGATTTGAACACTATAAAGGAAACTGTAAAATAAAGGAGGTATGAAAGCAACTGAACTACGTATAGGGAATTTGATAAAATGCAATAAGAGATTTGATTATGGAACATATGTAATTACTAAAGATAGTTTTGCTCAAATCATAGATGATGAAATTCAGAAAGAAGGTTTATACGAACCTATCCCCTTAACCGACGAATGGCTTGAATTTTTAGGAGCGGAACGGAATAATACTACTTATGTATACGACAGATTTAATCTGCTATGGATAAGAGGTTACAATTACTGGTATGTCCGAGAAAAAGAGAGTTATGTTTTTTTGACCAAAATTGAATTTGTACACCAATGGCAGAATTTTGTCCTCGCAATGAACGGAGTCGATTTGATTATAAGAGGCAGAGGTAAACAACCAACAGTTGACAACTGAAATAAGCAGGACTATATCGATATGCGGGAATAATCAAACGTTAAGGATTGGATTAAAGTTAACGACTATTTTTAAGTATCTTTAAATCAGGACATAAAATTCATGACCATGAAAATTACTCCTGAACAATATAAAGCTGCCCTGAAAACCATCAAGGAATACAGGGACCAATTAAAGGCCGATCTTTCCCATGTCGAAAATGAAGTCCGGGAAGCCGAAATTAAAAAGGCCCCTAACAAAAATTCTACTCTTTATGAATTGATGTCCAAGGGTCAATGTTCCGTGAGGCTACATAACGTGATATACCATAATTGGGAATACTTGGGAATTACAAAACTCCCAGGCATAAGAATAAGGATATGGGATTTGGAAGGGGTGTCTATCCAAAAACTTCTAAGTTGCCGAAATGCAGGGGAAGGTACCGTCAAGGAATTTATGGAGCTTTGCAATAGCTGCACTATTAGATGGTTGCCATGAATTCAATGACCATTGGTGTTCAAAAATTAACTAAATTACATCATAATTGTATCAACATGAGCAAAGCAAAGGACAGACAGAAACTATCTTGGGAGGGAATGTTTTATAGTATTCAGAGAATAGACCTTTTAATTGTTTCAATATGTGGAGCTGGCATTTACGTTTGTCTGGAAACTATTAAATATCTATCGGAGAAAGGTTATGATTTAAACATATTGATAAGAATTTCTGGAGGACTATTTTTATTTGGAATAATGACTAATTTTTTATCTCAAATTTTGGGTTACAACTCCAATAAACAAGATTTTTTAATGTGTCAAACCGAAATAGATATAGAGGAGAAAATAACCAACGGTGAACAGTCTGAAATTACAGCAGAAGATAAGGAGGAGATAGATGAATACGACGAAAGATCCGAAATGTTTTCCAAACTAACGGATAGATTTAACTATCTAAGTATGGGATTTATGTTTTTCGGATTAATACTTCTAATGTGGTATTTCCTTTTTATTTTTTAGGAGGAGTTGGCCTGCTTGGTGGACGGGTAATACCCTTATTGCCACCTAAATCGGGACTTGGGCTGGGTTTAGGCCGATTTGGTCTACTTGGAGGAGTTGGATTACTTGGTTTTGTTGGTTGCTTGCCCATCGTTTTAAGTTTTGAATGATTTCAGTATAAGCGAATATAATAAAAAATACTTTATATTTGTAAGTGTAATAGTTCTTCAAAATCCTGATTCTAATCAGGTGGATATTTCAGGCAGTACCTTGATACTGCATTTCATACAGTTTTAGTTAATGACCAAGGTCATACAGTCAAAGGTTATCAAGACCGAATCCATTGCATGGGCCAAGCTTGAATTTATCCAACAGGAGGATTTCAAAGAGTGGTTTCCCTCTGGTGACGAAAAACTTCGCGAATCCTTATTAAAATTCCAATTTGTAGACCCTTTCAAAGTATGGGAACACAAAGGAGCATTGTATTGTCTGGACGGAAGGCATAGGTATCTTGACCTTATCCATATTCAAGAACAGGGAATCGATGTGCCCGATCTATTACCAGGTACCTTCATCGACTGTGCAGATATTAAAGAGGCTGCCCAGCTCGTCCTAGTATATTCTTCAGCGTACGCCAACATTACACAACAGGGTCTGTTCGACTTTGTCAATAAATTCCAATTGGAACTTCCTGAGCTCAAGAACTCTATCAACATTCCTGAATTCTCTATGGACCGCTACGATCAGAAGTTCGATGTTTACGACACCGGTTCAGCTGAGGAACCCGAAGTTGTTTTCCATCCGGACAATATCATTGTTAAGCCAGGGGATTTGTTCCAGCTGAATGGTCACCAATTGATATGTGCATCCTTTATGGATGAAAAAGCAGTGGACCAATTGATGCAGGGCGAAAAAGCAAGGATAATCAATTGTGACCCACCATACAACCTTCCAGCGGATTTCTTCACCAACAAGGATAAAAAACGACATGACGATTTCGCCATGGCCAGTGGTGAAATGACGGACGATGAGTTTGTAAAGTTCCTTTCCATAATCATGCAGCGCTCAATAGATAATTCTGTACCTGGTGCCATCCATTACATTTTTATGGATTTCAGGCATTCATGGCATATGACCGAAGCCGCTCGTTTAATCTATGGAAACCCTCAGCCAAAACAAGTTTGCGTATGGAATAAGGATATCATGGCCAACGGTTCATTTTACCGTGCCCAACATGAGCTTTGTTTTATATTTTCAGATGAAAGGGCCAAAGCGCTTTGGAATAAAGACATGTTCGACCATGGAGGAAATTTCTATAAGGATAATAACGAATGGTGTTTCATATTCAAAAATGGGGAGAAGGCAAAGCATTTGTCCCATTTAGAACTTCAGAACAGGATTCGTACAAACGTATGGAAATATCCTTCAGCAATTTCTACAGCAAACCCGGATAGGTTCGAACTTAAAAACCATCCAACACCAAAGCCGGTACAAATGATAGCCGATGCCATTTTGGATACAACCAATAAAGGGGATATCGTTATCGATTGGTTCCTTGGTTCAGGAACAGCATTGATAGGATGCGAACATACAAAGCGCAAAGGAAGATTCACCGATATCGAACCCATGTTTATCCAATCAGCCATAAAACGGTACATAAATTATTGTAAAAAGAGAAATCTAGATGTTAACTTCAACCATTTGAACGGAAAGTTAACAATAAATGATTTCGCCCATGAGCAACTATGATTCACTAATTCAAATGAGGGATACCATAATCGATTACCTAGAAAAAGAAAAGAGCATCAACGAGGATGCACTTAAGGCTTATGAGCCACAGCCCATAAAGGAGGACAATGAGGCTATTCGGGTAATGAGGGAAAGGGAAGCCATCAAATTAAGGGACCGGATATATGAACTCAAACGACATATTGAAGTTATCAAAAGGATGTATCCTACTGCATAGCTATGTGATATTATATGAACTATAAAAAAATTAATGGCAAAGAGTTCAAAATTAGAGGTCGACAAGCGAATATTCACAATCCAAGGTTGGATTATTGATGGCGTTCAAGATTATCTGATTTTAAAACAGGCCAAGACACAGTGGAATGTCAGTATTATCCAAGCCAGAAGATATTTAAAAAAAGCTTATGAAAATTGGAAGGGCGATGAGGAACTGGAGATTGATTTAAAAAGAAGTGCCAAGATAGCGGAGCTCAAGCAAATGAAAAGGAGCTTGAAGGAAGATTACAAAGGCACACCTTCCGGAATCCGAGCCTTAATGATGGTAGAGAAGGAGATAATAAAAATTGAAGGGTTGATTGTTAGAAAAGTCGATGTGACCACAGGAGGCAAGCCTATACAAATGTCGGATGAAGAAAGGGACGCGAGGATCGAGGAACTAATACGTAAGCGGAATGCTCACAAAAAATGAGGCGATTGAACTGGAGAAGCTATTATATGATCAATCAATATCTGAAAGTAGAAATGATCTATTAAGGTTTACGCAAACCACTTTTAAAAAGTTTGAACCTGAATGGTTCCATATCAAGTTCTATGACATACTGAACCGCTTTGCAAACGAGGAAATAAAAAACCTTATCGTTTCCATGCCACCGCAGCACGGAAAGTCAGAAGGAAGCTCAAGAAGATTACCAGCCTATATAGCAGGTAAACGCCCGGATACCAAAATAGCCTTGGTCAGTTATGCAGCTACCAAGGCCGAAAAGTTTGGACGTGAGATAATGTCCATTATGAGGGAAAGGGAATACAAGGACATATTCCCTGATGTTAAATATCCTGAACGTGGATATACTGGAGCCAAGGCAAATACCAATAAGGAAAGGGAGTCCACCAATTCGGACGGGTCAATGAAGTTTGTAGGGGTAGAGGGACCGTTGACAGGTGACCCTGTGGATGTTCTCATAATGGATGACCTTTACAAGGATTGGCATGAGGGCAATTCCCCAATTATCCAAAAAAGGACATGGGACTGGTACTCAGCTGTAGCCGAAACACGTCTGCACAATGACAGTCAACAGCTCATTGTTTTCACACGCTGGAGCGAAAATGACCTTATAGCCAAACTGGAAGATTTGGGTAGGGTAGTGGAATGGAAAGGGGATGAGGATGTCGATGACCTGATATCCAAATTAAAGCACAATGAATTCCTTAAGATTAATTTCCCTGCAATAAAAGAAGAAGGGCCCAATGATTTTGATGGTAGGGAGGAAGGGGAGCCATTATACCCCAAAAAACATTCACTGCAGAAGCTACAATCCTCCAGGGATTCTGATCCCGACAAGTTCGATTGTCTGTATCAAGGGAACCCGACCAATAAGGAAGGTATGTTATATCAGAACGAGTTCAAGACCTACACCGAACTTCCACAATTCAAGATCAGGAAAAACTATACGGATACTGCCGATACCGGAAAGGATAAACTTTGTTCTATCAATTATAGTGTACCATTAAGTTCGGTAGATGAGCATTTGTATGTTACTGATGTCATCTACACTGACAAACCAATGGAATTTACAGAGCCATTGGTTGCCGAAATGCTTTTAAAGGATGATATCAATAAAGCCAAGGTAGAGAGCAATAACGGGGGTAGGGGATTCGCTAGGAATGTGGATAGGATATTAAAGGAAAATGAAGGTACAACTGTTGTCGATTGGTTTCACCAAGGCGCCAATAAGGAAGCTAGGATATTCTCGGAATCGGCTTCGGTCAATAGAAGGATAGTATTTCCGTCTGACTGGCATATTAGATGGCCCGAGTTCTACAAAGCGGTTACAAAGTATAAGAAAGAATTTAGTTTGAACAAATTTGACGATGCTCCCGATACATTGACAGGTATCATTGAGGAAGAAAGTAAAAAGGCAGTAACAATAACCCCAGAGGTCAACGCAAACGACCTTGGACTATTCTAAACACTATGGATGAAATATTGGAACTTATAAAATCGGATATCAACAAAGCGTACAAATCGTTTGTACCCAAAAAGGATGTGGAAAAACACGCCCTTGAGTATAAAAATGATAGAAAGGTACGTGATACCCAAGTTGGGAATCGTCAGGACAAGGTGACCAAAAATGAAGTTGTGAAAACTTCCAAGATCCCGATTCCTTTCCAGAGGAAGATCGTAAAGAGTGGCGCCTCTTTTCTTTTCGGAAGCCATGTGAAGTTGGTAGCTAACGATTCCAATGATGCAATGTCAGCACTTACCAAGATTTGGAACGATATCAGAATGGATGCAATATTGTTGAAGTTTGCCAAAACGGTCAAGTCGGAAACCGAAGCGACAATAATATTCTATCCGGTAAATAAAGAGGGACAGGATATTAAAATTAAAGCCAGGCTGATCGACAATAGCAAGGGGAAGGTCTATCCTATTTTTGACGAGTATGGGGACATGGTGGCCTTTGGATGGGAGTACGAAAAAACCGTTGGTGACAAAAAGACCAAGTTCCTTCATATCTGGACTGATGATGCCTATTATGTCTATGAAACCGATTCAAGTAATTGGAAGCTATCGGTTGACGGTAATAAACCGAACCTTTTCGGTAAGATACCAGTGGTCTACATGAGCCAGGAGCAGCCTGAGTGGTGGGAAGTGCAGGATCTTATCGATAGGTTTGAAAACTCATTTTCCAAGTTCGCGGACACCAACGATTATTTCGCTTCTCCCATGTACAAGGCAAAAGGGGGCGTTTCTTCAATGCCCAAAAAGGACGATACTGGCAAGATGGTCAAGCTTGATGTCATAGAGACTGACAAGGGCAATATCATCGAGGCCGACCTTGACGTGATTTCTTGGGACCGGGCACCCGAAGCCTTGAAGCTTGAATTTGAGACGACCATGGAACTGATATTCGGCCTTAGCGATACCACGTACCTGACATTTGAAAAAGCCAAGGGATTAGGGGCCGTTTCAGGGGTTGCCATGCGGTTGATGTTCTTTGGTTCCATCCTAAAGGCCAAATGGGACGAGGGGGATTATCAGACAGCAATAAGCAGGGTGATCAATATCCTAAAGGCTGGAATTTCCAATATCACAGAAAGCAAGTTCAAATCGCAATTGGAAGATTTGGAAATCGATATCAAGTTCACCTCCGTACTGCCCGAGAATATCAAAGAGGTTATTGAAATCTTAACGGAGGCTACGGGAGGTAAGGCCGTAATGAGCCAAAAGACAGCTGTTAGCCATAATCCATTGGTTGAGGACAATGAAGCTGAAATGGAAAGTATAGAGGAAGAACTGAAATCGGCCAACATTGTCGGGCTAGGTGAAACTGTTGTTTAGGTATGGATGGGATAGAGTTGGAACAAAAAAGGGGGTGTCCCAAAGTTGAGATCGAGGGCATTGAAATAACCCAAAACGACTATGTACGTGGCGATGCCAGATGGAACTGTCTAAAGCTCATTGAACATAGTAAGAAGTATAAAGTATTCGATCTTCCATTGGCAGGAATAGATATTGGTATATCCGCATGGGGAGGTCAATTGACAGTTGATGATTTTGTGTACCACATGAAGCGTATCGAGAATACGAATCTCGAATACCCTATACTATTGGA
This sequence comes from uncultured Arenibacter sp., assembly GCA_963972175.1. Classification (GTDB taxonomy): domain Bacteria; phylum Bacteroidota; class Bacteroidia; order Flavobacteriales; family Flavobacteriaceae; genus Arenibacter. Next base: position 31,715 of record CAXAVP010000011.1, read on the forward strand.
TGACCGTGGTACCATATGTGACGGATGGCATAGGGTGTGCAAAGCATTGCTAAGGGGGGATACCACTATCAAGGCAATTCGATTGTCCACAATGCCGGAAGCTGATCATTGTTTTAAAGAAGAATAACCCTTAAACACAAACCATATTATGAACGATAAACCAATGAACTTTAAGGAAGAAATTGAAAAGCCCTTGGAAAAGAAATTGACCAGATCTGAAAAACGGAAGCAGTATAAAAATTCATCAGGTAAGCGTAAGTACGGATTTGAGTAAGCTATGTTGAAAAGATTTAAAATATTTCTATTAAGAATCAAGTGGGTGTTGTTCGGTGGAAAACCATTGAAAAAGGTTATCCGCGAAATCAATGAAGTGAACGGTATCAAGGAGGTGAAACCCGTAAAGAGGTTCAGGCCTAGCAACGGTAATTATGCTTCGACAAAACGAACCAATTTAAAAGTTGTATAGCAATGGGAGATATAGATTGTTTACCGGACACTATAGATAATAGAAGGCAAATGCCCATGGAACCTATAAAGACCAGATTTGAGCGTCGAAAAGAAGCTTGTAGCAAAAATAAAAAACACAAATTCGGATATAAAAAGAAAAAATTTAATTATGAACAACAATAGTTTAGTTTCTGGGGCTGCTATGTCCGATTCAATGCTGATTTCCAATCAAGAAAAGGAAATATTGCTTTCACCATATCAAGGATCAACATACAAATTGGCCACTGGAGATATCGTTCACGATTTTAGAAAGGATAAGCTAAAATGGGGATGGAACGGACTATCCTTTATCGTTGCTGAGGATAAAAAGACAGCCACCATGACAGGAATTGGAATTGGTTTAGAGGTAGGTCATTTTATTGCTATGGACTATAATGGGGTAGTAGGGTTTAAAATAATCGATGTGAAATACGACAGCAATCCAAGGGATATGTTTACCGCCATATTATCTGGGACATACGGATTTGAAGAAGGGGAGCTGGACTAACAATACAATAACCATCAATTATTATATACAATTACTTAAGCAAATTATATATCATGGAAAAAGCAACTGAAACCCTAAAATCATTCTTGGATGCATGGAAGCTTCAGGACTATGAAAAGATGCACACCCTATGTCAAAAGACTTTCAAGGTGGGGCATACCAAGAACCAATTAAAGGCCATAATGCCCAACCGGATTAAATCCTTCAAGTTGATCAAGACCGAAAAATCAACCGAAGTAGTTTATGATTTCGATATTTCGGTCAGAATAGAGGGTAAATCCAAGAAGTCCATGGCTAGGGTAATCTGTGAGACCGAACCTTTCAAACCTTCTATTGATGGAGAATGGGGCGTCAATCCTTTGAGCATTTCCCGATCACTATAAAATACGCATTCCCATTAAATGACCCATGAAGAAAACCATAGGCAATATCTTAATCTCCTAATAGCACAGGATAAAACCTTTGGCTCCATATATGGTCAAATGGCCAACGAGCTATCTTCTGTACTCAAGAGATACAAGGTCAGGGCCAATTCCAACGTATGGCATAAAAACCTCCAAATAAAAAAAGAGGTCGATGCCATCCTTACAAAATACAGGACAATTATATTCTCCCAAATATCAACGGCAAGTTCCAATGCTTGGGAACTATCTGAAAGGCATAACGATGGACTGGTCGACCAATATACCAATGGTATCAATGTCCCCAAAAAGCAAAAGCAGCGTTATTACGATCGTAATGTCCAAGCTTTGGTAGCGTTCCAACAACGATCAAGGGATGGATTTAAATTATCCGATCGGGTTTGGAAACTTACCGTTCAGACAAGGGACCAACTTGAAACATTTATTGCTGAAGGATTGACCGAAGGAAGGTCGGCTGTAAGTTTGGCCGGTGACCTAAAGAAATACCTACAGGATCCGGATAAAAGGTTCAGGAGGGTACGAAACAAGGTCACTGGAAAATTGATGACCAGTGCACCTGGAGAAAACTACCATCCCGGACGTGGTGTCTACCGTTCTTCATATAAGAATGCTTTAAGGCTCGCCCGTAACGAAATCAATATTGCATACCGTACAGCTGATATAGAACGCAGAAAGAATCTACCTTTTGTAACAGGCATCAAAATCAATCTTAGCCCGGCCCATCCTGCCTATGATATTTGTGACGAACTTCAGGGAGAATACCCCAAAGAGTTTGTATTTACTGGATGGCACGTAAACTGCCTTTGTTTTACCACTTCCAAATTACTTAGTAGGAAGGAGTTCATTGACCATCTTAACGGCAAAGGTATACCACAAAGCAAATATGTAAAATCGATACCCGAAAATGCAGCTAGATACTTAAATGCCAATTCTGATAGGATCAAAGGCCTTGCCAACAAACCCTATTTCATACGGGACAATTTCAAGAATACTAAAGATGGTTTGGACCTAAAGAAGTCGATAGGCACCTTTCCCAAACTGGAACCATTGAATGAATTGGAAGCAATCAAGCAATTGAAGGATGCAGGGATAACGGTCAATTACAATAAAGAGAATTATAAATTATTCAAGGAGAGATCGCCCGGTTTCGACTTCAATATTATGTTCCAGGAACTTGAAGGCCATTTAATGGCCAGTGGTATAAACAATGTCAGAAAATCGGGCGATCTCTCCTTGAATAATTTATAATTCTCTTTATTGTAATTGACCGT
>CAXAVP010000012.1:0-33706 GCA_963972175.1 uncultured Arenibacter sp.
CATCGGGGCCGTATGCCCAACCAAATTCCAAGACCACATCAATCCACTGTTTCATGAGTGGCGGGCAATTGTACCAATAAAAAGGATGGTGCCATATAACAATGTCGTGCTGCTCCAGCAATTTTTTCTCATGGAGAACATCAATATTAAAATCGGGATATTGCTCATATAGATCATGAAAGGTAACGCCCTCCCTATTTATAACCTTGCATACCAAGGCTTTATTGGTCTTTGATTGCTCAAATTTTGGATGGGCAAACAAAATCAGTATTCTTTTCATGTCTAGATTTTAAGTGATTTTTTAAAACCGTACTATTATGTAAAGTTAATATAGTCTGACAGATAAGACTTTGGGAGACTAGATGAAATCATGGCTCCTTTGTCGGTCGTCAATTTTTTAGCAAGGGTGGTGGTATGTTTAACTTTCTCATTTATGTAACACCAACCAAGAACCACCTTGTGGGATATAATTCACTTAGCGGCAGCATATATTTTTTTAGGATGGCATGGTTAATTTTATTCTTTCTTGATCAAGAAGACAATTCCAGTATCTTTTTCCAAACACTATCGCTAACAGGCATCCCGTTCTTCAGGTTATCTTTCTTGGTGAGGGCACTTCTTTCCCCAGGGAAATATATTTTATCGCCGGGTTTCATAGGCTCCACATCATGGGTGTAGGCAATAATTTCATTGATCAGTTTGTCCTGAAGTTCCTTATCGTCAAAAACTGTCGGATCAATGCAAAGATAAACCTGGGAAATACCGGTTTCATAGTCCTTTAGACCTATTTTGTAAGTAGAATCGCCAGCCGCCAATAAGGTGGCCAGCATGTCCAAAACAATAGATAGGGCAGAACCTTTCCAATAGCCAATGGGGAGTCCCCGTTCCTTTACCGTTATTTTTTCAGGGTCATTGGAAAGTTCGTCATTGGCATCCCATCCCCCAGGGAAGGGCAGTTTTTTGCCCCTAAGTTTATAATCATTGATTTTTCCAAAGGCGAATTGTGAAATAGCCATATCCAAAACTATATGTCCTTCTTTCCTTGGAATGGATACAATAAAAGGGTTATTTCCAATGCGGCTGTCCTTTCCGCCCCATGGTGGCATATTGGGCTGGGTATTGGTAAAAAGTATGGATATACAGCCTGCATCGGCAGCCAGTTGGCCATAGGTGCCGCCCCGCATCCAATGGTTGGTGTTACGAAGCGCTACTAGTCCCATACCGTGTTGCTTTGCCAGCTCAATGGCCCTATTGGTGCATTTTGTGGCATTGACAATGCCGGGTCCAAAATGGCCGTCCCAGCGTTCTATACTCCCAAAAGTTTCCACTTTTTGCGCTTCTGCATCAATCTTTACAGAACCATTTTCTGCGTATTCCAAAAAGAGGGGTACCCGGTTTATTCCATGGGAATTAACCCCAGAAAGAGTACTCTCCGTGTAGGTTGTGGCCAGTAATCTGGCCTTTTCTTCACTAAACTTATATTTTAAGAATAGTTTATATAATACGTCCTGCATTTCTTGGGAGGAAATTCGCATAGTTTTGGTCATTTGTAATTGGTTATAGGTTTTATTGGGAGAGCATTCTTGACTATGTCCTTAGCCATAGGCATCATGCTAGCCTTCCAGACTAAATGTACAAAATATCCAGTACTATTTTTGGGTACTATTGCTTGCACATTCTTCCGTTGTCTATGACTTCCCTTCCATTTACTATCATTAGAGACTTATAGTAGAAGCAGTTTCCCTCAATTTTTGTCACTTCCATAAGAATACCATTTATCTCATTTATGAATTTTTGGACAGGGGTGAGCTCGGATTTTGATTCGTCATAGGTTATACGAAAAGTGCAGTTGTTTATCCATTCAAGTTTTGAATACTCAATTTTAGGCGCTGTGGATCCTTGTTCCGTCCCAGGTATTTCTTCCTTATACCCTGTTTGTGAATTTCCTTCCCTAACCAATCGCCAGGTCACGGGAGAAGGGCCTTTGGTATGTACCAAAAAGGTTCCGTTGGCAAAGGCTGTGCAATCCGGCTCCTGTCCGTTTGCCACAAGGCCGAATAAAGTTAAAATAAAGGGAATGGATTTCTTCATAGCAAGCAAAGATGGTACTAAATGCTCTTTTAGCAAATACCCCAGGTTTAAAAATTAAAAATATTTCTAAAACCTTGAATCATGTACCAATGGTTCTCACAACAAAACTACTGTTTCTTATTTGGGCAATTACCTTAATTGATATGCAACTACGGCTTTATTGAATTTTATTTTGAATACTCAATACTACCTATCCCATAAGCCTATGGGTTTATGAGCACTTGATAAATATTTGATATGCCTAACTAGCTGGATTTTAAAATGCTCCCAATAATAAATTTATAAAAATGATGTGCTTGGCGATTGTATAATAATCTTAAAATTCAGCGGTTATCTACCGTTGTAAGCTGACTATTTATTCATGTATTCAGAGTTCAATAGCTTTTTAATTTGGCAGCGCTACTGTTATTGAACGGAATGTTCAATTGCCATTTTTTGTCCTTTGATTTTACCATCAGCTTAATTTCTTTATCATTTTCGGATAAAATTTTGGCCTTAACGTTAGGCATTTCCTTATCTGAAGGTAGAAGCAACCAGACCAAGGTGCTATTTCCCGCTATACTGTAGCTGTATTTACTGGTTACATTGGGTTCATAGATATTGTATTCCGGACTGTACCAACCTTGTATTTTAGGGGATTCCTGGCCTTTTATAAATTCTAGGTCCAACTTTTTTTTGCCAACCGGTATTATTGCTAAATTCCCATGTGCATTGTTGGTTTTAACAATGTTTTTATCTTTTTCAACAATATTATCAGGATGCCAGTGCCAAAGCGCATCAATTTTTCGGGGTCTATCGGTAGTGATTCTATCCACAATAACCCAAAACTGGTTGCGTACATAAAATACGGTTCTATTGTGATTAGCTGTACCTTCAATATCTATAAATTTGTCATAGGAACTGGAGGCGTAATCAAAATCCTTATCCAGTTTATATTGGATGTTTTCAATAGGTTTTTCGGCCATTTTAGGCCCCTTTTCCTGTCCTTTCCCATCAATTGAGATTAAATTATGTCCGGCACTCGACTGGGCATAGGGTCTAAATTTTTCTGCTACTTCCCCAGTATAAGCAAATCGGCCTGCATCCACTAAAAAGTCCTTTCCGAAAGCGGAAAGGGATAGGTGTAATTTATCGTTATTTTGATGGCTACTTCCCCAAGGTCCCATATCAAAAAAAGACCAATGTGCATTAGCGTCAAATCCACTTCTTGAAACAAAATGTCCTGCCCAAGGATAAAAATAGGAAGGACCGTCTGTAGGTTCTTGACCAGATTGTCCGTTAGTTGCTATATATTCCCAATCTGGATGATCAAATTTTCTAGCTCCCTCTAATATGTAGTTTCGATCACTGCCCCTGTCCCCATCGTTATTTAGCAAACGATGTCCACTGGGGCGGACCATATGGGAAATGTAACGATACATATCTTCTATGGTTTGGTTATAAAAGTTGGGAAGTTTGCGGTTTGCCTTATCGCATATTTCTTTGAAAAGTTCAAAATTTATGAGTGCTACATTATGGTAATGAGAGCTGAGTTCAGTTTGCACTCCGTCTGGGTACACCTGGTTCTTCATACTTTGGACCATGGTCTTTATGGCATAGTCCATCCAATCTGTGGAAGCTCTGTATTCCGGGAAATAGGCGGCTATGGTGGCCAAGGCAGAAATTTCCATGGTAAGCCAGTTGTTTTCACTGTGAAAGTTTCTGTTATAGTGTGCATGGTCAGGTAAACTGGCCAAGATCAACAGTTGGGTGGCAGGGGAGAGGTATTCACTACCAAGGAGACCGTAAAATATCTTGGGCCATACCTTTGCCCTAAAGGAAACCTCCAGGCCGCGCCATACAGAAGTATAGCTCTTTACCTTGGGATAAGGCATGCTCTTAATGATAAAATCGCGGAGAAATTGATCAATGTATTCCGCATATTTGGGGTTGCCTGTTTCCAAATAGGTATTAAAAACTTGGTATAACTGGCTATGTCTATTGGATAACCAAGCCCATTCCTTATCGTTATTGGGCCCTTTGTAATACCAATTGCGATGCCCGTCTGCCCCAAAAGGTACTTTTCCCCTTACATTCTGCACTATAAAAACGTTGTTTAAAATAGTATCGGTAGAGGCAAGACTGCGCTGCGAAATTCTTGGTAGTTCTTTTCTCAAATCGGCAGCCATGCCACCATTTTTATAATAGGTCAACAACTGGTAACTGGCCTCTACCATATTTTCGTTATTGTATGCCATTTTCACTTTTTCCAAACCCGGATAATCCAAATTATATTGGCTTAACATGTTCGTAATGGTTTGTGGATAACTGTTATAAAGGTCTTCAACAGTAATTATCTCTTTCCATTTTTTTTGTGCCGTTGCGTATTGCGGCAGAACAAGGAACAGGACTAATAAACAAAGGAATTGAAAGGTTTTGATGGATTGTGCCCGTTTAGGAAAAAGAATTGGTTTTTGGGAAAAAGGAGAATTTAACATGGTATTGCAAAATTTATTTGGTCTTTAATTATTTCTTGATGTTATTTATGTTTTTATTGGGAGGTGTATTTGTTAATGTGGATTTTTTTTTCTGGATTGGTCTGGGTAGCCCATATATACAGTTGGCCCTGAGGATCCACTTGTAGGCCCACAGCGGCATTAAAATCCACTTTGTTCTTGGATGCAAAGGTTTTCGTGCCCATTTTCTCCATGATAAGTTCCTTTGAAGACAGGTTTCGGACTAGTATTAGGTCTGCATATCCCAACTTATTTTTGGAATAAAAACCTATGGCATAAATAGCATTTTTATCTTTTATGAGATTTACGGATTGATAGCTGCCCCAATCTTCTGGTACGGCAAAACTAGTTACTAACTGCTGTGTTCTTTGTACAGGATCTATGTTGTAGAAATCCCAGTTCCGTGAATCCCAATTTGCCACTACTGCCAAATAGTGGTCGTCCATATTCAATAATCCGGTGGCTCCGGCCGTTTTGTGTTTTGGTTTCCCTGTACGCTCAATCGTGATGCTTGGAAGGGCCTTGTAGAAGCGCTCGTCGCGGTAAGGGTACAAACATACCTTGGAGGTGGTTTTTAATATATTATCTTCAATACCCACAATTAAATAAGGGTTACTTATTTGGATCCCACCAGCATGCCGGTAAGGATCGCCCATCAACCGTATAAGGGTTTCTGTTTTTTTTGAGGCCAGGTCTATTTGCAATAAATAAGCCTCCGTTTTGGAACTACCCGAGACAATAAGCTTTTCTTTAGTATTCCTTCTAATTAGCTGTACTCCTTGAAAATGTCCGTTTTCTGCAGGGATATCAATGTTATTTTTTATACTGATAAGCTCTGGATTGGAATTCAGTCCCTCAAAAGCAGTCATTACATTAGCAACGTTCTGTCCAATACTCACCAAGGGATAAAGCCCAATGTTTAGTATAATAAAAAAAATAATCCATGACTGTTTTGGTCCCATAGATAATAACATTCTACATTGTTGGCATGGTGGTTAGGAATTAAGTATTAGGTGATTCCCATGCGTATGCTTAAAACTACTATTTTCAAATGTAAATAGCACTATTTTATGGTTTAATCGATTAAATAATTATATTCAAGCTAATTTTTTAGGTTTTTAACCAATATGAATATTATGCCCAAAAATATTAAATACCCCTTGACTTTACTTGTATTATGTCTAGTCTGCTTCTGTAATTCCATTGTATGCTATTCCCAAACAAATTATTCGGTACTCGATTTTTGGAAGTATTATTCGGATGCCGAGAATACACTGTATAAGCAACAAAGTGAACTCTCTTTTCGCAGTCTCGCCAATAGAAAGGAATCTATTGGTAAACTAAAAACAAGACAAGATTGGTTGGCTAGGCAGGAATTGGTAAAAGAGAAGTTCTTAATTTCATTGGGACCTTTTCCAGATAAAACTCCTTTAAACCCCGTTGTGACCCAAAGGATAAAAAAAAAGGAGTTTAGTGTAGAGAAACTGTATTTTGAGTCCCTTCCCGGGGTAAAGGTAACGGCTGCCTTTTTTATACCCAATGGTAAAAGAAAGAAGCTTCCCACTATTATATATTGTAGCGGACATAGTGATCTGGCCTTTAGGAGTGAAGGCTATCAGCATGTAATATTAAATCTGGTAAAAAAGGGTTTTGCCGTTTTGGCTTTTGATCCTTATGGACAGGGGGAAAGAGCCCAGTATTTTGATCCAAAGGAGGGAAAGTCGCCATTCGGACCTACCAGGGAGCACTCCTATCCAGGGGCACAATTGTTTATCAACGGGGAATCTGCAGCTAAATATATGATTTGGGATGGTATACGGGCAGTAGATTATTTGTTAAGTAGGAAAGAGATAGACAAGGAGCGCATCGGGATAACGGGTAGGTCTGGTGGGGGGACACAGTCGGCCTATATTGCAGCCTTCGACCCTCGTATTAAGGCAGCCGCTCCGGAATGTTATCTTACTACTTTGGAGTATCAATTAAAATCTGGTGGGCCACAGGATGCCGAGCAGAATTTTACCTATGGCATACAACTTGGTTTGGATCATGCAGATCTTTTGGAAGTGAGGGCCCCAAAACCAAGCTTGATGATCACTACTACCAGGGATATTTTTAGCATACAAGGGGCTAGGGATAGCTATAAAGAGGCAAAAATGGCGTATAGGGCTTTTGGAAAGGAAGAGAACTTACAAAAGGTTGAGGACAATGCAGGACATATGTCCACCCAGAAAAATAGGGAGGCTATGTATGCATTTTTTCAAAAGCATTTGGATAATCCCGGAAATGCCAAGGATGAAGAGGTAGCTATTTTTCCCGTAGAAGAATTGTATGTTACCAAAACAGGTCAGCTTTCAACATCCTTGGGGAGCAAATTTCTGTTTGATATAAATGCTTCATTGACCCAAAACAATGTAGAAGTCTTAAATAAGAAACGACAGCAATTAAACCAACACCTGTTGGGTTTAAAGGAAAAGGTGGCAACTATCTCCGGTTATTCTGAAACTGAAATTAATGGAAAGTTGATTTTTTCCGGCCAAACCGAATTTGAAACCTATTTCCTTGATAAATACCTATTAGAACAAGAAGGGGATAAAATAATTCCACTTGTAATCTTTCGGCCCAAACAACCCAAGGGCAACCTGGTACTATACCTAGATAATATGGAAGATAAAAAATCGGATGAAGCGTATGGCTTGCCCATTAAATTGGCCCAAAATGGGCATACTGTTTTGGTACCGGATCTACCGGGATACGGGGAATTGGGTCCGGGCTACCTAAAAGGGGATGCCTATTTTAAGAATACCTCCTACAATCAGTGGTTTGCGGGTATATTGAACGGCAGAAGTACAGTGGCCATACATACCAAGGCCATACAAAACGTTGTTAAGGTCTGTAGGGAAAAACTGGACATGGAGGATAAAAAAATTATAGGGGTCAGTATAGGGGGCTTTAACTCCAGTTTAATGCATGCTGCAGTTTTGGGAGTGGATGTGGCAGGTATGTTATGTATAGATCCGTTGCTGTCCTTTGAGTCTATTGTAGCCAACAAGGACTATGACCCGGCCCATATTCCTTTTAGCGTTGCAGGGGCTTTACCTCATTATGACTTGCCCGATTTGGCAGCCGTCATGGCCGATAAAAAAATAACCCTTGTAATTGGGAAAGATGATAGATCAATGGATACTAGATTTTTAGGAGCCTGGGATTTTGTAAGGGAGAATCTTAATGCTATGGATAAAGTGGATAATTTTTCTGTGGAATATATAGATACGAATTTGGATTATATGGCGCATATAGATCAATTTATTACAGACTGATAATCTTGGGGTAGGAACTGTAGGTTCATAAAGGTGGCAAAATAAAAACGCCTTTCTTACTTTATAGTTAGAATAGGAATAATTAACTTTCCCAAAAAATAATCACAGACCAATCATGGTAAAAAGAACTACAGTAGCAGGCGTACTAATGGTATCGCTTTTAGGATTTTCGGAAAATGTATTGGGGCAGGAGGCCCAACACAATCACCCTCATGACCACACACATCACGTTCATGATTATGCGGTTTTGGATCACGACCATAAACATACCCACTTACAAGATCACAACAACCCTAAAAAGGCCCAATTGGTAACCGGACAGGGGGCGTTTGTGTTTTCCTATGACAAGGAACTTACTTCGGCATTCCCTAAGGAAGCCCAGGAATTTGAACCTGGAATGCACGGGGGCTTTAATGAAGATCCAGAAACGGGGATTGTATACACCGGTATTCCTGGATATGGTCTTTGTTCCATTAGCCCGGATCTTACCAAGTGGACAGTTATAGGCACCGATGAGCGCTTAAAGGATAACATTCACGGAATAGTCTTTTTTGTTCATAAGGGCAAGAAGTATCTCGCTGTAGCGCAGGAAGGGAAAAGAGTTTTAGTATTGACACTGGATGGGACCGTTGTAAGTGAAATTTTAAAACCGGTGGGAACCGAATTCAACTTTAAGGAGGCCAATGATTTTTTTGCTAGGGAAGACAGTAATTTTGGGGTAACCGATGTTACCTATTTAAAGGGAACATTGTATGTAGCACATGGTTATTCGGAAGGCGATTTTGTAATGACCATCAAAGAAAAAGGTGGCAAATGGCAGTGGGGCAAGTTGGCTTGGGGAGGAAAGGGAGATAAACCCGGACAATTCCAGACCGCACATGGTATCTATGCCCACAATAAACATATTTTAGTAGCCAACCGAGCAGCCGGACAGGTAGTGAAATTTACAAAAAAAGGTAAGTTTGTAGAAACCTTTAATGATATTCCAGAGGGTAGTTTGGTTTGTAATGTATCCTATAAAACAGAACATTTTTTCCTGAACGCCCTGAGTGCTATTGGAGATCAAAAATCTGCCCCGGTCTATGTGCACAGCGGTGAGGAATTGGTATCTACGGTAATTCCCGGAGATTTGGATATTCCCGTTCTAACGAATATTCATCAAGTATGGCCACATTTCGTTAAAAAGGCCAACGGCACAAAGCAATTGTATTTATTGGTCCACGGTTGGAACAAAGGCAAGTTTGCCGTACTGAAGATGGAGTAATACTTCCAAACTTTTGAGCATAAATATAGACATTAAGTTATTCAACGGGCCGTTAATTAAACGGTCCGTTGCTTTTATAATAAACTCATGTCATTAAGCTTGGACATAATAATGTAAGTACTAAGAGTTAACGGCTTCTTCAATCTTATCCAGTAGGCTATTTGGGTCAAAGGGTTTAAAAATAAAACCGTTCATGCCACTTTCAAGAATTTTGCTTTTGACCTCCATAAACACGGAGGCGGATAAGGCCAAGATAGGTATAGCGGTATTGAATTTTCTGATTTCCTTTGCAGCTGTATAGCCGTCCATAACCGGCATTTGAATGTCCATTAATACAGCATCGTATTCTTTCTCCCTGACCTTTTCTACAGCCTCAAGTCCGTCATAGGCCACATCAACTTCCAAATTGGCCTTTTCCAATATTTGCTTGCCCACCATTACATTAATTTGATTGTCCTCTACCAATAGAATACGCTTATCTTTAAGTTGGTGCTCTTTTGTGAAAGAGGCTTGTTCCAATTCTTGATTAGTAGCCAATTTTAAGTTTAAATCAAAATAAAAACAGCTGCCCAGTCCTATTTCACTATCAATTACTACTTCAGATCGCATAGCTTCAACAATACTTTTTACTATAGGTAGTCCTAGTCCCGTTCCTCCATAAAGTCTGTTGGTACTGCTGGAAGCTTGAGTAAAGGCTTGCCATATTTTTTCTTGCTGATCTTTTGGAATGCCAATTCCTGTATCTATGATTTCCGTTCTTAATAGTATTGTTTCGTCCGCTAAGGTCCTTTTTGTAATTTTTAGGGTAACTCTCCCCTTATCTGTAAATTTAATGGCGTTGGAGACTAGATTGTTAATTACCTGATTAAATCGCACTACATCTAACCACACCAATGGAATGTCTTCATCAATAGCCAGCACAAGCGTAATACCTTTTCTAATACAACTGGGCTCGTGTATTTTCTGAATTTGCTTTACTGCAGCCATAATATTGGTAGGAATAGGATCGAGATCTATTTTTGCCGATTCCATTTTGCTAAAATCCAAAACATTGTTCAGCAGGTTGAGCAGTATTTTACCAGAGTAATTCAATGCTTCTATATTTTGTTCTTGGTCCTTTCTAGGATTGCTATCCCCCAAAATATGAGAAAGGCCAATTACGGCATTTAAAGGTGTACGTATTTCATGGCTCATCATACTTAAAAAACGCGACTTGGAATTAGAGGCTTCAATGGCTTCTTCGCGCTGATTATAGATTTTGGAGTAGTATTGTGCGTTAATATAGGAGAAAAATATAAGCTGATAGGTAACCAGTACAATTGTGGTGACTACTGAGATGGGATAGACGTAGGTACCCGCCATTTCTGGATCCATATGAACGGATGTAAAGAGGTCAAAATTGGTGAAATACAATAGAAACCATAACAACATGGAGAGTCCTGAAAAAAATACTATAAAAGGCTTTTCCCGCCTAAAAGAAAACATTACAAAAGGTAGGGCCAAGGCAAACATCAAAATATATTCTACGCTACCTGCTTTTCCTATAAAGGATGCTGTAAGGGTAACGCTTAGGTTAAAAGCAATCATATAGATAAAGCGGGCCAAGGTTAGGTTTCCCTTTTTGGAAATAATGGCCGATATTATAAAAAAAGGCACCGTAGCACCTATGTAATTGCTTAAAACGGACATATCCAAGCCTCTAGCAATAAAAAACCAAATTATTGAGATAAGGGTTGTTAATATGGAGAGGGAGGACACCAGTTTAATCCGACTGGTAGAAAATTCTGACATAATATTGTAAATAAATTACCCGTAAATTTACAGTAAAGGCACTAATTATAATAATATAAAAGCCAAATTTTAACTTTTCTTAAAGTTTATATATTTAATAATCGTGATGATTGCAAACTTAGGTGTTACTTTTAGTAATAAGTGCCACAAGACATCCGAGTAGCTGCTATGTCTGTCAACTTTTATTTATTTCTTAATTTTTGGATTTTAGATTTCGCGGGGGTCACCATCCATTTAAAAGTTCTGGAGAATTTTTCATCCGTAGGATATTTTCTGTTGGGAGTGATATTGTTAAAAACCAAGGCTAACAATAACATTATGGTTAAACCGCTTAGTACGGGAAAAAATACATATCCATAGCTTAGATCGGTTATTTTTTCCGAACCAACCACGGCTATTAAGGCGGTAGCCCCTCCCGGTGGATGCAGGGTTTTACTAATTTGCATGGCGATAATGGATAGTGATACGGCCAAAGCCGCAGCTAACCATAAAATATCACCAAGTAAATGAAAGATACTTACTCCAATAAAAGCACTTATTAGATGACCAGCTATTAGGTTTCGAGGTTGTGCCAGTGGGCTCTGTATAGCGCCATAAATAAGGACACTGGTTGCACCAAAGGAGCCTATTAGCAATATATTGTCCGATGGACCCAGATAGTAACTCTGAATAAGGCCTATAGTAGCTATTCCACAAAATGAACCAAGGAAGGACCAGAATAATTCCGAAGGTTCAATAAGCGTTTCCTTGTACACCACATATTTACTTATTCTATACCCTCTTTTTAGTTGCTTCTTCATATTGGCCGACAAAGTTATGACACCTAACTAATTGGGACAAAAAAAATGGGAATTAACATAGCTCCGGGAGTAAAACTTGTTATAAGATGCCCATGGTCTGTAATTATGGAATCAAACCCAAAAGTTGTGTGTGTGAAGTGGATAAAAAATAGCCTTAGCTATCCTAGAGTTATATTTTGTCTATTTTTTGCATCGCCCAAAAAAGAACCAAAAGTATGCTGTTCGGTATCCTCATAACCAAACTCTTGTAAATGTTTTTTTTAAAACCGTTGGGCAGCACTATCCTCCGGGGAAAGTATTGGGTTGTGGTCTCTGTTTCATTTGAATGCTGTTGTTAGGGTAGGGGAACTGGCCAAACCTCATTATACTTTTTTGTGGTAGTGCATTTTCGTCCAGACTATCTTGTAAAGTTGTTTACCTCACTAAATTCTACCTTTTTTGGGGTATTATTATAGTAGAATACCTCCGGAGGCTTCTATACGTTGCACATTGATCCAACTAGCGTCTTCGGCACATAAAAAGCCCACCACACCGCCTATGTCTTCAGGTTCACCAATACGTGTCAATGCCGTAGCTGCGGTGGCCGCTTTTCTTTTTTGATCATTGGTTTTGTTTACTCCCCCTCCAAAATCGGTAGCAACGGCCCCAGGGGCCACAGCATTGGCCCTAATTTTACGATGGGCCAATTCCTTGGCCAAATATTTTGTAAAGACTTCTACCGCTGCCTTCGTAGGAGCATAGGCGGATGAATTGGGAATGGTAAACCTGGTTAAGCCAGAAGAAATATTTATTATTCTACTGCCATCATTTAAATATGCCAAGGCTTTCTGTGTTAGGAAATAAACCTCTTTGAAATGTACATTTACCATTTCATCAAATTGCTCTTCCGTTGTTTCAACAAAAGGTTGATAAATACCTGTACCGGCATTATTGATTAAAAAATCAAATTTATCTTTATCCAATTCCGATTTTAAATAATTGGAAAGATCCGTAATAAACTGATCGAAGGAAGCTATTTTACTGGTATCCAATTGTAAGGCATGTGCAGAGGGACCCAGTTGGAAAATTTCGGTAACTGACTCATCTGCAGCCGAATATTGGAGT
This sequence comes from uncultured Arenibacter sp., assembly GCA_963972175.1. Lineage (GTDB taxonomy): Bacteria > Bacteroidota > Bacteroidia > Flavobacteriales > Flavobacteriaceae > Arenibacter. The sequence continues at coordinate 12,863 of CAXAVP010000012.1, forward strand.
GATAGGTGATGATTACATTTATACCTTTTTTAGCTGGGTTATTGGCCATACCCTAACCTAAACCAGGACTCCCTCAGTTTTGGAAGGTAATTTTGTTTTGGGACATTTTTAGATTACAGCACATCCGGAATTCTACAAAATAAGTAACTAGGGTAATTTTAGTCAGGTTTTTTTTTGACATACTAGGTCGCTATAATTATCATAGGCCTAAGATGAACGGTTTGTCTCCCCGTTTAAATTTATTTGCCAGTCCTAAGTTTGTACCCTGCCCTATAAGGGTAATTGTCAAATTTCTCCCCTCCACCAATTATACGGGGATCCTTGGTTGTTCTTAATCGGGCATTAAGTTTGTTGGACAAATCTTTTTTGATGCTAGCATAGGCTGGACTGTCTGCAAGGTTATGTAATTGATAGGGGTCTGTTGTAATGTCGTACAACTCTTCGGCTGGGCGCTTGGCAAAACTCCATTGGTAGAATCGCTTATATTCCGGTTCATTGGCGTGTTCCATAAGAAATGTTTTGGTAGGGCCATTATCAGAATCTGCAAAACTGTTTAATGGATGGGTAGCACCTTCAGGTACTCCTGCCGGCCACAATTCAGGATAAATATTACGTATATAAATGTAATTTTTGGTTCTAATGCCACGCGAAGGATACCCTTTTGTGGAAGGCGCTAGCTGGGCAGGCGTATGACGTTCTTTTCCAAAAATCACATGATCCCGCTCAGCTTCTATCCATCCTTCCTTGTCCGATAGAAGAATAGGTTCCAAAGATCTTCCCGACATTTGTTCAGGGATATCTATCCCTGCCGCCCCAAGAAAGGTGACGGCCAGATCGGTCAGGGAAACAAAATCTTCAATTTGCCTGTTGCCCTTAACTTTTTCGCCCCAACGGATGGCCAAGGGCACACGGACCCCCATATCATATAAATTGCTCTTACACCTTGGGAACGGCATTCCATGGTCGCCGGTCATGACAATAATCGTATTTTCCAATTCCCCTATTTCTTCCAGCATTTTAATTGCATTGCCTACATCCCTATCAAATCGCTGTACTTCAAAATAATAATCGGCTATATCCGAGCGTATTTCTGGTACATCAGGATAAAAATCCGGTACCAGTACTTTATCTATGTCGATTCCCGATTCCTTACCAACGCCTTTTTTGTATGGCCTGTGCGGATCCGAAGCACCCAACCAAAAACAAAATGGTTCCCCTTCTGGCCTAGATTTCAGGAATTCCCCAAAGCCATTTTGGTAATTCTGCCCCCCTGGATGTTTGTCAACATAACCCCCGGCCTTCAAATTTCCGGGACCCCAACATTTCCGCCAATGTCCCACATGATAACCGGAGTCTTCCAATAATAAGGGGTAGACAGGTATTTCTACATCCATGGTGGACCAAAGGTTGGCACTCTCTCCAAGTTGCCAATGATACTGCCCCGTTAAAATTGCACTTCTACTAGGGGTACAGGACGGACTGGATACATAGGCATGATTAAAAAGCACCCCCTCCTTGGCCAGTTTATCAAATACTGGGGTCTGTACCACGGCATCACCATACACACCGGCATGCGGCCAACCCCAATCATCGGCAATACAGAAAAGTATATTGGGTCTTTTGTCGGTTGTCTTCCCATTTTGGTTAGGGTAATCCGATCCTGAAAATAAGTAAAAGATCAGTACAAGACCAAGGGTGATAAGAAATCGCTGTGGTAGTTTCATGGTAATTGAATAAAGTTTGGTTTACAGTGACAACTTAATTATGGGAGAATAGGGTTATGCCCAGTATTTTCCTCTTTAAGTAAAAACAGTTTAAAAATAATAAATTTTAAATAGGGATGAAAAGCGTTCTATTATCAATAAGATAGGCCTAGCCAGTACAATGCTATATATATAATCACCATGGTGCAATCACATCAGATTGAAGTGGATAAAGGTTTAGTAATTCCAATTAAAATTTAATTCACAGTCTTAGGATAGACTTATTAATTTATACATCCCTAATGAATATAGAAGTATTTAGGTAATAGTTGTTACTTTTTTTTGAATATTGGTTTTATATACGTTAATCTGTGTACAGCTGTACATCCTTGAACATAAAGGGATTGTTGCTAAGCCTTAGCTCATTACCACTGGCAGTGCTTACATTCTTTAGAACAATCTTAGTATTTAGAACATAGGGAAAGGTTTCTTGGTACGAATCATTGGTCCATTCTTTATTAAAATCTTTAATGATGGCCGGACCTTGGTAGTCCTCTGGGTGATTGGAATCGTCAATATGCAGGCCTTCTATGATGATATTTTTAGGCATGTAGCAGGTATAACCAAAATTGTGATTACCGGAATAGGAACCACTTATAAGACTGGGGTTGCTAGACCTACCACCCGAAGGAACAAAAACACAGTTACGAATAATAATATCTCCTTGCCAGGTACTGCCGTAATCGGGACGTAAGTTAACAAGGCTATTACCACGGATGGTGCTATTATCTATGGTCAGTACTCCACTGCCAATAGCATTGATTCCCATATGCCCTAGGGTGGAATTGCGGATAGTGGCATTGGCAACCCCTTTATGGGCATCAAAGCGCGAAAAAGTACAATTGTCATAAACAAGATTCTTGGAGTAATTGGAGCTGAGGATGCCCCAATAGGTCCTGTCGTTGATATCGTTGGTCTGACTGCAGTTTAAGAAAGTGACATTTAAGGCACTGTTAACAACGGCATCATAGGTACCCATGGACACAGGTTTCCCTGCAGATCCAATGGTTTTATAGGTCTTATGTCCTGTTAGTACAGTGTTTTTTACCGTTACATAGGCACAGTCGCGGATATTGATAAAACCGCCATAGGGAGCGCCCTGAACTCCTTCGCCAATGACCAGGTGTTCCAAATTTTCCACCACCACATTGGAACGCCTAATGGCTATATTTCTACTGTAATAATTGTATTTGGATTCCGCTTTATTGGCAATAGTGGTGAAACGGCCACCGCTAATCGTTAAGGTAGTCTGGTCCATGGGCAATGCCGTAGCCTCTGTAATTTGATCAAAATCCCAAATTATTGGGGCGTCCATATCTACATTTCCTTTTTTGTCAACTACAAATATGTCGGTTTGTGGTGATCCATTGTTTTGATTAAGTCCATAACGGATATAGTGCTTTACATTGGAATTGGTTACCGTAACCAGACAGGGTTGGGGCAAGGAAATATCAATTTTTTCTTGATTTCTTTTAAGCCGTGATATCCCCTTAAGCTTAAATGGTTCCTGACTGGAACTGACCAGAAAAATAGAAGCAGTTCTGTTTGCTACCTCCGTATCGTCTATAATAAAAGCGGCTGTGCCAAAATCGGTATCGGTTTCAACAATGGCCGTACGCTCTTTACCACCAATATAATACGTATACCCCGCATCGGCTTGTACCTTAAGGCCATGCAGGTTGGCAAAGGCATGGGTAGCAGCAATGGCATCCATATCATTGGTTTTTCCGTCGCCAAGGGCCCCAAACTCACTGTAAAGAACAAATCCCTTGTTCTTATGGTAATCAACATCCTTTGGGGTGACATTGACCAAGAGCTTCCCATTTTTTTGGGTATATATCTTTGTTTTATCCTTTTTGGAAGTAACTACAATTGTTGAAGATTGACCATTTTTCTGACCATGGGAAAATGATATACAGGACAGACAGAGAATGAGTGAAAAAAGATATTTTAACATAGATGCGTGCTTTATGGCATGAATTTAAGTAATTCCAAATATAATTATTAAATAAGCAGCATATTATTTGTTTTTTAGGTAAATCGATAAATTTTAATTTATTAATTAGCAGTATCCAATGATACGCTTTGGCTTTACTCTAGGAGTAACAGACTGGTATGAATAATATGGTAATTTGATTTTACCCCTGTCTCAGAATCTTCTCCATTTTCCTGCCTTTGGCCAATTCGTCTACCAATTTGTCTAAATACCGTACTTGTTGGGTGAGTGGATTTTCTATTTCTTCTATTCGATAACCACAAATTACCCCTTTGATTTGGTTGGCATTTGGGTTGAGTTTAGCCCCTTTGAAAAATGTTTCAAAAGTAGCTTTGCTGTTGATTAGTTCTTGCAGATCACTTTCATCATAGCCCGTTAGCCAATGAATTACTTTATGAAGTTCTTCTTCCGTTCTTCCTTTGTCCTTAACCTTTTTAAGATAATGTGGGTATACTGATGCGAAGGTCAGTTTGGCCACTCTGGCGTTATGTTCCGGTGTTGTTTTCATATCATTTAAATCTTAGCTATTGTCTTTTTCTTTTTAAAATCAATATCGCGCCAAAACATAAGCCCAATACCATCCTTTTGTCTACTCGATAATCGAGATTTAATTGCTGCGACGCTTGCCCGCCCGTATCCGGTTTGTAGGGGACTGCCTTTTTCGGAAGACAGGCTTGCCCCCATGGTAATTTACTATAACCTATAATGGGATTGCCGTCCAAAAACCAAATTGGGTGGCCGTGCCAAATTTTATTTTCCCCACCCAATTCCCTGTCTATCGTATTGGCAAGAAATGTACAAATGTCTTTGTCCATTGTTTCCAGACTATTATTATATAACTGAATTTCTTTCCTTATAGTTGTCTAACTGCATGGTAAAGCTTTTAGCTACAACAGTAAGAGTGTAGCGCATAGTATTTATAATGCTTATGAAGTTACATAATTGTTTTGATGTATCTATCTTAGCAGCTCTTATATTTATGTGGAGGGTACTCCAAGTAATATATTTTTAATGATTATTGAATCTTATAGTGCATGAGGCCGTTTATTTTTAGTATTTGTTATGGTAGTACATCACAAAGCTGATAACAATATTCTTATGGTTTGTATCAACCAATCAACTGATTATGGAGCATAAAGAAAATAAAACCCAGAAGATAAAGAAGCCATGGCCAACCAAGGCTGCCATGGAGCAGGTATACGAAATGAGGTTATGGGGTGATGATAATGCGGCGTTCTATTCAGGGGAAGGATCCCATTTACCAGAAATAGTAGATCCTTATGTAGCGGTGGTGACATCATTCTTAAAATCCTTTAAAAATCCACTGGAGGTGTGTGATTTAGGCTGCGGGGATTTTAATGTGGGAAAAGAATTGGTGAAGCATACCAAAAAATACATTGGGGTAGATATTGTATCGGAACTTATAAACTATAATAAACAAAAATTTAAACAGGATAATTTAGAATTCCAATGTTTGGATATCGCTGTAGATGAGCTGCCCTCTGCAGATTGTGCAATAGTAAGACAGGTGCTTCAACATTTGTCCAATAATGAAGTGCAGCAAATACTAAGAAAATTAGGCAGTTTTAGATATGTAATTATAACTGAACATCTGCCCATAGGCCATTTTATTCCTAATATGGATATTATTTCTGGTCAGGGAATAAGACTAAAAAAACATAGCGGTTTAAACCTATTGGCACCTCCATTTAATTTTAGGGTGCAAGAAAAAAAACAATTATTGTGCAGTACTCCATTGGATGGGAAAGGGGTCATAGAAACTACCCTTTATAAATTATATTAGAAGTCTAATAAGGCCTTTTTTCATATAAGGATCCACCTCATTTTTTTTGTTTTAACAACACATGGACTGTAGTGTTTTGCAACTGCTGTACTGACAATTGTCATAGTTGTTTTTTTTATAAAAAAATATATTTGGATACATACGTTCCAATTATGACACGACGAATACTTTGTCCTACCGATTTTTCAAAAAATGCCCAGAATGCAATTAATTATGCGGTGGAATTGTTCAAGGACAAAACCTGTGTATTTTATATTTTAAACACCTATGATTTGGCATCTTACTCCATGGAAATTACCTCCGCGGGGGATTTGGAGGCTTCAAGGAAAAAATCGATTGGTGGCCTGAAAATCACTTCGGAATTACTACCTAATGATAACCAGAACCATAAATTCCGAACCATCTCCCAGTGTGGTAATCTTATAGATACCATGAGAAACATAATTGATGAACAGGATATAGATATGGTGGTAATGGGCACCAAGGGGGCTACCAATTCTGGACAAAAAGCCTATGGGAGCCAGACTGTGCTTGCAATGGAAGAGATACGCAATTGTCCTGTACTTGCCGTTCCTGAAAAAACCATTTATAAAGAAATAAGGGAAATTGTTTTCCCAACCAATTATAGAACTATCTATAAAAGGAGGGAGTTCCAGTATTTGGTAGACATAGCCAACATATCAAACGCATCAATAAAGGTGGTCAAGGTTTTTAAGAAAGAAGGAGACTTGGATTCGGACCAAATAAATAATCAAAATCTATTGAAAGATTATTTTGAAGGATTGGACTATTCCTTTCACAGCCTTTATAATAATGAGGTGCAGACAGCTATTAATGAGTTCATACGGAGTAGGGGAAGTGATATGGTTGCTTTTATCAATAAAAAGCACAGCTTTTTTAGAATGATGCTATCCCGTCCCATGGTAAAGAACCTAGGCTATTATGCCGATATACCCGTATTGGCCTTGCACGACTATAGAAGGAGATGATGCCTGGCTTACTGTTCCCGAGCAGTATGTGCGACTTCCCGTCGTCCCTAAAAGGGACTCCGACGAACTGACTACCGTTGTCCGTTCAGGCGGGCGCAGTGGAGCGCTTCTTTTTGTGTTATTAGTGAAACTCAATTTTGAGAAGTCCGTAAGACGCACTGAAAATTGAAAGTTGAACTAATCCCGCCTTTTTCGGCGGGATCTGGGCTCAATACCTCTCGATTCCGTCTGACTGCCGACAAGTCAGGCCTACCTCCCGGTAGTCAAGCCCACCTCCTGGTAGTCAGTCCTACCTCTTGGTAGGCAGGTCTACCTGCCGATAGGCAGGATCGTACTAGAGGGGGCACGAGCAAGATGCTCGCGCCAGCAAGGGAATTGGGATACAAACTGGTCTAGCTATTTAGGCCTTCCGACTGTATGACAAGAGCCGTATGAATCGAGAGCATCACGTACGGTTCTGTGAGAGGTTTAGGGGTGAAACTCCCCTTTACCTACTCGACTTTTATATTATTTCAAACATACTTTTTCTGTCCTCTTCTGAATTCAATAAAAATCTCTCCATATGCCAAGGGGCAGATTTTACACTTTCTGAATACATACAGCAGTTAATCATTTCATAGGTCTGCATTTCAATACAAACTGCATTTATGTCTAATTCGTAACATTCCGAGTAAGTAGAATGTGCAGGATTAGGAAAAGAGTCTTTATATATTTTGTTATAACTAGGTTGAAAATATTTGATAAGAGCAGCTTCTGTAAAATTAATTTTCTGCTGATCATTTATTCCTTCCCAATTTAGTCGATTATTTACATTATTTCTTCTTTCGGTATCCGCTTCGAAATCTGCCTCTGTAAACTTTGTTCTACCATCCATCATCATAATATTTATTTGAGCAAATGAAGCTAAAGCAAGATAGATTTCGCTGTCAGGATTGTTTGATATAGCTTCTGCATATATTCCTTGAAGAGTGGAATGGCTTTTTAGACGGTCAGGTGCTGTTCTTGCTCCTTCGACACCATACGACTGACCAATATAAAGAACTTGTAAATCAAGATATTTTTCGCTAATCAGTGATTGTAAGAAAGGTGCAACTTTAGCATCTACCAAAGTTTCATCATTTGTTACCAGTTGAAATATATTAAATGGATACTCTGCAACTAATTCAATATCATCTCGCTTGAATGTATTTGCAAATTTGTATTCTTTTTCTTCAAATTCATCTTGCCTTTGAACTTTAAAAGTTAGGCTTATAAATTCTTTAGTCACTTCATATTTCTTTGGGTCTATGCTTAATCGAGGTCTTTTACATATAAAGTATAAATGACAAGGACTATGCTCGTCAAAATAATTGAAGTCATTAACGTGTTTCAATTCAGACTGCTGTAATATCATCATTTTGTCTAAATTCATATTAATGGCAAATTCTGTAGGTAGTCTTTTCGTCATTTTTTCAAATTGCTTACAACAATTGGATATAAGTCTTAACTATAGTTCTATTTTAAAACTAAAGACATTTCAGTGTCCTATAATTCCTATTAATCCAATAAATTTTTCTGTGGTGTAAAGCGGGGGGAGTACTACAACCAAAGTTATTGTTTCTAACCTTCTAAGATAGCAAATATTGGTTTTGGATTCTGCTTCATCGATTAAGTACGTAAATCTCCGTTGTATGGTAGTTCTTGGCGGTCTTGGGGTTGGGGTGGTACCGCCAACAAGAATCCCATTTTAGGGTATATAGTTTACCGTCTTATTAGAATTCAGCTTCAAATTCTTTCATCAGGTTTGTTAAATCCTCAACAACCTCAGGAAACTCATCTATCACATTATTTTTTTCACCTATGTCCGTATCTAGATTATATAGCGATACAGGAAAAACTCCATCTTTATCCGCATTCCACCCTATGGATTTTTCAATATGAAGTTTCCATTTCCCCATTCTTACAGCTTCCATTTCCCCGTTACGGGCATAAAAATAAAACGGACGTTCCGGTAACTTGGTTGTTTTTGGATCTAAAAGATAATCGCTAATATCCAAGCCATCCAGTTTTATATCGGTAGGAATTTTTGAATCGGATATTTTTGCCAGCGTTGGAAATAAATCCAAAGTGCTAGTAAAAGCGTCACTAACTACTCCTTTGGGAATTTTGCCCGGCCATGCTACTATTCCTGGCACGCGCTGACCTCCGTCCCATGTTTCTGCTTTTTTCCCTCTCAGGGGGTTTGCAGAGCCAATTCGCGGTCCATTGTCAGATGTGAAAATAAAAATAGTATTATCATAGATATTCTGTTCTTTCAGCGTTTTTACAATCTCTCCTACACTCCAATCCAATTCCATAATAACATCGCCATATAATCCTTTTTCACTTTTACCTCTAAAAGCAGGAGAAGCGTGTAGGGGTGTATGCGGCATATTTTGGGCAACATACATGAAAAATGGTTTCTCACCTCTATTTTTTATTTGATCAATGGCCTCTTCTGTATATCTTTTGGTTAGATAGTCTTGGTCAGGACCGTTTTCTATAACTGTTTTGTTTCTATAAAATGGAAGAGGAGGTGATTGAAAATCAATATTCCTATAATAGTAATTGTCCATGTCATTGGAATAGGGCACACCATAAAACATATCAAAACCCTGATTATTTGGCATATATTCCTCTTTATGTCCCAAATGCCATTTCCCAATAATGGAAGTGGTATAACCATTATCCCTTAGCATTTCTGCCATGGTATATTCGTTTAAGGAAAGTCCGCCTTCCGAAAAGGGGAAAAGAACCGCTTCGTGCAGATCGTACCTTTTTGGATAGCGCCCGGTTAAAAGACCAGCCCTAGAAGGTGTACAAACTGTTGCCGGCACATAAAAATTTGTAAAGCGAATCCCCTCTGAGGCTAAACTGTCTAGATGAGGTGTCTCAAACCCTTCTGCACCATAGCTTCCCACATCTGCGTATCCCTGATCATCGGTAAAGAAAATGATAATATTGGGTCTCTTTTTTGAACTGTCATTTTTAGGCATACATGCGGTAAGACTAATAATTATAAGTACTGCCAATTTGGATATAAATGGTTTGATCTTACTATGCATTGCAATCTTCTTTTTATTAATTATTGGTAATTATTAGGACACAGGCATTAAATATATCTATTTTAAAACTACTATCTCAATAGGCGGTACCTAAATACTTTATATCGGACTATACTTCCGATTATTCCGACAAAATCTTCCCAGGAGAAAAGAGTTGAAGTATTATAACCAAGTGCTCAATTCTAATTTATTCTTGTTTTATTTTACTAAAGCGATCTATTGTTTTTTATAGGTTTTTATGAATCTTCGGTTTAGATCATTGATGTCTATTTGTTATTTAAAGGTATTCATAAACCCGCGGTTTTTTGCTTTCGATTGAAACCGTTATGGACGGTTTTCCTTCCAAGTATTCCTGTCTACCGACTAGCTAGACCAGCACCAGGTTAGGTGGGTGTACTTAGAAAGTAGATAACTGAGCTACAGCTGGCTCCTTTAAGCCATGGTACATACCACCTTATTCCTTGGATGTTTTTTAAAGGGATGACCAATGTCATAGGATTAAATCTTCCCGTAGAATATTTTTATGACTCAAACTAAAAACACTATTCTATGAGAATTTTAATACCAACGGATTTTTCTGAGTTATCAAAAGTAGCCATCAGCTATGCTGTAGATTTCAGTAAGGATGTGGAAGTAAAACTTATTTTATTGCATGTCATAGATACCAGTGCCCCAGCAAAGGCCAGACTGAGCTCCAATAAACTTAAGGAAGCTATAAAATCCAGTTCCGAGGCGGAAATGAAAAAACTTATAGGGTCCATTAAAAAGGATAGTAGTCACAATATTGATATAAGCTACCAAATTACTTCTGGCTCTTCCATTGGAAAATATGTAGAGAATGTAGCCTTAAAAAATGATATCGATATGGTTTGCATTGGTACCAAAGGAGCCAGTGGCTTAAAAAAGATTCTCTTTGGAAGCAATGCCGCTGCAATTATAGAAAACAGTAGTATCCCAGTTCTAACCATTCCCGAATTTGCCCGTTATAAAGGAGTAGGCAATTTGGTATATTCCAGTGACCTATACAATCTAGGGAAGGAGTTGGAACTAATTCTTCCTTTTGTAAAATTAATGAATGCCAATCTTCATATTCTACATATAGACAAGGACAATGAGCGCTATGAGGGCGACCTAAAAGACAAGGAAGCAAGTTTGAGAAAAGAGTTTTCTTACCAAAACATAAACTTTAATGAACTTAAAAGTAACTCTGTTATAGAAGGAATAAACAAATTTGTTGCTGATATAGGTGGGGATATGGTGGTTATGTTTACCCATCACACTAACTTTATAGAGAAGGTATTTCAAAAGAGTGTTACCCAAAACACAGCATTTCAAACCAGAATACCCTTATTCACCTTCCAGAAAGAGCAATAATTATTAAAAGACTCCAGCAGATTTGCTATCAATTGATATTATTACAATAGTTCATTTTTTTCTTTAATAAGGATTTAAGTAGAGGAGAATAGGGGGTAGGATATAAATCTAGATATGCACTAGCAGAGGGTCCCATTTTATTTGTTTGCAAGTAACATAACTTTTTGTCTGATAATAGGGTTTAAAAATCCACTGTTTTGAATGCCAGTTCTTTTAAGAAACGATGCAGATACAATGTTATAAGTGGAGTGCAAAAGAATAAATAACTAATATGCATTACCTTAGTGAAAGCCACATTCTACTTTTTATTATACAGATTCTTGTTCTTCTAGGGTTTGCAAGAACCCTTGGGGTGCTTTGTGAGTCTGTAAAGATTCCTGCATTGGCGGGTGAAATTCTGGCCGGGGTTCTTTTGGGGCCAACATTATTTGGACGTATATCCCCAGACTTGCAACACATGCTATTCCCTGATGATGAAACGCAATCCATTATGTTGGAAACTGTTTCTTGGCTGGGCGTCTTTTTCCTTTTACTGGCTTCGGGTTTTCATGTAAATGTGGGCCATGCCCTTAGAAGTGGACGGGCGTCCATTCTAATAGGTATTGTTGGGGTATTGTTTCCCATTGCAATTGGCTATCCCATATTTAGTACATTTGATTCCGAATATTGGGGAGCTTCTGCAACCGCTCTCTCATTCCCGTTGTTTGTATCGGTAGCATGCTCTATTACGGCAATATCCGTAGTGGCACGTGCCTTGGGCGACCTGGGTATCAGCAAAACACCACAGGCTTCACTGGCCCTTTCGGCCTGCGCCATCAATGATGTTTTTGGGTGGCTGTTGTTTACCTTGGTCATGTCGCTGGTAACCGCCCAAACCCTTGGCTTTGTAGAAATTGGAGGGAAGGCTTTGCTTGTTATTGGCTTTATCGTTTTTAGTATTGTCGTAGGTTCCAAGGTATTGAGTTTTGCCATAAAGCGTGTTGAAGCTACTTCATTGCCGCAGCCTGCAGCTGCACAAACCTTGATAGTAAGTGTTGGATTATTATGTGGGGCTATAACCCAGTGGATGGGCATTCATGCAATTCTGGGCTTTTTCCTAGCCGGTACTATGGCAGGAAGTGCCAAAAGCGTATCGGATGATCTTCGCAACAGTGTTTCGGACACCTTACACGCTATTTTTGTTCCCTTGTTTTTTGCTACCTTGGGTATTAAAATCGATTTTTTGGTAGGAATGGAACTATGGCCAACGGTAATTTTTTGTTTGGTCGCCATTCTCGGGAAATTTGGAGGTGCCTGGTTAGGCGCCAAAATGGGAAAGCAATCCCCACAAGCATCTGTTTTAATGGGATTGATATTTACACCTGGAGGTGCCATGGAGATTGTGGTGGCTACACTGGCTATTGAACTGGAACTCATAGGACAGGCCATATTCGTGGCCATAGTGTTTTCAGCCCTGCTGTCCTCAATAATCGCTGGTCCACTTATTGGAATCCAGGCTCGGCGTATGGGAATTGGAAGGGATAAAGAGGAAACTGTATTGAAAAAAATACCCTAGGATAGTTGTAAGCATTTGTTCCTTACTAGTTTATGCTTTAGGAATATGTTATTTTCCTAATTATTTTAGGGACCGTGTTGGGTGATTATAACCATACACCAATACAGAAGGACAAGAACGTTTGGTATTAAATTTTGTGTAGCCAATTCCAATTATAGTTGCGGTTAAACGATAATAGTTTTCTTGAGCGGATAGTTGTGTTCTTAAAATAGTAATAATAAAACCTAGAGCTTTTGCATTTCAAGTGTATATTTATTTGACACTTGGACAATTCTTTATTGAAAAGGTTTAATTAGTGGAGGAAGAAGGAAACAAGATGGAAGTTTATAGGGGCTTGTGAATTGGCTAAGCTTGTAATCAGTAAGATATAAAATTGCATTTCCCAATTTAATCTTCTCTTAGGAATAATATTATTATTTTAACCAAAATAACCGCCAAAAATTAATTTTTATAAGATGAAGAATAGCTTAAAGTTAATATCAATGTTCCTTATTGGACTCTTTGTATCATGCGGATCAAAAAACGAAAATAAACAAGCGGACAGACCTAATATACTATTTGCCATAGCCGATGATGCATCTTGGAAATACCTTGGAGCTTACGGCTGCAATTGGGTAAAGACACCAGGTTTTGACCGGGTAGCCAAAGAGGGATTGCTATTTAATAATGCCTATACCTCTAACGCTAAATGTGCTCCATCCAGAGCTTCTATTCTAACAGGTCGCAATAGTTGGCAATTGGAAGAAGCAGCTAATCATTCTCCCTTCTTCCCTAGTAAATTTAAAACCTATGCCGAAGCCTTGGGAGAAAATGGATACTACGTAGGAAGCGTGGCCAAAGGTTGGGCACCTGGTAATCCAGGCGAAATTGACGGAAAAAAGCGTGAACTAACCGGACCTAAGTTCGATGAGTTTCTAACCACTCCGCCTACCAGCGGTATCTCTAACAATGACTATTCAAAAAATTTTGAAGCATTCCTTGAATCGAAGCCACAAAATACCCCTTTTTGCTTTTGGTATGGCAGTCTGGAGCCTCATCGTGTTTTTGAATATGGATCAGGTTTACAAAAAGGTGGAGGTAAACTAACTGAAATTAACGAAGTGCCCACATTTTGGCCTGATGTGGATTCCATAAGGACCGATATGCTGGACTATGCCTACGAATTGGAATATTTTGATAATCATTTGGAAAGAATGTTGAAGAAGTTGGAGGAAACAGGAGAGTTGGAAAATACCATTGTGATCGTTACCGCAGATAATGGTATGGCATTCCCTCGTATTAAAGGTGACTCCTACGAATACTCTAACCACTTGCCATTAGCCATTATGTGGCCAAAAGGCATAAAAAACCCAGGGAGGGTCATAGATGATTTTATAAATTTTTCTGATTTTGCCCCTACTTATTTGGAATTAGCCGGACTAACGGTAGAACAAGCAGGAATGCAAGACATGGTCGGTAGAAGTCTGACAGATATTTTTTATTCTGAAAAGGAAGGAACGGTTAATCCTGAACGGAATTATCAGTTAGTGGGAAAGGAAAGGCATGATGTAGGTAGGCCCAATGACGAAGGTTACCCTATTAGAGGAATTGTTAAGAATGGTTTCTTATACTTAAAAAACTTTAAAACAGATAGATGGCCTAAAGGGAATCCTGAGACCGGTTACCTTAATACCGATGGAAGTCCTACAAAGACCTATATTCTAAATACACGTCGTAATAAGGGAGAAATTAAATACTGGCAATTAAATTTCGGGAAGCGAGAATCTGAGGAACTCTATAATATTGATCTAGACCCATATTGTGTAAATAATTTAGCTGATAACAAAGAGTATACAAGCCTAAAAGAAGCTCTTAAGTCAGAAATGCTGCTTAAACTTACTGCCCAGGAAGATCCACGTATTGTTGGCGATGGTGATGTTTTTGATCATTATAAATATTCGGGAGCTGTACAGGGTTTCTATAATCGTTATAGGGCGGGGGAGGCTGTCCCTACCGGATGGGTAAACAAAAGTGACTTTGAGGAAGAATTCAATACAAGTGACTAATATCCCCTATGTGTACAAATCGTATACATCATTGATTCTTGCAATATTAAACCCTTGATAAACTCAATCTGAAGAGCCAATATTATAACTACCAACTGTTTACACAATCTAAGCGGTTTTTGGGGTAAAAGGCGAGGATCCGATAAATATTTTATTTTGAATGCGACAGTCTAATTAAGGGTAATAAAAAAGTAATTTAGAAACCCTTGCAGGGTACTTTATAGAAAATAAGGACCTAGATTTTAAAGTTTAAGAATGCTAGGACCAAACCATTTTTTTTCTCCTTGAGCCATTTTTTGATGCTTTGGGTAGCGCGACTGATATGCTTTTCCACGGCTTTTTCAGAAATTTCTAATTGGGCTGCTATATCCTTGTGCTTATATCCAGATTTTTTACTGAGTAAAAAGACTTCCCTATTTTTCTTTGGAAGTTGATCTATGGCCAATTCCAGAAGTTTCATTCTTTCTTCCAGAAGGCTTTCATCCATATCCACAAATTCCATTATGCTTTTATTCTTTAAATCTGCCAGTGCTACCTCTTCCTTTTTTATTTTACGGTATTCTTTGAGAAAAGTATTGTAGACTGATCTATATGTAGGCTTTCCTAAATCTACAGGACCTTTATAGAACTGCTTTCCTATTCGGGCGTGAATGGCAATATTTTTAAGCGGTTATTGATCTAAAATAAGAAAGGTGGCGAGAATTTCCTCTGGGTTGTCGTATCCCATTCTCATTTTCATAGACACCAAAATATCCGTTTCGTTGTGTGCTCTGTGCAAAACCTCGTTTATTCTTTCAGGATTGCAAATAAGACCAGAGCCCATTCCTTATTTGCACATTTAATGAAAATATCAACATCATTGATAAGATCAGGAGTAATTTCTTTTCTAAATACTACAGGTTCATCTTTGAAATTAATATCCTCTTTATCTTTATCCATTTCTTTTCTAGCTACTACATATCTCAATTCGAAAATAGTGTCATTAATAACCCATTTCGCAAGATATTTACCAATATTACCAAAACCTATTATCGCTATTCTCATAGGGTGAAATTAATTAAAGGGAGCAATAAATAATGGGGTGATAATCAGATAACAGTATCCAAACCACTGAATTGGATGTACCGAACCCAGCAGTTTCAATTCGTGGAATTATTGCAACATGAACATTTACAATATTCAAAAAAATAGTCATTGTGTCATTACTTGGTCCAAAACTATAGTCATGTCCTGACTTAGTTCATAAATCCATATGACCAGAGCGAGTGCAATAAATACCAAGCCACCTGAAATAATGTACTTGGTATAATAGTTGGCCCCCGTAATTAAACATGATTTTGAAGGTTTTTCAGGATGGTAGTAGACCTTTACCTTATCTCCTTTTTTTAGTTTTTTGATTATGGCCAATTTCTCTTTTTTATAGGGTGACCACATGTCTGAATAAGGTAAAAGTTGTTTGCCCACAAATTCATTCTTACCATTTGAGTAATACATATATTCTAAATCGGCCTTATAATGTATTTCCGCACGCCTATCTGAATCGGTAGAAATTTTTTCTTTTAACTCTGCGTTTATTATGGTTCCTATAGTTTCATTCCATTTTTTGGATTTTATATCAAGAATATGGATAGTTACTCCCCAGAAGCATATAATTAAACCGATAATTAAAGTTATGATCATGAAATGGTTTTTATTTTTTCTGCTATATAATTCGGGGGATATTTTTTACCAATGTACACCCAATAGATAACTAATATAGGAAAGATTAGTAATGCGATACCCGCTCCAATATTTCTTAAGTCAATGTCATATTTTATAATGGATGATTGCTTTGGGTTTTTGGGATTCACATAAACAATCATTTTCTCCTTTTCTTTTAGTTTCATATAAAGTGCTCTATGAAATTTACTTTGATAATCTTTTTCTACATTGAGTCCAATATTGGAATTCGTATAAAAATTGCCATTATATTCAAAAGCGTATTGAATAATACATATTTCAACTGGAAATACCATTGATGCTTCTTTTGGCATATTGGGATTTGGACGACTTATAAGTTCTACCGACTTAATTTCCGCAACACGTTCCTCCCAGTGAAGTTTATTGTTTTCAAATATTAGAGCAATAGGTTTGTATAAATAATAGCAACTGAATATTAGTTGGAGAATCAAAAAAATAATTATTGCAGTAAGCCCTAGGATTTGTACGGTTTTTGGTAGTGGGCGCATAATTATTGCCAAGGGTATTGAATATGGCATTGAGCCATAGTTATAGTTTTATCTTATTCAGCCGTAACTGACTTGTTTGATGGGGTAGCGTTTAAAGTTAGCTAAATTTTGGCAATGGGCAACAAAGTTGATCGTACACCCCTTTTTTATTTATTTTTAGGGAGGCTTTGCTTTAACAAAATATACAGCTCCTGTTCAAATATCATTGCTTTTTCAGCTCGTTCGTATGCCGCTTTTGAATGTCTTTTTGCAGTTTCCTTTATCTCTGAATTATCTATAGTTGCAATAGAACTATAGGTCTTTTGTAGCCTCAACATGACCTCAATATTTCCTGCTCCATCCCTGGCAATTGGTCTAAAAGCAGCGTCAAAGAAATCTTCCAATGATATATTCGGTACTTCTATGCTATTATATTCAACTAATTATCCAGTTTTTTGATGTAAGTCCATCCCTACGCTGGATAATATTATCATAACCAGAGAAGGATACTACTCCTTTGCGGATGAAGGGCTTTTATAGGCCTTTTTTTGATGATATCCTTAAGCAGTAACTGAGACAGGCAATAAGATTAGTAGTTCTCCTATTATGGTTACATACCAATGGGCAAGAGGGTGTCAATAACTTAGGCATAAAAAGTTGTAAATTGATTTGAAATGGAAGGTTTCAGGTACTTATGTTGGCGATTGAATGGGTCTTAAGATTCGGTTGATTTTGTTTTTCCTTCAAATCCTGTCACAATGCTTATTTTTATCGGGAAAATGTACAATGTAGGTCAAACATGGAAAAACTTATAGGGGTTATACAACGAGTAACCTACCATAACAGGGAGAACGGCTGGACTGTCTTGAGGGTTACCCTAATAGACAAACCCCATGAGCTGAAAACAGTGACAGTGCACCAAGCAAATGTATTTGCCGGGGCCACCATGGAGTTTGAAGGAGAGTGGGTACAACACGCCAAGTACGGGGAACAATTTAAGTCGCATAGCACCTTTGAACGGAAACCTTCCAGTGCATCCGCATTGGAAAAATATATTGGATCTGGTCTGATTTATGGAGTGGGGCCTAAAATTGCCAAACGGATCGTAAAACATTTCGGAAAAGACACCCTGGATGTTTTTGAAAGTGATATTGAGCGATTGAAGGAAGTTCCCGGAATTGCACAAACAAAGCTGGCACAAATAGAATCTTCTTGGACAGAGCATAGAGAGATCCGCAATGTGATGCTGTTTCTTCAGGGACACGGGGTAAGTACCTTATTTGCAGTAAAGATTTATAAAACCTATGGGAATGATGCCATCAAAATCGTGGAAAATAATCCTTACCAATTATCAAAGGATATTTATGGTATTGGTTTCTTTTCTGCCGATAAAATAGCCTTGAGTATGGGGATTGCAAAGAACAGCCCCAAACGAATGCAAGCAGCTGTGAGTCATGTACTTTCCGCTGCAAGGGAGCAAGGTCATTGCTACTTGGAATTGGAAAATATTCAAAAAGATGTCAAAACCCTTTTAACAGAGGATTTTTCCGATTTGTGCCAGGAGGTGGTACGCCTTATGGAAAAAAATAACAACTTAAAAGTTCGGTTAAAACAAGAAGAAGAATTAACGGTGAAATGCTATTACTCTAAGTCCTTGTATTTCGATGAGTTGCACACCGCAAAAATTGCGAGGTCTTTTCTTAAGAATAAGGTGGTTATCAAAACAGAAAGAGTTAAAAGTTGGTTGAAGCGTTTTAATGAACGTCAAGAGTTCCCCTTGAGCGAAGAACAGTTTGATGCCGTTTACAGTATTTGCCAACATCCCCTTTCAATTTTGACAGGAGGGCCAGGTTGTGGAAAAACAACCACTACAAAAGCCTTGGTAAAATTATTGTTGGCGATGAAGAAAAGAGTGACCCTTGCAGCACCTACAGGTAGAGCAGCTCAGCGAATGAGTGAAGTAATAGGGGAGGAAGCCCAAACCATACATCGACTACTGGTCTGGCAACCACACACAGGACAATTCAAGAAAAACGAGGAAGACCAACTGGAAACGGATTTTGTCATTATCGATGAAAGCTCTATGCTCGATATTTCCATAATGGCATCCCTTTTAAAAGCAACCCCTCTTTCAGCCCAGCTACTGCTTATAGGTGACCCAAATCAACTGCCCTCGGTAGGAGCTGGCAATGTGCTGAAAGACTTGATTGAAAGTGAAGAAGTACCGTGTTTCAATTTGAGAAAAGTATTTAGACAGGCAAACGAAAGCCAAATAATAAAGTATGCGCATGACATTATTCATCGGAAAATTCCTAAGATAGAATCGCCTATCCATATTCCTGAGATCTGGAAAAAAAAAGTGGATTGTCTTTTTATTGATTCGGAAGAAGCCACTAAGGAACAAGTGGTTTTCATGAAGAAAATACGAAAGTCAATGCGATATGTGATAGACAACGAAGGCATAGCTTTTGTTCGGGAGCAGGGAACTGAAGAATTGGGTGATAGCTATAAATCTATAACCCAAGAAGACGATATTTATATTAAAACTACCAGTATGGAAGAAATTGAACACTTAAAAAGCACAGGAGTCCGTTCTTATGTTTTTAATATCCCCAATAAATTCTTGCATACGGATATTGAATTGCTATTGCGATCAGAATCCAATGCAGAGGCATTAAAGGGGATTGTGGAAAAAATTCATCCATGGTCTAGTATTCACTATGGCTTTACCGCATCTGAAATGGTGATAAGGCTCTATACACAAACAATCAAAGAGAGATTGGGGGAAAATACCGAAGTGCAGATACTTACCCCCATGACGGTAGGAAGTATGGGAGCACGTAGTTTGAATCAACTAGTACAGGAAACCGCTAATCCAGAAAAAGAAGGGGTTGCAAGTTTAAAAGTTGGCGATCGTACATTCCGTACTGGAGATAGGGTAATTCAGCGAAGAAATAACTACGACCTCGAAGTTTTTAATGGCGATATTGGTTACATAACTGCTATTGACAACCAATCGAACTCTTTAGAGATTACCTATAAAACAGCTGATAATATTAGGCAGGTACATTATGAAAAACAAGATGTATTAGACCTGGATTTGGCTTATGCCATTACCATACATAAATCCCAAGGGAGTGAATTCGACGCGGTAATTATTCCAGTGGTGTTGCAGCATTTCAACATGTTGT
Source organism: uncultured Arenibacter sp. (assembly GCA_963972175.1). Lineage (GTDB taxonomy): Bacteria > Bacteroidota > Bacteroidia > Flavobacteriales > Flavobacteriaceae > Arenibacter. The sequence continues at coordinate 32,870 of CAXAVP010000012.1, forward strand.
ATCAAAACTTGATTTATACGGCACTTACAAGAGCCAAAAAAATGGCCATATTTGTTGGAACTCGTAAAGCATTGGGTATTGCAGTCAGAAATATAGATAACCGTACCAGGAAAACGATGCTTAAAGCCATCGTTCAAAACGACATATAAATTCTATTAACTATTTATTGGTTAAATCCTTTTGGAGGACTTAATTAATGGCGCCGCTATTAGCCAATCCTACAAGATTTGTATGGTATAATGTTAAATCATTAAACCATTACCTGTCCAGTGCGAGTTCCAAATCTTTGTTAATTAAGTTCTAGTAGTTTCAGAAATTTTAATCTTATTAAGCACTGGAAAGCACGACTCCTATATTTATTCCTATAGCCTCATTAAGCTTCCAAGATCACCGTTAACAGCATACATTGTGTAATTTCTTAATGCAAAACCATGAAAACATCCATTCCATCATAGTTTTTTAGGTCAGGATATTTTGGAAAAATAATGAAAAGCAGCAATTTTTATTGGATAGAGAGAGGCAAACAGTCACGATGGGACAAATAGAAGTTATTCAAGATTATTCAAGTTTTTGAAGGAAGTGTTTTTCAAATATCGAACTCTTAATTATAAAATCCAGGATCAAATGACCATTAAAAGGTCTAAAAAGTACCTACCTAGGCAACTTATTTTCCAAAGTATAGGTTATGGCATTACACCTAAAAAAAGGCCTAAAATGTTGTACCTATGTTGTACCCATAAAAAAACCCAGAAGAAGAATCTCCTGGGTTGCCTGTATTTACTAGTAGCGAGAACGAGAGTTGAACTCGTGACCTCCGGGTTATGAATCCGACGCTCT
>CAXAVP010000013.1:0-33512 GCA_963972175.1 uncultured Arenibacter sp.
TTTTTTTAATTGCCTTAGGAATTCCAAATCTATTTTTATTCCGTTTAGCCATTGCACCAAACTCAACGCCAAAATATCAACATGGCCCGTTTTTATATTATTGTAAATATTCTCTTCCAGGTTTTCGTTGATTTCCGCATAGTTTACCTTACACCCCCTAGATTCAAACGGCCAGTTTACGGATGGATAATCGCCCTTCAATAAAAGAACATTACATTCGCTGCGCATTCCTTCCAGCAAAAGGTTAAGCCCCATGGAAAAATTGGGCACTAAGGCAACATTTTCCTTTGGACAACCAAAAAAGTCCCCAATGCTAGTTCTGGTTTCATCCAAAAGAATGTGTGATGTCATTTTCATCTGGCTACCACCAATGAGAAAATCAAGATCATGTTCCTGCCGCCATTCCAAAAGGCCGTCGTACAGCAAACCTGAGGTTGCAGTGTTTAGGTAGGTATACCGACTTAAAACCGGAAATTGTTTAATAATCTTTTGCATATCAAAATTGATGAAATTTGTATTTATGGTATCTTTACGGAAAGATAGTGATTAGCATGTACTCCAGAAATAAAAAAACATCAACAATTGAGGCGGAACAGCATGAAATGCTGGAATATGCCCAAACCAGGATAAAACAGAAAAAGCGTCTGTACAACCATTTTGTTCTTTTCCTAATAGGAAGTGTTTTTATGATCATCATCAATAAAATACTTAAGTACGGTGTTGAGTACAATTGGTTTGTTTGGGCCATTACCTTCTGGGCGTTTTTGTTTATAATCCATATTTTCAATGTATTTGTTACTTCCAAATTCATGGGGAGGGATTGGGAACGCAAACAGCGCGAAAAACTGGTCCTGAAGCAAAAACAAAAAATAGCTGAATTACAAAAGGAAATAGAAACCAATTTTCCATTATCCCAAATAAATAAAAAAAAAGAAGCGTGAATACCCTTTCCATTATTGCCGCCGCCGCAGAGAACAATGCCTTAGGAAAAAACAACGACCTACTTTGGCATTTACCCGATGACTTTAAGCGGTTTAAAAGCCTTACTTCCGGACATAAAATAATCATGGGGCGCAAAACTTTTGAGAGCTTCCCTAAGCCCTTACCCAGTAGAACACATATCATAATCACCAGGGATAGGAATTATGAGGTAAGCCATGCAGAATGCATAGTGGTCCACACCATGGACGAAGCACTGGCACTTGTTAAGGAAGATTCCCTAGCGTTTATTATAGGGGGCGGTGAAATCTACAAAATAGGCATGAAATACGCTAACCATATGGAACTGACCAGAGTACACGGATCATTTGAGGCAGATACCTTCTTTCCGGATTTTGATGAAGACCAATGGCAACTGACCAATAAGGAATACCATCCCAAAGACGAACGCCATAAATATGACTTTACCTATTTAACCTATATTAAAAAGTAAATACCCCCTTTTAAAGTAGTGCCTGACCCTGAATTAAAGACAATATGGATTGCTCCGTCTATTGCGGTTAACCCTTAGCTGTGACTCTAGAAATCGGACTAAAAATCTAAATATTGGGCCGTATAGGGAACCGTAATATCTTTTAAAAAATCCTTTAAGACCAAGACATCACCATTGGTAAAGAATTGATGCTTTCCACCGGCGAAAGACGACCCTTCGTTAAATAAACCGTACTTCTGCAAAATATTTTTGGTCTGTTTGGCAACTCCCTCGCCCGAATCTATAATTCTTATGTTTTTGGGCAACATCTCCTGCAACAAAGGAATTAAATAAGGGTAATGTGTACACCCCAATACCAACTGGTCTATACCTTTCTTTAGCATGGGTTCCAGATATTTTTGCAACAATTCCTTGGTCCTATCAGAATATACCTCACCCAGCTCTATCAATTCTACCAGACCCGTGCCCTCTTGCTCCAACACCGTTATTCCATTGGCATGGTTCTCCGACGTATGATGAAACAAAGCACTGGATAAAGTGCCCTTGGTTGCCAGAACCCCCACGGTCTTGGTCTTGGAATTCAAAGCTGCTGGTTTTATAGCCGGTTCAATACCTATCAGGGGAATCCTGTACAATTCCCTAAGCTCTTTTATGGCGTTTGTTGTAGCGGTATTACAGGCCACAATTATAAGTTTACAGCCTTTATTTTTTAGGAACTCAACGTTTTTAATACTTAGCTGTACTATCTGGTCTTTAGTCCTTTCCCCATATGGGGCATTCTTACTATCGGCCAAATACAGTGTGTCTTCATAGGGAAGCATTTTACTAACCTCCCTCCATATAGAGGTACCTCCAATGCCCGAATCAAAAATACCTATGGAACCTTTATTCATTTAAAAAAAATGATTTAGCTGCATTAAAGTTACATTAATATTGCTTTTTGATACAGTACTTCGCCAAAATTTACATCCCAGTGACCTACAAAAACAAAATTACCCAAGCCCTATACAAATTAATAAGCCTGTACCAGTTCCTTAACCTTGTCCAGATTTAATCCTCCATAATTCCCTGAACTCATTAATAGCAGTACCGAGTTGTTGTATTCCTCTCCAAAAACAAAGTTTCTGAATACTTCAGCATCCGTGAATATCTGTAGATCCATTCGTTGGAAAGCTTCCGATATTTGTTCCGGGGAAACCTCCTTTAGCTTTTTTATCCTTACCGACTCTGGCAAATAGAAAACTGCTGCCACATCTGCTGCATCCAGCGCCCCTTTATACTCTTTTAAAAATTCCGGATTAAAGCTACTATAGGTATGTAGCTCCAAACAGGCAATTAGCTTTTTGTTAGGGTATTGTTCTTTTACTGCCTTAGTAGTGGCCATCACCTTACTGGGGGAATGGGCAAAATCCTTATAAGCAACACTGGTTTTCCCCTCTGCTATTTTCTCCAACCTTTTGGAGGCTCCTTTAAACGAAGCTATAGCCTCATAAAAGTCGTCCTCATCAACGCCCATATTTTGGCAAATCCATTTCGCTCCCGCTAAATTGCTCAGGTTGTGCCTGCCAAAAATTTCTATGGGCATTGGTCCTTCGGGGGTTTCCAATATAGCCTGTCCGTCTTCCACTTGATATTCCGGGGTTCTATAGGCCAGTTTTCTTATAGGGTTCTCCGAAGCATTAACCACCCTGTTCACCTCGGCATCCTCTTCGTTATAAGTAATACTTCCCCCCTTTACTATACTATCCACAAAAATCTGAAATTGCTCCACATAATTTTCATAGGTAGGAAAAACATTTATATGGTCCCAAGCAATACCGCTTAGAAGGGCTATATTAGGTTGGTACAAATGAAACTTGGGCCTTCTATCAATTGGCGATGAGAGGTATTCATCCCCCTCCAACACTATAAAATCGTTTTCATCGGTAAGATGTACCATACGGTCAAAACCGTCCAACTGAGCTCCAACCATATAATCTACCGCTATTTCATGGTAATTTAACACATGTAATATCATGGACGTTATGGTAGTTTTTCCATGACTTCCACCAATGACCACCCTAGTCTTATCCTTGGATTGCTCATATAGAAATTCAGGGTAGGAATAAATTTTCACCCCCAACTCCTGGGCCTTTAAAAGCTCTGGATTATCAGCCTTGGCGTGCATACCCAAAATTACCGCATCTAAACTACTATCTATTTTTGCTGGGAACCAACCAAAAGATGTAGGCAAAAGCCCTTTGGAATCCAGCCTGGTCTTGGAAGGTTCAAAAATTACATCATCACTGCCCGAAATAACATATCCTTTATGGTGCAAGGCCAATGCCAAATTGTGCATGGCACTGCCTCCAATTGCGATAAAATGTATACGCATTTAAATATTGGTTTAAGCCGTAAAGATAAGCATTGTTAAAGGCTATCAAAAAAAGTTATCGATTGGATTTGTTACAGCAGAGCAGTTAGTAATATAATCCTAGAAAGTAATGCCTTCTAAGACCAATTATTTTTATTTTAGTGGAAAAGAGCAGGATCCATGCCCAGTCAATTTTTTCAAGTTCTATTGCGCTTACACATTACGCCAGTACCCCCACAAAAAAATATGCCTTTCTTTTTGGAGCTGGCAAGTAGAAGCAGAGTCCAAGCACATAAGTTTAGCAGCCAACAATACAAGGAGGTATGCAAGCCCTTATTAATTGGACCGCAATGGACCAAACGGAATATGCACAGCGGCAGTTACCCTATTTAATAAATTAAAATATAGTAAACATGAACATTTCACTTGTAGGTAAAAAAGCAATGATCGGTGGTAGTAGTCGCGGAATAGGCCGGGCCATTGCCCAACAATTGGCGGCCAGTGGTGCCAGTGTAACCGTAATGGCTCGCAGTGAGGATAAATTGGACGCCTTGGTATCCAGTTTGCCTACCAACAACGGGCAAAAGCATCAATATTTAGTGGTAGACTATTCCAATTTTGAAGCCTATAAAAAAATTATTACCACATTTTTTGAAACAAACTCTGTAGATATTCTAGTAAACAACACCCAGGGTCCGGCTGCTGGGGGAGCCCTAGAGAAAAAGGTGGATGACTATCAAGAAGCCTTTGATCTATTGTTTAAAACAGTGGTATACACAACAGAATTGGCACTTAAAGGCATGATGGCCAAAAACCATGGACGAATAATAAACATAGCCTCCGTTTCCGTTAAGGAACCCTTGGCGTATTTGGCTCTTTCCAATAGCATACGCGCAGCCGTTGTAACCTGGTCCAAAACCCTGGCCAGTGATGTAGGCCAATATAATATAACTGTAAACAGCACCCTAACCGGATACTTTAATACCGAAAGATTAAAGAACTTAAACGCCTCCAAGGCAAAATCTCTAGGGATTCCAATTTCAGAGGTAGAGGAACAAATGCTTACCCAAGTGCCCCTTAGGCGATTTGGAAACCCTGGAGAGTATGGGCAATTTGTCACTTTTCTGGCCTCTGACCAAGCCTCGTTCATCACGGGCACCAACATTCCCATTGACGGTGGTTTGCTTAAGTCGTTTTAAGCGCAGAACAAAGCAATTGAACTAAAAAAGTATAGCTTCTCCAAAGGCAGTTGTGACTAAGTTGACCAAAGAAGTACAATTCAGTATTTTTTTAAGCAACGTTGGTATTCTTTTTGCATCTATACGTTCTAGGGAGCGTTAACTAACTTAAGAGCGGCATTCCCTAATGCCTTGTTGCCCCCAAGCAACAGATATACCAATTTTGTTCCTTAAATTAATACGAATGAAAAAAATAACAGCAACAATTATTAGTATAATTCTATTCTCACAAATGGGACAATCCCAAACAATTGATGATTCTTACGCCTTACTTTGGCAACGTGTAGAGAAATTGGAAGAGGAGAACATGACCAAATCCGCATTGGAGGTCGTGGAATTGATCTCCCAAAAAGCCAAAAAGGAAGGCCATTCGGCACATATTATAAAGTCCCTGTTATATTCGTCAAAATACGCTATGGTCCTTGAAGAAGAGGCCCAGCTACTAATTGTACAGGAATTCAAATCAGAAATAGCCCAAAGCCAATTCCCGGTAAACAATATTCTACACAGCTATTTGGCCAATATGTATTGGCAATATTTTCAAGATAACAGATATAAATTTTATAATAGGACCGAGACGGGAGAAAAGATAGACGAAACCGATTTCAGGACATGGGACCTAACTACTATTTTCCATGAAATAAGTAATCATTATGAAGCCTCGTTAAGCAGACCTTCAGCCTTACAAGAGCTCGCTACCGATGTCTTTAAGGAAATACTGGACAAAGAGAAGGGGTCAGAGATCTATCGCCCTACCCTATTTGACCTATTGGCCCATTCAGCTTTAGACTTCTACAAGACTGGAGAAAATGAAATTACACGTCCTGCCGATAAATTTGAAATCACAGACCCAGAAATATTATCCGAAGGAAAACGTTTCATTGAACAAACCATTAGTTCCTCGGACAAGACCTCTTTACAACCCAAAGCCTTAAGACTGTATCAGCAACTGTTGGATTTCCACTCATCCGACCTATACAGCAATGCCTATGTGGATGTAGACATAGAGCGTTTAAGGTACATTAGGGAAAATGCAGTGTTCCCTGATAAAGACCATCATTATTTGGAGGTTTTAAAGAATAGTTCGCAAACTATCAAGAACAATAAAATCGCTGCCCTATACCAATATGAGATGGCCCTATTCTACCATGAATTGGGCAACACCTATATTCCCGAGGAATCTGAAGAGCATCGATGGAAACAAAAGGAAGCGCTTGCTATTTGCGAAACGATATTGTCCAATTTCCCCAAAAGCAGTGCATCCAACAATTGTAAGGCCCTAAAATCCATAATTTTATCAAGAAACCTTCAATTGACTGCAGAGCGGCATATACCGGTCAACCAACCTTCGCGCCTACTTGTAACCTACAAAAACCTCCGCAACCTTCAGTTGTCTGCTTACAACATTTCCCCAAAGGAACTACAGCAACTAAACACCCTATATCCAGAGGATGAAAAATTGGCCTATATAAAAAAACTCAAGAGGATTAAAAACTGGGATGCCAAGCTCATCAATGAAAATGATTACCAAACCCATAAAACTGAAATCCTATTACCTGAGCTACGCAATGGTACATACCTTATTGTAGCCTCCCCTTCTTCCCACTTAGACACCACCTTTGCCTATAGTTCTATCCAAGTTACCAATTTTGCCTTGGTAGAAAGCAAAACAGATACAAACCATAACTTTCAATTAATAGACCGGAATAACGGAAAGCCGATAAGCGGGGCCGACTTAAAATTCTCCTATCAGCAAAACAACGAACGGCCTATTTTGCACAAGACCTTCATTACGGACAAAAAAGGACTAGTAACCATACCCTTAACTAGCAAACGTTGGAACAAGGTCAATATCCATGTATCCAACAATGGGGAAGTAGCCCATTTTGGTGATTTCCATGTGAATGCAAAACACAATCCGAAACACCGCGAAAATAATTATTCCGGCTTTTTGTTTACAGACCGAAGCATTTACAGACCGGGACAAACCTTATATTTTAAAGGGATAGCCATCGTAAAAAAAAATGATACATCCTCAGTGCTTAGCGGAACCAATTTAACGGTAAGCCTTATGGATGTTAACCATCAAAAAGTTACGCAACAGGAATTTAGGACCAATAATTACGGTTCCTTTTCCGGCCAATTTATACTACCCAATAACGGACTCACCGGTAACTATTATTTGGTATTGGATGCTGACGAAATAAAGATAAACGGACGTAGTAATTTTTCCGTTGAGGAATACAAGCGCCCAAAATTCAGTACTTCTTTTAAACCCATAACGGAAACCTATAGAGTAAACGATGCCATCAGCTTAGAGGGTGAGGCCAATGCTTATGCCGGGAGCCCCATCACCAATGCCAAAGTAAACTATACAGTACGGCGAGTGGTATACTTCCCAAAATGGCACTATGGTCATTTTCCTTACATTAACAGCACTCCCCAAGTTATAACCCATGGCGAAACCATGACAGACAGTAAAGGGAAATACCTCATCAAATTTAAGGCAATACCAGATTTAAGCATTGTAAAAGAAAACTTGCCTACCTTCAACTATGAGGTTACGGCAGATGTAACGGACCTCAATGGAGAGACCCATAGTGCCACAACTATGGTCAAGGTAGGATACCATGCGCTCACTACCAATGTGCAAATAGATGACCCGCTGAATAAGGATAGTAAAAACCCCAAGATAACTATTTCTACCACTAACCTAAACGGTGAGTTTGTACCAGCCAAGGGCAGCCTTAAAATGTATAAACTGAAAGCACCTAGCCATGTCTTACGACCCCGACCCTGGCCCGCACCTGATTTTGATGGCTTTGGAAAAACCAAATTCAAGGAACTTTTTCCCCATGATGCGCACGGTAAGGAAGATGATGAGACCTATTGGAAGAAAGGGGAATTGGTATGGGAATCCAGCTTCAATACCGGAGAATCCAAAGAAATTAGTTTAGGCAAGGTGAAAAAATGGTTGTCGGGAAAATATGTCCTGGAGCTGGAAACAAAGGATAAGTTTGGCCAACTGGTAAAAGACATTACCCAAACTTCTTTTTACAGTGACAGGGACAAGGTATTGGCAGACAATCAACTTTTTCAAATAAAGACCGATAAAAATAGTTATGCCATTGGGGAAAAAATAAAGCTTACTGTTCTCTCTGCTGCCGAAAACATGACTGTTACCCTGTTTATAGAAAAAGACGATGAAATAGTATCTACAAAATTGATTGATTTACAGCATAACTCAAAAACTATTGAAATACCTGTTGCCGCTGATGACCTAGGAGGTTTTGCCATCAATTACAGCTTCTCGGCCTATAACTCATTTCACTCTGGCAGCCTACCTATTGCCATTCCCTACCCAAGTACCGACCTAAATCTTGAAACCATAACGTTTCGGGATAAACTATTGCCGGGAAAAGAAGAAACTTGGTCTTTTAAAATAAAAGGACCCAAAGGAGAAAAAATCAGCGCAGAACTGTTGGCAAGTATGTACGACACCTCCTTGGATGCTTTTAAGGGACATAACTGGTATTTTCCCCCGAATCACAAAAGCCTTTACTACAGCAACAGCTATTTAAACGCCTATAATAGCTTTGGAACCAATACTTTTAAATCTTTTCTAAATTTTCAGGACACCTACCATTACACCCCGCAAAAATATGATTCCTTCGCATGGTTCGACTTTGATTTTGGCTACGGATACGCTCTAATGGAAGTGACCTCAGCGACAATGAAAAATAGCGCCCCTAGTGCTAGAATGGGTGCCATGATCGACAGCCAAGAGTTAGAGGAGGAAATAATTACGGACAACGAAGTACCGACCCAAAATGTTGAAGCCGGCAATGACGATAGTCTTAACGCTATTCCGATTCGAAAAAACCTTAAAGAAACTGCCTTTTTCTTTCCACAGTTAATGACCGATGAGGAAGGAAATATATCCTTTAGCTTCACCACTCCTGAAGCCTTGTCCAAATGGAAATTACAACTACTGGCACACACCAAAACCTTGGAAAGCGCTACCACTACTTTGGAAACAGTAACCCAGAAAGAATTGATGGTCACCCCAAACGTACCCCGTTTTTTACGGGAAGGAGATAAAATAGTGATCAGCACCAAAATAGCGAACCTTACCAACAAGTCCTTAACAGGTACCGCCAAGTTGGAACTGGTAGATGCCATAAGCGGAAGGGAAATAACCCAAGAAGTATTGACTGTCAATAGTCAATCTGGCGCTGTGCAGTCCGAAAATTCTTTTACAACAGATGCCATGGGAAATACCCAGGTATCCTGGCAGCTAAAGATTCCTGAAGGAATTGGGGCCATACGGTACAAGGTTATGGCTAAGGCTGGCAATTATAGTGATGGGGAACAAAATGTACTCCCGGTGCTCACAAACCGAATGTTGGTAACTGAAACATTGCCTATGTGGGTACGGGACAATGAGACAAAAACCTTCAAGTTGGACAAACTGAGGAACAATAGCTCCAAGACCTTAAAACACCATCAACTTAGCCTAGAGGTCACTTCCAATCCTGCTTGGTATGCCATAAAGGCCTTGCCGTATTTAATAGAATACCCATATGACTGTAACGAACAGATATTCTCAAGATACTATGCAAATACCCTGGGAGGTCACATTGCCAATTCCAACCCTAGGATAAAAGAGGTTTTTGATCAATGGGCCGGTTCCGATGGGCTTTTGAGCAATCTTGAGAAAAATGAAGAGCTAAAATCGATCTTAATCCAAGATACACCCTGGCTGCGTGATGCCCAATCCGAAACGGAACAAAAGAAACGGATAGGATTGCTTTTTGACCTTAACAAATTGAAAAATGACCGGTTTAACGCCATTAAAAAACTACAGCAGAATCAAATGACATCCGGAGCCTGGGCTTGGTTCAAGGGAGGTCCGGAAAACCGATTTATCACCCAGCATATTATCATTGGTTTGGGACATCTAAAAAAACTCGCAACGACTGTAGCAAACAAGAAAAATTCCGAAACAGGGAAAGATCTATACGCCCAGGAAGAGCAATTGATAAAAAAAGCAATTGCCTATTTGGATGACCAGTTTGTTACGGAATACGAGGATATGAAAAAATATGCCACAGACTTGAAAGACGACCATTTGAGTAGAACCCAACTTCACTATCTCTATATGCGGAGCTTTTACCCTGAAATTAAAGTCTCCAATAAAATTGCCGAAATCATGGATTACTACAAATCCCAGGCACTTAGATATTGGCCACATAAGGACCTGTATTCCAAAGGACTTCTTTCCCTTTATCTATATAGAAATGGAAATACAACTACCGCCAATAAAGTAATCAAGTCTTTGGAAGAAAATAGCATAGTGAGTGACGAACTTGGCATGTATTGGAAGGAGAATACAAATTCGTGGCATTGGCACCAGGCCCCTATTGAGACGCAGGCGCTGCTCATAGAAGCTTTCTCCGAAATAAAAAAGGATACCAAAATTGTAGATAACCTAAAAATTTGGCTACTGAAAAACAAGCAAACCAATCAGTGGAAAACCACAAAGGCCACAACTGCCGCGGTATATGCACTGCTGATGGAAGGCAGTTCATGGTTATCCGTAAAAGATGAAGTGGATGTACTGGTAGGAGGAAAAGAAATTAATCCCTCAATCCTTAACAATGTAAAAGTAGAGGCAGAAACCGGCTATTATAAGACCTCATGGGCCAATAAAGAAATAAATCCCAAAATGGCAGAGGTACAACTTAAAAAAACTGGGAATGGTATTGCGTGGGGTGCTTTGTACTGGCAATACTTTGAAGATTTAGACAAGATTACCCCTGCAAATACACCGTTAAAATTGGAAAAGAAAATATTCTTAAAAAAGAACACTGATACAGGGGAGCTCTTATCCGAAATAAACGAAAATGCACCCTTGAATGTTGGTAACTTGGTGCGGATAAGAATCCAATTAAAAGTAGATAGACCAATGGAGTTCGTGCATATGAAAGATATGAGAGCGGCAGGAATGGAACCTATAAATGTACTTTCCACTTATAAGTGGCAGGATGGCCTAGGCTATTATGAAAGCACAAAGGATAGCAGTACAAATTTCTTTTTCCACTACTTACCCAGGGGTGTGTATGTGTTTGAATATGACCTCAGGGTTAACAATGCCGGGTATTTTAGCAATGGGATTTCTAGCATTCAGAGTATGTATGCCCCTGAATTTAGTAGCCATAGCGAGGGAGTGCAGATTATTATTGAAGAACAAAAATAGGCAAATGTTAAAATGGTATTGCTTTTTTTCATAAATTCATAAATAACTAACATAAAATCAAAGAATTATGAACTCTACCTTTTTTATTGCATTACGCTTTGTTTTTGGAATTTTTCTTATCGTCTTTGGGGCGAATAAATTCTTACATTTTATGCCGGCAGGGCAAATGTCCGAAGCGGCCATGAACTATTTTTCTGCCTTAACGAGCACCAATACGCTATATGTTGTAGCTATTGTTGAGATACTTTCCGGACTATCCTTGTTAGCTAACAAGTTTGGCGCCTTAATGATGATTATTCTGATGACAGTCTCTGTAAATGCCCTATTGTTCAATGCATTCTTAGAGCCAGGCTCCATAGGTCTTACCTTAGTACTACTTATACTAAATGTAGTGATGCTATACGCCTATAAAGACCGGTACAAGGATATTCTTAGGGCATAGACATTTTAATTTTTTATAAAAAGCGGGTAAATTTATAATTCATCCGCTTTTTACGTAGAGGAAAATGTATTTAGTTCCATAAGATATACTCCTAATTGATTTTATTTAGGAGGGTACTTTTCAAACGCCTTGACAACCAAAGCCCTAAGTTTCTTTTCCCTCTCGAGGGGCGAACTATTTTCTTTCAGTGAACTTACCGTGACCGCCTGCCAAAAAAGCTCGTCTTTTTGACTGTCTACAAAATCAAATTGAATTTCCCGTTTTATATTGGTGGCCCCTACAGGCAAACCAATAGACATACCTCCACCAACATTTCTGCCACCTCCACCTATACCTACACCCACGGTATTATTTCTTGGCGCCTGAAATGAACTACTAACAATTCCGATCAAAAATTCGGGCTCCTCGGACAACAAAAACCCCTTGCCACGAAGCGTAGAGTCTATGGCCCGCAACAATCTTTTGGTATCCAATTCACTTAAGCCCGTGTCCATATCTGGATAATAATTATACGTGGAATAGGCAGAGAAATCGGTTTCTTTATCGTAGTCGTAACTAACCTTTATAGCGCTACAGGAGACAAAAAAGACAAGAAAAAAAATTGGGAGCAATTGTTTCATTATTCTGTTTTACATAAAAATAGTGAAAATTACCTTTGCCCTTTTTTAAGTTGACAAGTATTCGTTAAAAAACAAGGTGTTTTTCCTACAAGGAGTTATTGAAGGTAGTAGTAGGGGTTTAAACAAAAAAGTACCTAGAGTCCCATAGACACTATTTATTTAGCATAGCCCATAGTTTATCTTTTAGTTCCATTAAACCTAGTTGGGCTACTGAAGAAATGAACATATAAGGGATTTCCTTAAAGTCCTTGTCCAGTTCCAATTTCATTTCTGCCATCAATTCCTCATCCAACATATCACTTTTAGAAATGGCAATTAGGCGATCTTTATCCAATAATTCAGGATTATACCGGCGCAGTTCGTCCAACAATATCTCGTATTCCTGGGTAATATCCTTACTATCGGCAGGAATAAGGAACAACAAAGTTGAATTACGTTCAATATGCCTTAAAAAGTAGTGCCCCAGACCTTTCCCCTCTGCAGCCCCTTCAATAATTCCAGGTATATCGGCAATAACAAAACTTTTAAATTCCCTGTATTGTACAATACCCAAATTTGGCTTAAGGGTTGTAAACTCGTAATCCGCTATCTTTGGTTTGGCAGAGGTAAGCACGGACAGTAGGGTTGATTTTCCTGCGTTGGGAAAGCCTACCAAGCCAACGTCTGCCAGTACCTTCAACTCTAAAATAAGATCTAATTCCTGACCACTTTTTCCAGGCTGGGCATATCTAGGGGTCTGATTGGTGGGCGACTTAAAATGCCAGTTCCCACGGCCTCCCAAACCACCTTCCAAAATAATTTTCTCTTCTTGGTCCTCCGTAATTTCCATTATGACTTCCTGGGTCTCCGAATCTTTGATCACTGTACCCAATGGAACTTCTAAATAAACGTCCTCCCCATCGGCTCCACTACTTCTATTTTTACTTCCGTGCTCTCCATGGCCTGCTCTAAAAGTCCGCTTAAATTTAAACCCTAATAGCGTCCATAGATTTTTGTTGCCACGGACAATAACATGTCCACCACGACCTCCATCCCCTCCATCAGGGCCTCCTTTTGTTATAAACTTTTCCCTATGCAAGTGTACAGATCCCTTACCTCCGTTCCCGGATTCCAGGTGTACTTTTACATAATCCACAAAATTTCCTTCAGTCATTGTTTTAGTCTATTATTTACGGTCTACACCATTATACCTTTTAGTGTTTCCGGACCACAAACTCCGTTAACATTCAAAAAGGCCCTCGCATATGATAAGCTTTCAGGGTTTTGGAAAAGGGCATACATAGCCCCATTATCCCAGTCTAAACTGCCTGAAGCTCCTCTATCACCTTTGCCAAGCGGCTTGTAATATCCTCTATGGAACCAATTCCGTTTACACTATGGAATTTTCCCTGATCCTCATAGTAGTCCTTTAGAGGAGCAGTTTTTTCGTTATATTCGGTAAAGCGGTTACGTATCTTGGCTTCGTCCTGATCATCCGATCTTCCACTTACCTTTCCACGTTCCAACAATCGCTCTATCAACACCTCATCATTGGCTTCCAAGGCAATGGTTGCGTCTATCCTCATTTCCTTGGATACCAAGAAATCGTCCAAGGCCTTGGCCTGTGCCGTAGTTCTTGGAAAACCGTCAAAAATAAAACCACTAGCATCGGCATTTTTCTCTACCTCGTCCTGCAGCATTTTAATGGTAACCTCGTCGGGTACCAACTCCCCATTGTCTATATACGATTTAGCCAAATTGCCCAGTTCGGTACCATTCTTAATGTTATATCTAAAAACATCTCCCGTAGAAATATGTTTCAAATTGTATTTTTCCTTTAAAAATGAAGCCTGGGTCCCTTTTCCGGCACCGGGTTTTCCGAACAAAACTAGGTTGATCATGTGCTTTTGGTTTAATTGATATACTTCTCTTAAATTTCTTCCCAATTCATTATAATCCAGTCCGTAGCCTACAATAAACCTATCTTCTATCTTCATTCCAAAGTAATCAATATCGTATTCTCCATTGTATACCTCGGATTTATAAAATAAGGTGGCTACCTTAAATTCCTTTACTTTGGTATTGGAAAACAGATCGATCAATTTTTTTACCGTCCTCCCCGTATCTATAATATCCTCCAGAATAATAACACTTCTACCCTCTATATTATCGGGAACATCCAAAAGGGTTTCCACAATTCCCGTAGAGGTGAGTCCCTGATAGGAACTTAAGCGTACAAAGGAAACTTCACAGGGGTATTGGTATGCCTTTAAAAAATCGGACACAAACATAAAAGAGCCGTTGAGGACACCCACAAAAATGGGGGTTTCCCCTTTATAGTCCACAGCAACCTGGTCCGCAATACGTTTAATTGCCGCCATAATTTCCCCTTCACTAATAAAAGGTTTAAAATATTTGTCGTGTAGCTTTATCAAGGCTGTCTTTTTTATAATAAATTCAAGATGCCAAATATAGCACTTTGATTTCTCTTTTTTAGCGCTCTAAGCCCAGTTTCTAAGATTTAGCTGTATTTTTGTGCATAATTTACAATCTACATAATACAAGTTAATCATTTCCAATGAACTATTTTTCTTCTGAATTTAAATTAGGAATACTAGGAGGCGGTCAATTAGGTAAAATGCTTTTATATGAAACGAGAAAATTTGACATCCATACCAAGGTAATAGACCCATCAAGTGAAGCTCCTTCCAAAATTGCCTGTAATGAGTTCTTTCAGGGCAACTTAATGGATTATGATGCGGTATATGCCCTAGGAAAAAAAGTAGACCTACTTACCATAGAGATAGAGAATGTAAATCTGGATGCACTGGAAAAACTGGAGGAGGAAGGCTTAAAAGTGTACCCCCCTACTTCTGCCCTGCGTATTATTCAGAACAAAGCAAAACAAAAATTGTTCTATGTAGACAACAATATACCAACTGCCGACTTTCAGCGCTTTGCCTATAAGAGCGAAATAGAGGACAGTATAGCCAATGGTGGTATTACATTTCCCTTTATTTGGAAAGCCACCCAATTTGGATATGACGGACAAGGGGTAAAAGTAGTGCGTAAACTGGAAGACCTTAAAGGTTTGCCCACAGGGGAATGCATTGCCGAAAAGATGATAGATTTTAAAAACGAGCTTGCCGTGATTGTTGCCCGCAGTGCCAGCGGGGAGGTAAAAACGTACCCTGTTGTGGAAATGGAGTTTCACCCAGAGGCCAACCAGGTAGAATACGTGCTCTGTCCGGCCCGGATAGATGAAAAGGTAGCAGCAAAAGCAAGGGAGGTGGCATTAGACCTATCACATAAAATAAAACATGTAGGGTTATTGGCAGTAGAAATGTTTCAGACCCAAGACGATAAAATATTGGTTAACGAAGTGGCCCCAAGACCACACAATAGCGGACACTACAGTATTGAAGCCAGCTACACCAATCAATTTGAGCAACACATACGCGCTATATTAGACCTGCCATTAGGCAACACAGACAGCAAGGTGGCCGGAATAATGGTTAATTTGGTGGGTGCAGAAGGCCATACCGGAAATGTGGTCTATAAAAACATGGAAAATATCATGGGGATGAATGGGGTTACTCCTCATATCTACGGCAAAAAACAAACCCGCCCCTTCAGAAAAATGGGACATGTTACCATTGTAAACAACGACATTGCCGAAGCCAGAAAAATAGCGGAGCAGGTAAAGAACAGCATTAAAGTAATTAGCGAATAAGAAATTTTCAACAAAATGAGCAAAGTAGCAATAGTAATGGGAAGCACCAGCGATCTTCCTGTAATGCAGGAAGCGATCGATATCTTAAAAGGTTTTGACATAGCGGTTGATGTGGATATAGTATCAGCACACCGTACTCCGGAAAAATTGTTCGATTTTAGTAATAACGCCCATAAAAAAGGATATTCCGTAATCATTGCGGGTGCCGGCGGTGCAGCACATTTGCCAGGAATGGTAGCGTCCATGTCTCCCCTTCCGGTAATTGGGGTACCCGTAAAGAGCAGTAATTCTATAGACGGTTGGGATTCCATACTTTCAATATTACAAATGCCAGGCGGTGTTCCCGTTGCCACAGTAGCCTTAAATGGAGCCAAAAATGCGGGGATCCTTGCCGCCCAGATCATAGGTAGCTCGGACAAATGCGTGCTGGACAAAATAATTCTCTACAAAGAAGGCTTAAAACAAAAGGTGATAGATGGCGCCAAGGAAGTTAACAAACAGTAACCCGTACTAGATACCTTGTAGCCTAAAACGAATTCTAAAAAAAGTAATACCAATTTATGAATCCCTTATTGACCCCATTTGATACTGCCCCCTTCTCTAAAATAAAAAATGAACATTTTAAACCGGCTTTTTTGCAAGCCATTGATGACGCAAAATCAGAGATAGATGCCATTGCAAATGCCAAGGAGGCGCCTAATTTTGAGAATACCATAAAGGCCCTAGACTTTGCAGGTCAGCATTTGGACAGGGTATCCAGTGTATTCTTTAATTTGAATTCGGCCGAAACCAATGCCGAAATACAGAAAATTGCGCAAGAAATATCTCCCCTATTAACAGAATTCAGCAATGATATTACCCTGAACCAAAATCTGTTTACACGGGTTAAGGCCGTCTACGAGCAGGAACAAAGCTTGGAATTGAGCAAAGAAGAACAAACCTTATTAGAAAAAAAATACAAAAGCTTTAGCAGAAATGGAGCCAATCTTCCCGACGACAAGAAAAAGCGCTTACGGGAAATTGATGCAGAACTGGCCAAATTAAAACTACAGTTTGGCGAAAATGTACTGGCCGAGACCAACAAATACGAAATGCACCTTACCAACGAGAAGGATTTGGACGGACTTCCTGAAGGGGAAAAGGAGGCTGCAGCACATTTGGCCCAATCCAAGGAAAAAGAAGGTTGGCTAATTACCTTGGACTATCCAAGCTATATTCCTTTTATGAAATACGCCAGCAAGCGAGAACTTAGGAAGGAACTATCTATTGCTTTTGGAAGCAAGGGTTTTCACAATGATGAGCTAGACAACCAACAAAACATAATCCAAATAGCCAATCTAAGGCATGAAAGGGCCAATTTATTGGGCTATAAAACACATGCTCACTATGTCCTGGAAGAGCGCATGGCCGAAACCCCGGAAAAAGTCCACGAGTTTCTCAATGAATTGCTAGAAAAAGCCAAACCGGCCGCGGAACGGGAATTTGCCCAATTGGAAAGCTTTGCGAAAGAAATGGATGGCATAGACCGCTTGGAGAAATGGGACGGTGCCTACTACAGTGAGAAATTAAAACAAAAGCTGTTCGACCTGGACGACGAAAAGCTAAAACCATACTTTAAACTGGAAAATGTAATAGCCGGTGTATTCAAGGTAGCAGAAAAACTTTTCGACCTTAAATTTGAGGAAGTTTTTGACGTGGACAAGTACCATCCAGATGTAAAAACCTATCGCGTATACGATGGCAACAAGCAATTTATTTCCTTGTTTTATGCCGATTTCCACCCAAGGCCGGGCAAAAGAGGTGGTGCTTGGATGACATCCTACAAACCCCAATACATGGAAAACGGGATCAACGTACGCCCACACATATCCAATGTTTGCAATTTTACCAAACCAACTGCCAACAAACCCTCACTCTTAACCTTCAATGAGGTTACCACCCTATTTCATGAGTTTGGCCATGGTTTACACGGCATGTTGGCCAACACAGTATACCCTGGACTATCGGGAACTTCTGTTTATTGGGACTTTGTAGAGCTTCCCAGCCAAATCATGGAAAATTGGTGTTACGAAAAAGAAGCCTTGGAATTATTTGCCACCCACTATAAAACAGGAGAGGCCATCCCTATGGAACTGGTACAAAAAATAAAGGACTCGGCAACCTTCCAAGAAGGCATGGCAACCTTAAGACAACTTAGCTTTGGATTACTGGATATGTCCTGGCACGGTGCCGACCCGTCCAAGATTACCGATGTTAAGTCTCAGGAACTTGAAGCTTTTAAAGAAACAAACCTCTATCCAGAATGTGAGAACACCTGTATGAGCACATCATTTGCCCATATTTTCCAAGGGGGATATTCCTCAGGCTATTACAGCTATAAATGGGCAGAAGTATTGGATGCAGATGCCTTTTCCTATTTTAAGGAACAAGGAATATTTAATAAAGAAGTGGCTACGAAATTTAAGGACCATGTATTGTCCATGGGCGGAACAGAAAAGCCAATGGCCCTATACAAGCGTTTTAGAGGAAGTGAACCCAAGATAGAAGCCTTATTAAAAAGGGCTGGACTACTGCAATAACTTTACCAAAAACTATAAATGTCAAGGTTCCCTGAACTAAGAACTTAAAGACCGCTATGGTCTTGTATTTAGGGATTAGCTGTATCAAATGGCTAAGAAACATCCCCTTCTTCACGGGAGAAAGGATAACACCTTGGCATTTATGGTACTATAATTCCAAACAAATCAATTAAGCTCCCAATACATCGACAAAAATATTGGTTTCTATTATTTTATTGTCAATAAAAATGGTGCGATTTATTATAAATCCATTTGTAATTAGCAACACCACATCACCCCATACAATACGTAATTAGGAAATAGTAAACGATTAAGGGTGTGGCCACAAGAAGTACCACAGCCCCAATCTACATGGACTCTTGTAAGTACCCACCAACAGCGGCACCAGGCAGAAACAACAGCACCAGAACAATAAACCAACCTATATTGGACCTTTATTTTACCATTAAGTAAAATTTAAAGCTGTTGACAGCTATCTTTCAGCAACCCCAAAAAAAAGACGTAAGACTACAGCAAAACTACTAGGCTGCTATTTTTACTCCTTTTGTTTAAAAGCTTCATATCCACCTTCCAGGTTTACCACATTGGTAAACCCCATCAACTTTAATTTTTCCTTGGCCTTGGCGCTCCTACCTCCCATCTTACAGTACACATAAATGGTCTCATCCTTACCAATGTCCTTAAACTGATCGGCAAATACCGGATTGTACCAGTCTATATTCTTTGCATTCTCCAAATGCCCGGCTTCAAATTCCTCTGCCGTTCTTACATCGACCAGAATTCCGGTTTTCAGCATTTCCTGTTCAAATTCCGTTATGGGCATATCAGCCACTTTTTCCCCTGAACAGCCCGTTTGCAGTAGAAGTGCAACCAATAAAATATACAACGTCTTCATAGCTATTTTTACTTATTCAAAAATAAGAATTCTTCTTCAGAAAAAAATGCGTTATTTTTGAATTGACAAACAGGCATGACAAAACAAATTTTAAATCCGGACACATGGGTGGATAGTTATTCCGATTACCTTTTTAACTATGCGGTAACACGGGTAAACGATTCAGAAATTGCCAAAGACTTGGTGCAGGAAACTTTTTTTGCCGGCTTAAAATCTGCCAAAAATTTTAAAGGAGAAGCCGCAGAGCGCACATGGCTCATTTCTATTTTAAAAAGAAAGGTGATAGACCACTATCGAAAAATAAATTCGAAAAAGGCTAAATCCGTAATTCGCATTACCAAGAACGACAATAGCGATACGGACAGTAATTTTTTGGAAGAACAGGTTGCGGACCCAACGAGTCTTTTGGAAAACAGTAAAATGGAGAATGAAGAATTGGGGATTGCTATTCAGGAGTGCATTGCAAAACTTCCCAAAAAACATGCTCTGGCATTCACCTTAAAAACAATAAACGGCTTAAGCACGGAAGAAGTCTGTAAGGAGCTAGAAATCAATCCGTCTAATCTTTGGGTTATCATCCACAGAGCAAGAACTGCTTTAATGGAATGCCTAAACAACAATTGGTTTAAAATATGAAGACCTGCAAAGACGTAGAAATTTTATGCACAAAAGCTCAATACAATGAGGCTACTCTCTTAGAAAAAATACAGCTTAAATTACATATGTTACTATGTAAAACCTGTAAAACATTCGTAAAAAAGAACACCAAGCTTACCTCCCTTTGCTCGCAAGCAAAGATCAAAACCCTTCCTGTGGAAGAGAAAGAAAAAATGAAACAAACGCTAAGGTCCAAATCTTAAAGTCCGTCCAAGACCAGGATAAAAACCCACCAAAAAATAGGGGTTGCCTCTACCCAGAAGGAAGAAAAATACTTAGGCTGTTTTCTTTGGGTATTTAAAATAAGAACCCCTAACAATAGGGATATAAGTGCCTTGCTAATTAATTCCAATGGCGTTAACCAATCCTTTAAAAAGGTTATCAGAAAAAAAATGACAATCCCAACAACACCTAATAGCTTCGTCCTTTGGTAACCAAATCGCTGCGGCAAGGTTTTAAGTTCCGGATCATCATATTTCAAATCCCTTATTTCAAATGGGAGCATTAAAACAAGAACCACCACAAATCGCTGTACGGTCTCTACCATTACATCCCAATCTATATTTTTATTGGCCGATACAATGGGCAACACAACCGTTGCACCCGCCCAGACCAAGGCCACTATAAATATTTTAAGGCCTCCCAAACTCCTGAGGTTTTTGGTGTTTGGCAGTAATGGAACAGCATACAAACTACTTAAAACACCCAATACAAGGATACCCATTAGGGTATGGAATGATAGAAAATACGCATGGTACAATACCCCCAGCCCTGCCAAAAAACTAAACAGCTGTATGTGCTTATGGTAGCTATTGGCCACTAGAATATATTTTTTGGCCTCAACTCCGTATTTTACAAAATTATAGCAGGCAATTGTACCAAAAAATGTCAAATAGGAAATATGATTCTCCCTGTCTAGATCAAAATAAATGCAACTTATTTCAATAAATGCAAAAACTGAAAAGGCTACATGTACACTGGCATCCAAATAAAAATGAAAAAGATATTTTAACCAGTTCATAAGTCAAAAATAGCCAAAGTGTTCATAACCCATCCATTTCGTTAAAAACTTTAAAAAGAGATCCTGGTAAAAGCAGCATAACAAAGATAAATAATGAGTATTTTTGCTCACCTTAATAAAGAAAAATTTGCTTGAATTATGAGGACAGACATGTTTGCCTTACGGCATATAGGGATTAACGAAGATAATCTTCCCGAGATGTTAAGTGAAATTAATGTTAATTCCCTGGACCAGTTAATTACAGAAACCATTCCCGATGACATTCGCCTTGCCAAACCTTTGGCTTTGGATCCGGCGATGAGCGAACACGAATATTTGTCGCATATTCAAGATTTATCGGAGCAAAATAAAGTTTTCAAATCCTATATAGGCTTGGGTTACCACGAGAGTATTACCCCTTCCGTTATTAAAAGGAATATTTTGGAAAATGCTGGCTGGTATACGGCTTACACCCCATATCAGGCAGAAATTGCCCAGGGTAGATTGGAGGCCTTGTTAAATTTTCAGACTGTAGTATCCGAACTCACAGGAATGGAACTGGCCAATGCCTCACTTTTAGACGAAAGTACGGCTGCTGCCGAAGCAATGGCTATGCTCTTTGACGTTCGCAGTAGGGATCAAAAGAAAAAACAGGTCAACAAATTCTTTGTCTCCGAAGAAATATTGCCTCAGACACTTGCCCTTTTGGAAACAAGATCTGAACCACTGGAAATAGAATTGACCGTTGGCAACCATGAGGATTTTTCTTTCAGTGAAGAATATTTTGGGGCACTTTTACAATATCCCGGAAAACATGGACAAGTACATGATTTTGGACCTTTTGTTGCAAAAGCTATTGAAAAGAACATTAAGGTAGCTGTTGCGGCAGATATTTTAAGCCTTGCCATTTTAACCCCTCCAGGTGAATTTGGCGCCGATGTAGTGGTGGGTACCACACAGCGATTCGGTATTCCTCTAGGGTATGGTGGCCCACACGCCGCCTTTTTTGCTACCAAAGCGGAATATAAACGTAGTATCCCAGGCAGAATAATCGGGATTACCAAAGACACAGCTGGGAAGCCCGCACTCCGCATGGCCTTACAAACTAGGGAACAACACATTAAACGGGACAAGGCTACCTCCAATATATGCACTGCACAGGTTCTATTGGCCGTAATGGCCGGTATGTATGCCGTGTACCACGGCCCAAAAGGACTAAAATATATTGCTAATAGCGTACACAAATCGGCCATAAGCCTGACGGATGCCTTGGAAAAACTCGGACTTTATCAAGTAAACACATCCTATTTTGACACTATTACCATTAAAATAGAGGCGTCCAAAATAAAACCTATTGCAGAAAAACAAGGGGTCAACTTCCTGTATGTGGATGCCGAAACGGTTTCTATAGCATTGAACGAGGCTACCTCCTTAAAAGACCTCCAACAAATAGTAAATATTTTTGCGCAAGCTTTAGGCCAAGAAGCCGTTACCCTTGAAAAAAACGTATCCAAAACCGTTCTTGACAATCAGTTGAGCCGTAACTCGGAATTCCTTGAAAACACTGTCTTCAACTCTTACCATTCCGAAACGGAATTGATGCGCTATATAAAAAAATTGGAACGTAAGGACCTAGCTTTAAACCACTCTATGATTTCCTTGGGGTCCTGCACCATGAAATTGAACGCAGCTTCCGAAATGCTCCCTCTGAGCATGGCGAGATGGGGAAACATCCATCCTTTTGTTCCCGTTGAGCAGGCACAGGGATACCAAACTATTCTAAAGGAACTGGAAAAGGACCTGAGTATTATTACAGGGTTTGCTGCGACTTCCTTGCAGCCAAATTCCGGCGCACAAGGAGAATTTGCCGGTCTTATGGTTATTAGGGCCTATCACGAATCCAGAGGAGAGGGACACAGAAATATATGTCTTATTCCCGCCTCTGCCCATGGTACCAATCCGGCCTCCGCTGTTATGGCCGGTATGAAGGTAGTAGTTACCAAAACCGATGATTACGGAAACATAGATGTAAACGATTTGGCAGAAAAAGCGACCTTGCACAAGGACAATCTGTCCGCTTTAATGGTTACCTATCCTTCTACCCATGGCGTATTTGAATCTTCCATCAAGGAGATAACAAAATTAATACATGATAATGGCGGGCAGGTATATATGGATGGGGCCAACATGAATGCCCAAGTTGGGCTAACCAACCCAGCCACAATTGGTGCCGATGTCTGCCACTTAAACCTTCATAAAACTTTTGCCATCCCGCATGGTGGCGGAGGCCCAGGCGTAGGTCCTATTTGCGTTGCTGAGCAATTGGTTCCATTTTTACCCGGGAATCCCGTAATAAAAACAGGTGGGGACCAAGCTATTTCGGCTATATCCGCCGCACCTTGGGGAAGCTCATTGGTATGTCTAATCTCATATGGTTACATAAAGATGCTGGGAGAAACAGGGCTAACCAATTCTACCAAAACCGCAATCTTAAATGCCAATTATATAAAAAGCCGACTCAGTGGGAAATTCAACGTGCTCTATACCGGTGAAAGGGGAAGGGCAGCACACGAAATGATTATCGACTGTAGACCGTTTAAAGCCAACGGAATAGAAGTTGGTGATATTGCCAAAAGGCTAATGGACTACGGTTTTCATGCCCCAACGGTTTCATTCCCAGTTGCAGGTACTTTGATGATAGAACCTACGGAAAGTGAGAGTCGGGCCGAATTGGACCGTTTTTGCAATGCCATGCTATCTATTCGTGAGGAAATTGATGAAGCCACTTTAGCGGACAACAACAACCCGTTAAAAAATGCGCCCCATACCTTGGAAATGATCAGTAGCGATCAATGGGAGTTTCCATATAGTAGACAAAAGGCCGCCTTTCCGCTTCCCTATATACGTGACAACAAATTTTGGCCAAGTGTTAGAAGGGTAGACGATACTTATGGAGACCGTAATTTGGTATGTACATGCGCACCCATTGAGGCGTATGCCGAGGCCTAAACACCCCCATAAAACAAGCCTTTACAGCCTTTCAATTTATTTTGAAAGGCTTTTTTTATTCTTCCAATTACATAGAAGCTTAGCCTTGGACATCGTATGAATTTTTTATAGCAGCAACTTTGACCTAGCCATATACCTTATATTTATACTATTAAACTATAATCAAATTATGAGCATTGGAATTACCGGCACCGGTTCTTACATACCCTCTTTGGTGACCAAGAATTCAGACTTTGAAGAACATGACTTTTTGAACACGGATGGTACGGCCTTTAAGCAAAAGAACGACATCATTATCCATAAATTTAAAAGCATAACTGGTATAAGTGAAAGGCGGTATGCAAAAAGTGAACTAAACACTTCACAATTGGCATTCTTTGCGTCGGAAAAGGCCATATCGGATGCGAATATTGATAAAGAAGAAATAGACTATATAATTGTTGCCCACAATTTTGGTGATGTTACCTACGGCAAATGCCAAGGGGACACCCTACCTAGTTTGGCCACTAGGGTTAAACAACAATTACAAATAAAAAATCCTAAATGTGTTGCCTATGATCTCCTTTTTGGATGCCCAGGCTGGATAGAGGGGGTCATACAGGCCAATGCCTTTATAAAGAGCGGCATTGCCAAAAAATGCCTAGTAATAGGTGCCGAAACACTCTCCAGGGTAGTGGACCCACATGACAGGGACTCCATGATCTATTCCGATGGAGCCGGGGCCACTATCATAGAGGCCAAGGAAGACACGGCAGAGATATTGGCCCACAACAGTGCAACCTATGCCAATGAGGAAGCCTTTTTTCTGTTTTTTGGGGAATCCTACTCCAATACAACGGAGGATGATAGACGCTACATAAAAATGCATGGACGAAAAATTTATGAATTTGCCGTTACCCATGTGCCGCAAGCAATGAAGGACTGCTTATCACAAAGCGGCGTGCCTATAAGCGATGTAAAAAAAATATTCATACATCAGGCAAATGAAAAAATGGATGAGGCCATCGTAAAACGATTCTATAAATTATATGACTTGGAAATGCCCGACGGTATAATGCCCATGAGTATTGAAAAATTGGGAAATAGTTCTGTTGCTACCATTCCAACCTTATTGGATTTGGTGAGAAATGGAAAATTGGAAAATCAATCCATCGCAAAGGGAGATGTTGTTATATTTGCAAGTGTTGGAGCCGGTATGAATATTAACGCCATAGTCTATAGGGTGTAGCAGGTAAAAGGGTCCAACATCATTTTAAAATAGTATTTTTGCGGACGTTACCAAAGCTACAGATCCTTGATTTTCAGCTCCGCAATAAATTTAAATAATATAGCATATAACGCCCGATGTACGAAAGAACATTTCCAAACAAACGTTTTAAACACACCCTAGACTTTCTACAGAAGCACGTTTCCAAAGACCAATCCATATTGGATCTCGGTGTAAAAAATCCATTATCCGGCATCATGTTGGATAACGGGTACAAGGTAGCTAATACCAAAGGTGAAGACTTGGATCTGGATTTTTCTTCAGTCATTAATACTGATGCGGATGTAGTCACCGCTTTTGAAATTTTTGAACATTTAATTGCCCCTTTCAATATCTTGAGGCATATAAAATCTGATAAACTAGTAGCCAGTATTCCTTTAAGGTTATGGTTTTCCCCAGCCTATAAAAGCAAGACCGATAAATGGGACAGACACTTTCACGAATTTGAAGACTGGCAGTTTGATTGGTTACTGGAAAAGGCCGGATGGGAAATTAAGGATAGGGCCAAATGGACCAATCCCGTTAAAAAAATAGGGTTTAGACCTTTACTAAGGAGTTTCACCCCCAGATATTACATCGTTTACGCAGAAAGGACACACAAGTCGCAAACTAATCCCACTGAGTCCCAAGGCAATTGATTTATATGCGATATTACGTTATTATCCCGGCACATAATGAAGAGAAATATTTATCGGACACCCTTATTTCGGTGTCCAAACAAACCTTGACTCCCAAACTGGTAATTGTGGTAAATGATAATTCTACGGACAACACAGAAAACCTCCTAGATAAATTTATTGCTGCCCACCCCTTTATAAAAAAGGTAAACACCTCCTCCTCCACTGTCCATATGCCCGGAAGCAAGGTCATCAATGCCTTTAACAAAGGCTTGGAACAACTGGACGATGAATACGACTTCTTGGTTAAATTGGATGCCGATATTATTCTACCCACAGACTATTTTGAAAGAATAGCACATAAATTCAAATCGGACCCCGACATAGGTATTGCTGGTGGTTTTGCCTACGAATTGGACAGCCAAGGCCAATGGAAGTTAAATCACCCTATGGACAAAAACCATGTAAGGGGGGCGTTTAAAGCCTACAGCAAAAGTTGTTTCCAAGCCATTGGTGGACTAAGAAATGCAATGGGCTGGGACACGGTAGACGAATTACTGGCCCAATTTCACGGATTTAAGATTCTTACAGATACTGAACTTCATCTAAAACACTTAAGACCACTGGGGCAGGCCTACAATAAAAAGGCCAAACTATTACAGGGTAAGGCCATGTACAGTATGCGCTACGGATTTTGGATAAGCCTCATAGCATCGATTAAAATGGCATTAAAACAAAAAAGACCTAGGGCATTTGTAGACAACCTAAACGGCTACTTACGAGCCAAGAAGGAAAGATCCAAGTTTTTGGTAAGCCCTGAAGAAGGGCAATTTATTCGCCAACTGAGATGGAAAAATATAAAAGCCAAACTATTGCGTTAAAGTAGTTTGGCTTTTGTGTTTTTTTTATATGAGGGTATACACCTACTCTATCACCTCCGAAATTGGCTCTCCCGTGGATCCGGACGGAGCGTTCATTCCTAATAAAGCAGCAAGGGTTGGGGCAATATCAGAAATTTCGGTTCTATTTACAGTACTACCTTTTTTTATACCCTTCCCATAAAACAACAAGGGCGAATGGGTATCATAATTCCACGGGGAACCGTGTGTGGAACCAGTCTTTCCATATTTTCCACTTCCCGGATCATAGACCATCAACACCTCTCCAGAACGCTTCTGATTGTAGCCATTCTGAATCATTGCCGGTATACCTCCCACATATTGATTTTTCCACATTTGATCGGCAGTAAAAACCTTGTACAAACCATCATATTGAATTAACTCCAAGGCAATATCCTCTTCTACATCGGCCAAATTCAAATCCAGGTTCTTCACTACCTTATAATCCAGAAATAACTGATTCCCTGAAACCTTTTTTACAATATCACTGGTGCCATAGGTGTAATTTAAATACTGTGTTAATCTATCGTTGAGCATATTTCCGTCTACCAAGCCCCCAGGAAGTTTTTGATCCCTTAAAAATGCCGGAACATTGATTGCAGCGTGATCGGCCGTAAGAAATACTGTATACTCCCCTGCCCCAACCTTGTCATCCAAGGTATCCAAGAGTCTTTTTATATCCTGATCCAAACGAAGGTATGTATCCTGTACCTCTTTTGAATTTACTCCCCATCTATGCCCCACATAATCGGTACTGGAAAAGCTAACAGCGAGAAAATCTGTAATAGCATCTGCCCCAAGCGCCTCGTTTTCTACTGCTGACAAAGCAAAATCGGTGGTTAAACTATTGCCAAAAGGGGTAGACTTAAGTATACTATATTTCCCGTTCCCATCCCATAAAGCTTCCAAATCGTGTGGAAAACCAGAGGTTGATTGCCCTTTAAACAACCCTTCGTAAAGATTATTATCCGAGCCGCTTTCTACATAGGTATTAATGTCTTTTAGCGTATTCCAGGTTTTTTTGTATTGGTCCACACTACGTGCCTCATTGAACTGGGCCACCCAAGCAGGTAGTTTATCCATATAATAGGTACTGCTTATCCATTTACCATTGTCACCACCGTCAAACCAATAGGCTGCATTGGCCGTATGCCCACCTGGTAATACCGCACCTCTGTCTTTTATGGAAATAGCGATGACCTTTCCTTGCATTTGAGTGTGCAGGCGCAGTTGATCTGTGATAGTAGTGGTCTCCAACCTATGTGGGGACATCTTACCTGCATTGGAGGTGGTACCAACGGTACTAAAGGAATCATCCCCTGCACAATAAACCATCTCATCGGCAAATTTATCATACCAATCATTGCCAATTATACCGTGATTGGACGGAGTGGTACCAGTGTAAACAGAAGCATGACCTGCTGCTGTAACCGTTGGGGCGTAATTAAAATGATTGTTCTTACAATTAAATCCGTCATTGACCAATCTTTTAAACCCACCTTCGCCATATTGGCCCCAAAAACGGGTCAAATAGTCGTATCGCATCTGATCTACAACTATACCCACTACCAATTTGGGAGCAGTAGCAATGTCCGGGGCCGTGATAACCTCAGCTATTTTAGATCTGTTCTCCTTATTTCTTTTGGATTTTCTTTGGGCAATTACATTAAAGCTATTGAATCCTACCAAAATTAGAAATAGCCACAACAGAACACTTTTATTTTTCATTATAATAGATTTAAAATCCCAAAAATATAGAATTTCATCCTTAAAACTTTAATTGCAAGTTAAATGATTCTTAATATTGTTATTTTTACCATCTATTGCAATTTTAAACATTTGAATGAATTATTTGGCATCTATAGGTAGTTACTTCATTATGATCATGGAGGTTTTTAAAAAACCTACAAAATGGTCGGTTATGAAGACTTTAATCCTTAAGGAAATAGACGAACTGGTTTATAATTCTATGGGGATTATCATATTTATTTCTTTTTTTATTGGCGGAGTAGTTTCCATACAGACGGCATTGAACATCACCAACCCATTAATACCCAGAAACCTAATTGGTTTTGCCACCAGGCAATCGGTCATTCTGGAATTTGCCCCTACCTTCACCTCTATAATCATGGCCGGAAAAGTAGGCTCCTATATTACCTCGAGCATAGGCACCATGCGAGTTACAGAGCAAATTGACGCTTTGGAGATCATGGGTGTCAATTCGTTGAACTATTTGGTCTTTCCTAAAATAATAGCCATGCTTTTGTATCCTTTTGTAATCGCCATTGCTATGTACGTTGGTATTTTCGGGGGATGGACAGCGGGTGTATTTGGAGGGTTTAGCTCCAGTGCCGATTTTGTGGAGGGGCTACAATTGGATTTTATTCCTTTTCATGTAACCTATTCCTTTATAAAAGCCATGGTCTTTGCCCTTATTATTGCCACCATCCCCTCTTTTCACGGATATTACATGAAAGGTGGGGCCTTGGAAGTTGGAAAGGCCAGTACCACCTCTTTTGTTTGGACCAGTGTGGTAATAATTATTGTCAACTATGTGCTAACACAATTACTATTGGGCTAATGATAGAAGTAAACGATATACATAAATCCTTTGGTGACACCCATATTTTAAAAGGGGTCAGTACCAAGTTTGAAAAAGGGAAGACTAATTTGATCATTGGCCAGAGTGGTTCTGGAAAAACGGTTTTTTTAAAATGCCTCTTGGGCCTTTTTACCCCAGAACAAGGCAAGATAAAATATGATGGCAAAGATTACTCTGAACTTTCTGCAAGTGAGCAAAGAAACCTAAGGCAGGAAATGGGCATGGTATTCCAGGGGAGTGCTCTGTTCGACTCCATGACCGTAGAAGGAAACGTTATGTTTCCACTCAGCATGTTTACCAAGCAGTCCAAATCCGAGATGCAAGACCGTGTAGATTTTGTTCTTAAGCGTGTAAACTTAGTGGATGCCCATCATAAATATCCTTCCGAAATTTCGGGCGGAATGCAGAAAAGGGTTGCCATAGCAAGGGCCATTGTTATGAAACCAAAATACCTGTTCTGTGACGAGCCCAATTCTGGATTGGATCCTAAAACTGCCATTTTGATAGACAATCTTATTCATGAAATTACCCAGGAATACGATATCACAACCGTGATCAACACCCACGATATGAACTCGGTTATGGAAATAGGCGAAAAAATAATCTTCCTTAAAAATGGCCATAAAGAATGGGAAGGCAGCAACAAGGAAATTTTTAAGACCGATAATGAAGCGGTAACCGACTTTGTATATTCTTCGGAATTATTTAAAAAAGTACGACAGATGTATATAGAGGAAAGAAATTAACTTTCTTCCTTTTTTACCTGGATACGCGAATCTTTGAGTCTTAATCGCAGCCATTGGGTTAGTTTCTGAGAATCTGCCTTTATTTTTTCTGCAGACAAGCCCTTTTTCCAGGTCACATTAAAGACAGGAATGGTATCCAATTTATCAAAATCGGTCCTAATCGTATATGAAAAGCCCAGACTGGTTAAATTCTCATAGTTGGTCTTTGCCTCGGCACTTATTTCCTGAAATGGAATCTGCTGTGCAACAATTTTACTCATTTTCCCTACCTCTTCTTTTAGGACCTGAATTTGTTGCTCCTTACTTAACAGCTCCGCTTTTTTGGATTCATATAGTTCATTCACGTACTTCATCTGATCCAGTTCCAAATTTTTGGAACCCTGAACTATTTTAAGATCAACATTTTTAAGCTTCTCATAATTATTTTTTTGGGCGATCCACGTTGCAATTACATTGTCTGGAATGGTCTCGTTGCCCATAAACACCAATTCTATAAACCCGTCTTTCCCGTGATTATATTGTATATCGGTTAAATTTTCCAAATACCTACCCTCCCCTGGCAATTTGTACGGTTCAATATGGTCACCCACAAACTGGTTGGCTTGCTTTCTAAAAATAGACTCCTGAAACACATCGTAGAATGTAAAGCCTGCCGGTATCATTACCAAAATTGCCACAACGGATGCCATTCTGGCAATAAACCTTCTCCTTTGTGAATTGGCATATCTAACCATTGGAAAGCGCAGTAATTTTATCACCAAAAAGGTTGCCAGACCAATAAAGATGGTATTAATAATAAATAGGTACATGGCACCTGTGGCATAGCCAAAATTACCTATGGCCAATCCAAAACCAACCGTACATAAAGGTGGCATTAAAGCGGTAGCAATGGCCACCCCAAATATAACACTGGCGATAGTTCCCCTCTTTGCCCTGGCTATTACCAATGCCAAGCCCCCGAAAAATGCTATAAGCACATCCCTTATGTCTGGCGCCGTCCGTGCCAAAAGCTCAGAGGACTCATCCCGCAGCGGAAATAAATAAAAGAACAAAAAAGCGGTTAGAACACTTAGCCCAACCATTACGGCAAAATTCTTTAAGGATCGTCTTAATGTATCAATATCATTGATGGCCAAGGATAGCCCCATTCCTAAAATAGGACCCATTAAGGGAGAGATTAACATGGCTCCTATAACCACAGCTGTAGAATTGGCATTAAGGCCTACAGAAGCTATAAAGATTGAACAAATTAAAATCCAGGAGGTATGCCCCTTAAAAGGAATATCGGCAATTATGGATTCTTTGGTTGCCTCTTGATCCGTATTACTACGAATGTCCAACAAATCTAAAAGAAATATTTTGACGCTCCCTAAAAGCCCCCTAAATTCCTTCTTTATTTCCTCTCCGTTCTTATCGGCAGAATCCGTATTCTGGCCGTTGTCCTTTTTTTCTTCCATAACTAAGCGAGCTGATCTCCAAATTGATCCTTGACTTTTGTAAGCACTTCCTTAATATCCTGCTCCTTGGACTTGGGATATATAAGCAACACCTCTTCCTTATCTACCACAATATAGTCTTTTAATCCATCTATCACCACCACTTTTCCTTTTGGGGACCGTATCATGTTTCCAGTGGCATCCTGAGCCAAGACCTGACAATTTACCAAGGCATTGTTACTTTCGTCCTTATCCAATTTATCATACAAGGAACCCCAAGTACCCAAATCGTTCCAATCAAAAGTTGCCGGCAAAACAAAAATATTGTTTGAGGGCTCTAAAATAGCATAGTCTATGGATATATTTTCTGCCTTGACATAATTCTCATTAATAAATGCCCGCTCTTGAGCCGTATTATAGAACTCATCCCCTTGTTGGAACAAGGCATACTGTACAGGTTGAAATGTCTTAAAAGCATTAATTATGGTTTCAACCCTCCACATAAAAATTCCTGCATTCCACAAAAAGTTCCCTTGGGCTATAAAATCCTTGGCCGTCCCATAGTCCGGTTTTTCCCTGAACTGACGCACATTTTTTAAAGGGGCTTCACTTTCCTTTTCATATTCAATGTAACCAAAGCCGGTATTGGGAAAAGTAGGCTTTATCCCCAAGGTGCAAATTACACTTTCCTTTTCACATTTATCAAAACAACTGGTTACATCCTTAACGAAAGCTTCCTCATCCTCTATCCAGTGATCACTAGGAGCTACGATCACAACCGCATTTGGGTCCTTCTTCTGAATTTTTAAGGAAGCGTAAAGTATACAGGGCGCCGTATTTCGCATAGCCGGCTCCAAGACCACTTGTTCCTGATCTATTCCCGGTAACTGTTCCAGGACCAGATCATTATATAATTCATTGGTCAATATTAAAATATTTTCTTCGGGAACTATCTTGGACAACCTTTTAAATGTCTTTTGTATCAAGGTATCCCCTGTACCCAGCATATCGTGAAATTGTTTGGGATAAGAAGTGGTACTTATAGGCCAAAATCTAGAGCCTACCCCACCTGCCATCAGAACTGCGTAGTAATTTTTTTTCATAGTTTTTCACCTTAATCATTAATTAGCTCCACTTCTGCATTGGGCTGGAAAAGATACATCTTTCCAGTGGCCAATTCAACACACTCATAACGCTTTATTCTCTTATTCTTTTTTTGAAACAATTTTCCATTATAAATTCGAAAAATACTGTTATGAGGCAGTTGAAAAACATATGTTGCCCCTTTATCCTCAGGGTCGTATTGTTTCAATGCCAGAGATAACCTGGCATCGGTATCACTACTTGCCTTAGGGTTTCTAAAGTGATTTGCCAGCAACGGTAGTAGCGCCGTTGGAAAGATTTCGGGCCTTAAGAAAGGTAACATTAAATATTGAAAGGTTTTTTTCCACTCTAAACCATGAGGCTTAATTCTTCGCCCATATTTCTCAAAAGCGACCAAATGGGCTATTTCATGGATCAAAGTAATTAGAAAGCTATATTTATTCAAAGTGGCATTCACGGTAATCTGATGGGCTCCGTTGGGCATCCTACGGTAATCGCCATGCCTGGTTACCCGCTGGTCAACGATCTTTAGATGTACACCGTTTTCCTTAATAAGCGCTATACTTAAACCTACTGCCCTTTCAGGAAGATACTTTTCCAAAGTGTCCCGCATATAACAAAATTAGAAATTTTAGGGTTCCATTT
>CAXAVP010000014.1:0-33005 GCA_963972175.1 uncultured Arenibacter sp.
TTATAATAGGTGAGGTCTATAGCCAACCTGTTTTTTAAGAAAGCCGAGCTAAGCCCCAATTCAAAGGAATTGGATGTTTCCGGCTCAATATTGGCATTTACCAGGCCATTGGGATACTGCAACTTTACGTTCCCGCCAAAAACACCATTATTGGTATAGTAGGCCTCAGTTCTATAAGGGTCTAAATCACTGGATACCTGTGCCCAAGAACCATAGAGCTTTAGATAGTCTATCGCAGTTGGCATAGTCACAAAATTGGATACTACGGTACTTGCCGAAACGGATGGATAGAAGTATGACCTATTCTCTTTAGGCAGGGTAGAAGACCAATCGTTCCTGGCTGCAGCCGTTAAAAACACAGCATTGTAAAGGTCTACACCCACGGTGGCGTAAACACTATTGGTTGCTCTTTCCTGTAAGTAGGTAGTTGCCGCCACATTGCCACTAGTATTGTTAAGACTATATACAAAAGGTACCACCAATCCATCTGTGGAATTGTACTCCTGTTGGTATTTTCTGTAAAAAGTAGAGGCTCCGGCGTTAACATCAAAGGAGAGGTCATCATTCAACTCTTTTGAATAGGAAGCCAAGACATCGTAATCTACGGTAAGCCTTTTGGAATTCCATGTTTTGTAATCCCCTTCCCTGGCATCACCATAATTTAAGTAGGTCTTTGGACTTTGTCTGTCCTCAAAAATATCCTGTATTACCGCAGAACCTCTTCCCTGCAAGTTTAGACCTTCTGCTATGTTGTATTTTAGAACCATTTGCGCATTAATAAGATCGGCATCATATTTCTGGTTCAGCTCATTTGCCGCAAAGTATACGTTATTGTACCAGGCGTAGTTGAAGTTGGCCTGTCTATACCCTTCCTGTCCGGGAACATACATATGCTCTTCCAATTCCTTGCCGTTTACATCATCACCCATCCATATTAATATGGTATACATATGGTTTTTTGGACCATATCCGTGTCGGGGATAATTGGGCGAATACACTTTGTTATAGGATAACTTACTGTCCAAGGTTAGGGAATTGGACAAGTTGGTGGTCGATTTAAAGGCTAGACCACCCGTTTTAAGGCCAGAATTAGGAACCCTGTCCTTTTGATCTGAATAGTTTCCGGACAAACGGAATGAACCTTTTTCTGATTTACTGGATACCGAGAAGTCGGTTGTGGAAATATAGCCTGTTCCCAAGAAATCCTTTAGATTGTTGTGGTATTCCCAAGGAATTGGAACTCTGGAATAGCGCGATTTATCGTCATATTGTGTTCCGTACACATCACCCCACCAAGGAATGGTTTCCCCGGTTTCGCTATCCAATATGGGACTATTCCATTGGGAAACCATCACTCCGGGTTCAAACTTTGGTCCCCAGATCATATCCCCATCGGAAATACCTCCATCCTTACCGTCCCAGAACTCATATTTTCCATTGGAACCATTACCGTACTCGGTCTGTGTTTCAGGAAACACGGTAAACCCAGCCGAAACCATGGTATTGTGGGAAACGCTAATTTCCAATCCGTCTGTCTGGGCATTCTTAGTAGTAATCAAAATAGCTCCATTTCTACCTCTAGACCCATAAAGTGCCGATGCGGTAGTCCCTTTTAACACGTTTACGTTGGCAATGTTATTGGCCGACACATCAAAGAAATCTGTTTCAACGGGTATACCATCAATTACGATCAGTGGCGATTTCCCCCTTAGGGAAAAACTGGGCTTCTGAAATAATCCGGTGGGATTGCTTACGGTAAGACCGGCAACCTGACCGGTAAAAAGGTTCCCAACATTGGGGGCACTAATTTCCTCAATTACCTCGACATCCATTTTCTGGGTAGCATAACCAATCTTTTTCTCAGCCCTAGTTATCCCCAAGGCCGTAACTACCACCTCATCCAATTTTTGATTATCCGGAAGAAGGGTTATTTCTGCAGAGGTTTTGTTAGCAGTAGAAATCTCTGTGGGAATATAACCTATATAAGAAACCACTAGAATTTCATTTCCTGTGGTCAAATTTATTTGAAAATTTCCATCGAAATCTGTAGCCACTCCGTTTGCACTACCTTTAACAACAACCGATGCACCGGGTAAAGGCACTTTGTTCTCATCCAATACCGTCCCCGAAAAAATTCCTTGGGAATGGCCCATGACAAATGCAAAAAATGCAAATATCATAACAATACTAGTTTTGTTCATTTTTTAGTGTTTGTAAAATTTTTTGATTTTTTTGATAAGCGCAAATATCCCTTGGGCAGGTTAACAGAACTATCATTAAACATTAAATGATTGCAATGAAATGCCTTGGTCTGTTAAAAAAATGTTAGCGGTAGACCTAAAGGCTAAAAAAGTAGGAAAATGCGTTCGTTCTGATTTTTCCCAAGAAAATGACCTTCTTCTGGGCCAAGGTGTCGAGGCTCTGTAGTATCAATAATATAGTATCCTCGAAACAAATCCCGGTGCTATTGTGCAGCCATATGGTGAAACTTACTACAGCCACATAATAAATGTTAAATACTTCTGGGTAAAGCTTTTACATAGACATACAATTTATTGGTTAGGTTATTTGGCCAATAAATATATGTCAACTTTTTAGACAAAACCTACGATAAATTACACCAATACTATAATATTTTAACCCAATATGACTAAGATTAAGTATAGGCTTGCTATACCCCATAGTCTTAGGAAATAAAGAAGTTTTAAATACCATGGTTTAAAATTAAACCGCAGTATTCATTTTCCACTTAATGGTGTAATAAGGTAATGAACAATAATGCGAAAAAAAATGGTAGTTGAAGGGGTAGGGTTGGTGTAAGACTACACCAACTGTACGTCCGATTCTTTCAAAACAGTTCTTCTGTATTTCCTTCTAAAATAAAATAAGGAAACCAGGCAGATGATTGCACCGACTACGGCGATTAGATAGCTGCTGACCATAAAGAAATTGAGCCATGAAAGTTGGCTCTGGCCAAAGTTCTTGTACAGCAATACGCCCATACTCCCCAAATAGCCAAAAGCGTCCCCAATATAAATAAGGTAACCGGCATTGCCCCTAATATTAAAGGTAGCTATCATCCTATCAAAAAAGATACAATTAAATGGCACATAACAGATATAAAGTCCAAAACCTACGGTCATCATCCACACTAAAGGTGAAATATAGGCCATTTGAAACAACCAGGTGGACAGCCCTATAAAAATAGTGCCTAAAAGCAGTAAATAATGATAGGACACAAAGGCCTTGTAGTTATTTTTTATCAATCCAAACAAACCAACGATCAGCAATACCAGTACGGCGATGGGAACTTCCGATACCGTATACACGGCCGCATCTCCCTCAAATCCCAGGGCATCCCAGATTTCACGAGAAAAATTATCCCGAAAATCGCGCAGGGCCGTTAAAAAGGTATAGAACAAAACCAGTACTACAAGTGGAAAAAGGTAGTTGAGAAATACTCTTTTTCGGTCCTTCCCGGTCATGGGGATCCGTTCCGTTCTCAGCTCCTTGTCCTCCTGTGAGGGCGGAGGCAGTTTATTTAGTAGCCAGGCAAAGAAAATAAAGGGAACAATAAAGATAGCCCCTGTAACCGAAGGCATCCAAAACTGGGAGACCCCTACATACTCCAGAACCAACAATCCAACCGATTTCACCGCCCCGCTGGACACAATAAAACTGGAACACAGCGCTACACCTAAAAATTCGGTGAATTTTCTTCCTTCCAGATAGGAAAAGACTATTCCCCAGACCATCCCCAAGGGGATTCCGTTCAAGAACATAAAAATCAAATTATAGGGGGCAGGAGTAAGGGCAAATAAAACAAGGCTGGCCTCTGCTATAAATATAAGCCCCAACAAATAAAAGATTCTTTTGTTGGGCTGTAGTTCGGAAATTACCTTTATTCCAATAAACTTGGAAAGCATATAACCCAGCACTTGGGCAATAATTAAAACAATCTTAAAGTCTACACCTGCAAAGGAAAGCCCTTCAAAGGTAGCCACGGTAAATGGCTTGCGAAAGGCGTACATACAAAAGTAAGTGCCAAAGGATGCAAAGGCGCCATAAAGCAAAAACGAAATATCTCTTTTTCCCAGCTTCAAAAAATTGGTTGGTTTGATCGGTGAAATTTTATAAAAGGTAAATATTCTTGACCAAAATTCCCACTTTTTTGGGCGTAATTAAACTTTTAAGGGTTATATCATGTTTATCTAAAGTTTAAATAAAGGTAATCTAGCTGATGTAGCCTTTATACAATCCGTCGAAAGTTCTATATGTGCCATGTAAAGAACCCTAAATACTTGCCTTTCTTAACCTAAGGGCGTTACCAATGACGGAAACCGAACTAAAACTCATGGCCAGGGCGGCAATCATAGGGGACAGCAACAGTCCAAAAAACGGATATAGTACACCAGCGGCGATAGGCACACCAAGGATGTTATATATGAGGGCAAAGAACAAATTTTGCTTAATATTCCCCATCACCTTATCACTCAGGTTGCGGGCCTTCACTATTCCCTGTAGGTCTCCTTTTACCAAAGTAATGGCGGCGCTTTCAATTGCCACGTCTGTTCCCGTTCCCATAGCGATACCCACATCACTTTTAGCCAATGCAGGGGCATCGTTGATTCCATCTCCGGCCACAGCAACCATTTTCCCCTCTTGCTGTAGTCTTTCCACCTCCTTTAATTTATCTTCTGGTAACATACTGGCCTTGTAATCGGCAAGATGTACCTCCTCGGCAACCGCTTTGGCAGTTTCCTTATTATCCCCAGTAAGCATAATTACCGAAATGCCCATGGATTGCAATTCTCCAATCGCATTTTTACTACTTTCCTTTATCTTATCGCTTATCACCATATATCCTATGGCCTTGCGATCTATAGCTATTATGGATACCGTTTTCCCCAAGCGCTGCTGATTGGCTACCTCTTTTTCCAACTCCTCAGAAATACTGGCATTGGCTTCTTTCATCATTGCCTTGTTGCCCAATGCCACTTCCTTTTCCTTTATAATGCCCATAACACCTTTTCCGGTAACCGACTCAAAATCCTTGGTCTCTATAGCCTCTACCTGCTGTTCCTTGCCATATTTCACCGCTGCTTGGGCAAGTGGATGTTCACTATATTGATTAATTGATACAATATACTGCAGCACTTCCTTATCTGTATACTCTTGGGATACTGCCCCAACCTTTTCTACCGAAGGTTTCCCAGCAGTAATGGTTCCTGTCTTATCTATTACCAGGGTATTTACACGTTTCATTTTCTCCAATGCTTCCGCGTTCTTAATGAGTACCCCGGATTGGGCACCCTTGCCCACACCTACCATGACCGACATGGGAGTAGCTAACCCCAATGCACATGGGCAGGCTATAATTAATACGGCTATGGCGTTTACCAAGGCATATATATATCTAGGTTCCGGGCCATATACGGCCCAAACCACAAAAGTAAGCACAGAAATAAGGACTACTATAGGCACAAAATAACCAGAAATCCTATCGGCCAATCGCTGAATGGGCGCCTGACTGCGACTGGCCTTGTTTACCATCTCAATAATCTGCGCCAATAAGGTATCCGAGCCTACCTTTTGGGCCTTCATTAAAAAGGATTGATTGCCATTAATGGTACCTGAACTTACTTGGTCCCCTTCCACCTTGTCTACCGGGATGGGTTCTCCACTGATCATGGATTCATCTACCGAGGTCTTCCCCTCATGGATTACCCCGTCTACCGGGATCTTGTCACCCGGCTTTACCCGCAGAAGGTCCCCTATTTCAATTTTATCTATTGCGATCACCTCTTCCTTACCATCAACCACCAATAGGGCCTTGTTTGGGGCAAGCTTTAGCAACTCCTTTACAGCATTATTGGTTTTACTATGTGCCCTGGCCTCCAATAATTGGCCCAATAATACCAGCGTCAGAATAACCGTAGCCGCCTCAAAATACACATGTACCGTCCCTGTATGTGTTTTGAACTGAGGTGGAAAAATATCTGGAAAAAGCATCCCAAAAACACTAAACAACCAGGCAATACCAGAGCCGATCCCAATGAGGGTGAACATATTTAAATTCCATGTCTTTACAGAACGATAGGCCCTTTCAAAAAACATCCAAGTAGCATAAAAAACTACCGGTAAGGAAAGCCCTAACTGAATCCAGTTCCAATATTTTATATCCCATAAATCGTACAATGGGTTATTGGGAATCATTTCGGACATGGCAATGATAAAAATAGGTAGGGTAAATGCCAAGGAGATCCAAAATTTCTTCAGCAGTCTATCATAGCTTTTTTGTTCTGCCGAAACATCGGCCTCCTTAGGAACAAGTTCCATACCGCAGATGGGACAATCGCCTGGCTCCTCTTCCACAATCTCCGGATGCATGGGACAGGTATATTGCGTACCACCATGTGGGGTCATTTTTGCCTCCTCCACCAGGTCCATTCCACAAATTGGGCAGTCACCGGGTTGGTCATAGGTTTTATCACCTTCACAATGCATAGGACAATAAAAGGTACCACTTCCGGTATTTTCCGACTTCTGTTTTTTAGGGCGATGATGTTGGTGTCCATCACCGGGTACCGAAATCCCATATGCGCCACCATCATCTTCAAGGGCTTTTTTAAATGTTGCAATAGGAATATGCTTTTCCGATTCCACAACGGCTTGCGACTTCTCCAGATCAACAGATGCCTTTATAACCCCTTCTATTGTATTTAAGGTATTTTCAACATGGGCGCGGCAACCATTACAGGTCATGCCGTGAATATCATAGGTATGCTTCATCTCCGTCTATTTTTAGCGTTAAGTAAAATTAACGATATAGTTGGGGAATACTTTTTACAATTATGGATATTCCTTACATAATTTTGTCAAGTGGTTTTCTATCCCACTGTTGAAGTTTTTTATATTCGCCCATTGCCATTCCCGTAACCGATTTAAATTGAGACGCCAGATGACTACTATTCTTATAGTTAAGCCTGTACCCAATTTCAGAAAAATTCAACTTGTCCATTTGAATAAGCTCCTTGGCTTTTTCAATTTTTAGGTGGATAAAGTACTTTTCTATAGTAATACCCTCCTTCCTGCTAAACATTTTGCTTAATATGGAATACTCCTTGTTCAAGCTTTTGGACAAATACTTGGAAATATTTTCTACCTCGTCCAGGGTATCGTTATTGATGATATTGATCAGTTCTATTTTGATATTTTCTATAATCATTTCGGCCGTATCCCTCACCCATTCAAAACCGTTGCTCTTAAGTATGTTTTCAATTGCGGCTTCATCAACATCTCCCTCGTCCTTATAAGTAATCTCTCCCAGTTCTATAGCGTGTATGCTTATGCCCGCCTTTGCAAATTCCTGTTCCAAAAGGGTTTTACACCTATTGCATACCATATTTTTGACAAGAAGTTTTTTCATCCAAATAGAATTTAAGAAATAATCCCTGGTTGGCCATTACGGCATAGGGCTTTAGTATACAAACTTAAGTTAAGTAAAAATAGGAAGTTATTGACACCTATATAGCAATGGGCTATTATAGTTTAGACCTTATTCAAAAACCAGATTCCCAAAAAACTCTGGCCTGTGAAAGTCGGGATTTTCTGTTCTAATGGGGTTCCAACTTAAATAGTGGGGCGCTGCAGTAGCGTCACCACACTTGTAAAAATTACCTTTGGCGCTCAGGCCTTTTAGCTTAATCCCCGGGTTATGGCCAAGAATCTTTGCTGGTATTACAACGGTCATTTCCCAAGAGTGATCAGCTGTTCTTTCGGTAAATATCTTTGTTCCCAGTGAGCTTTGAACCCCAATGGAAGCTTCTATAGTTTCAGGAGCCAAAAACTGTCGGTCGCTTCTTCCCGCTCCAAAAGCCAAATGGGTAGTCCCAATACAGTTAAACTCAAAATTATAATAGTTCCCATCCCCGAGGGGATCAAAAAAGAACTCCACGCAACTATCTTTATGTACCGCCCCATTGGTATCTGCAACGGTAGCCATTATATTTTTCTCCTCTACGTAGTACTTTATCCAAATCTCATTGTTACTATGGGCAATCCTAAAACTAACAGTGGGCCTATAGGGGTATTTTTTCCAATTGACGATATTAATGGAATACAGGGCAGCCCTTTCTTCCAACAATTGGGATACCTTATCAATACCTATCCCATCATATCCACTAATTTCTTTGATCTGAATCACCTTATCCCTATTTTAAATTATAAATTACAACCAACCCTTACCAAAAGACGAACAACCTGGCACATATACTTTACCGCATTTTGTACAATCTTAGGAGGGCGCAA
The DNA here is from genome assembly GCA_963972175.1 of uncultured Arenibacter sp. Lineage (GTDB taxonomy): Bacteria > Bacteroidota > Bacteroidia > Flavobacteriales > Flavobacteriaceae > Arenibacter. The sequence continues at coordinate 8,311 of CAXAVP010000014.1, forward strand.
TGTAAACAGAATTTATTATGTGTTACAATAAACTATGCACAGGGTTTAAAATTATTGCCCGTTAAAAAGACTTCCCACTATTTCGTACGATTTTAGTCGGTCTTCATGATCATAGATATGGGATACCACCATAATTTCATTGACTTGGGTGGCTTCCAAAAATGCCGAAAGTTCTTTTGTTACGGTCTCTTTGGATCCTACAAAACTATAGTACATCATTTTTTGTATCTGAACCTTTTCCATTTCGTGCCATAATCCGTCCATACTATTCACTGGCGGCGGCAGGGGTCTTCTGGTATTCCTAATAATTCCCAAGGCCAATTGCTGAAGACTGGTCTCCAAATGCCTGGCCTTTTCATCGGTTTCCGCTGCTATGACGTTAACGCAGGCAATGGTGTAGGGAGCCCTACATTGTTTGGAAGGTTCAAAATTTTGGTGGTAGAGTCTTAAGGCATCGTGTAAATGGGTAGGTGCAAAATGACTGGCAAAAGCATAGGGTAATCCCTTTAATCCGGCCAATTGGGCACTAAAAGTACTGGACCCTAACAAATACAAGGGAATATCCAAGCCTTCCCCCGGTATGGCCCTTACTGCGGCTGTGCTGTTTTCCTTGGAAAAATAGGTTTGCAATTCCCCAATGTCCTTGGGAAAATCGTGCACTGTTTCGGAACGATTTCTTCTCAGTGCCCGAGCCGTTTGTTGGTCCGTACCGGGAGCCCTTCCCAAGCCTAGATCGATCCTTCCCGGATAAAGAGTCTCCAAGGTCCCAAATTGCTCGGCAACGATCAATGGAGCGTGATTGGGCAACATAATGCCTCCGGAACCTACCCGGATCGTCTTTGTTGCCTCCGCTACCTGACCAATTAAAATGGGGGTTGCAGCGCTTACCAAACTCTCCATATTGTGGTGTTCGGAAATCCAAAATCGTTCAAAGCCCAAGCTTTCCGTGTGTTGGGCCAATTCCACACTCTTTTTAATGGATTGCCTAGGAGTGGATCCTTCGGCCACAGGAACAAGGTCCAAAACAGAAAATTTTATCGTATTTAATTTACTCATATCCTCCTTCATTTTCTTTTCTTTAAATGTATAACACCCCCAAATGTAGAAAGGGGGTTGGATGCTGCAAAATTACATAGTATGAAGTCATTGGTTGCCGCCAAACCTTACAGTCTTTTGCCTGAATCTTTTAAAAAGCGAGGATGTCGGATTGCACAAGTTGGATATGGGGTTTAATCCAGATGTTTTCCAACAGTTTTACAAACTAGACATGGTTGCCACCATCCAACCAATGTACAAGTATAATATGGTTGGGTTTTATAGATCGGTCAAGTTTACAGTATATCCGTTAATTTTGTGATATTTGAAATGGTATGTGACGCATTGGGAACCTCACCAAAGCCGTATTCCGCAAAAATAAACGGTATATGGTTTTCCATTGCAGCTGTATAATCCCCTTGGGTATCCCCAACATATACGGGCTTGTCCACAGCATTTCTCTCTATAAGCATATTAATGTTCTGGGTCTTGGACAAGCCTGTATTGCCAGAACATTCAAAATCCTTGAAATAATTACTTAAACCATGGTATTCATAAAAGGCTTCTATATAACCGGCCTGACAATTACTTACTATATACAGATCGTACTTACCCTCTAAAACCTTCAAGGTATCTTCCAATCCATGATATAAAACTCCTCCAGACTCCTTAATGTCGTTCACCTCCTGTACATAGCAACTGTTCATGACCTCATGCTGTTCTTGGGCGCTTAGGTAAGGGAACAATTTTTTCCCTACCAGATCGTGCTGCATGCCCATAATGCCCTGTATTGCTTCCTTGGGGATTGGATCCTTTATACAATTGAACCCATTTAAAGCCTTATGCCAGGCCCTGACACTCATTTCCATAGGGTCCCAAAGGGTGCCATCCAGATCGAAGATGATATTATTAATAGCGGTGGGAAAGTCAGGCATTTTCTTATTTAATATTTTGATGTTGGCCTTTTATGCCAAATTTACTACCTCTCCCGATTTTGCGGACTGATAGGCGGCGTCCACAATCTCCAAAACCATTTGCCCTTCTTCCAGGCCAGGGAAAGGCTGTTGCCTGGATCCAATACAATCTATAAAATGTTCCATTTGCCGGGTATAGATTATTTGATCGCAATGATCCTCTCTTTTTGGAAGCTCTGGCGCTGTTGTTACCGTGCCTTCGCCCTCTTTCATTTTTAAAAAGGTAGGAAAGAGATTGGCATATCCCATGGTGCCAAATAGGCTGGTACTGGCTTCCGGTCCGTCCATATGGGGATGCCACCATCCACTTTCTATTATACTTTCCGTACCATTGTCCCAGGTGATGACCAAGATTGCCGTATCGTCCACGTCATAATCCCCAAATTCGGTTGAAATTCTGGCATATACCTTTACTGGTTTTGGGTCGCCCAAAATATAACGTACCGCGTCAATGGCATGTACCCCCATATCGGCCAAGGCACCTCCCCCTGCCAATTCCTTTTTAGTAAACCATCCACTGGGGCCCCAATTTTCATGTATGCCGTATCCTTTGGTCTTAAATATTTTTCCCAACTTACCGGAAGCTACGGTTTCCTTAATGTAGCGGGTATCCGTATCAAATCGCCACATATGCCCCACCATTACCAGTTGTTGGGCAGTATGGGCCACCGCTGCCATTTGTTGGCCTTCTTGGGCATTCATTCCCATGGGCTTTTCCAGAAAAACGTCCTTACCTTGCTCTAGGAAAGCTATGGCATAAGGAACATGAAACTGGTTGGGAGTACTTATGATTACGGCATCCAGGTCCGGATTGGCCACAAGTGGCGCTATATCGTTCAGCGCTTCCTGAATATTATATTTTAAGGCAAATTTCTCTGCATTTTCCAAATTCTTGGATACCACGGCCACAATTTCAACCTCTGGTATGGTCTGTAGCCCACGGGCATGATAATCGGAAATAAATCCTGCACCTATAAGGGCTATTTTTACTTTTTTCATATTATTGAATTAAACATCCCATCAAGGATCATAATACATTTACTATAATGTGTCTTTCTTATCTGGGCCTATATTGTTATAGGCCTCGAGCATTTTTTGCAAATGATCTGTCAATATAAAATCTACCCCTGCTTCCAATAAGGTCTTCACTTGACCTGCCTCTTCGGCATGAAAGTAATTTACGCGCACCCCATTTTCTTTCAGTCTTTTTAGGTCTTGTATAAGGTTTAAGTTATCTCTACTGCTCTTTATCTGAAGAAAAGGGAAACCCTTTTCTATGGTACTGCTTATATAATTGTCCCTACTTATAGTGCGTTCCATATTACAGATCATGATGTGGGGACTTACTTTTCTGACCCCAATTGCCGCCTCTTCGTTACAGGCAATTACCCCTTGGTGTATTCTATCTGCATGGATCACAGCCTTGGCCGTTGCCGCTCCCAATTCTTCATCTCCCTTTAGATGGATATTGAGCCAAATATTCACTGGCATTATCCTAAGGGCCTCCTTTAAAGTTGGGACCTTTTCCCCTTTAAATTTTCTGGATTTCCATTTACCGGCATCCAATTCTTTTATTTCAGCTAGCGTTAAATCACTTACCCGTCCCTTACCATTAGTAGTTCTATTTACCGTTGCGTCGTGCATAATGACCAATTCATTGTCCTTGGTCATCTGAACATCCAATTCTATCATATGGGCCCCCAATTGAATAGCCTCCCTAAAGGCTGCCAATGTATTCTCCGGATGGGTCTCATTAGCACCCCTATGGGCACAAATGCCATTTTTAGGCATAGGATAGGGTCCTGGAATGCCCGAGTAATTTTGGGACGACGCAAGGCTAGGGCACAACAATAAAAAAAAGAGAGCTATGACTGTTTTCATGGTATTCATTTATCCATTGTAATACCCCTAAAGATAGTTATAAGATGATATTTGTTAATCCATTAACTCTGCAGCATGGGTATAAATCTTTTTAATGGCCTGGGCCAGCAGGTCCATATCTGCTTTGGAACCCATTAGTACCTTGTGGTGCACACAAACCGACTCTTCCATAAATATCTTCTCACAGACCGGCAATGAAAATCTTTTGGGGTCAATGGCTTTCCAATAGGCGTCGTTTAGTTTATGCCTAGCGGGTTTGGTATGCGGCACGTATAGGGAACAATTATTCAAAGGCTCATAGCTGGCGTCTACCACAATGCCCAATTCTGCCTCTAAGGCACTTCTGAATTTTTCTATGGGAAGCCCCTTAAACTCCTCTTTATGGTATCTAAAGGCAAAATTAAAGTATGCCTTTTTGGTTTCCCTTTTATCGCGTTTTATGGGTGACACCCCTGGGATTTCACTGAGCAGGCTATTTAAATACTCCCCATTGGCATCCCTTGTGGCGTTCTGTGCTGGCAAGCGTTTAAGGCCTTCTATTAGGATTGCGGCCTGGAATTCGGTAATCCTAAGGTTCCCGGACTGTATAAAATTACCGTCATCATCCCCATAATCGCCGGCCCCTTTGTCTACCTCCTCCATGGCATTTGGCTCTGGCCTTCTTCCACAGTTTCTAAGTGCATCCAGTTTTTCGGCCAATTCAGAGTTATTGGTGGTGACAGATCCGCCTTCCCCAGCAGTCAAATGTTTGGACAACTGATAGCTAAAACTACCTATATCCCCAATACTTCCCGCTTTTTTACCGTTCCATTCCCCGCCGTGCTTATGGGCACAATCTTCAATAACATAAAGATTGTGTTTTTTGGCTATGGCCATAATAGCGTCCATATCTGCGAAGGCCCCGTATAAATGTACCGGGATAATTGCCTTTGTTCTGGGGGTTATGGCCTTTTCCACCTCTTTGGGGTCTATACACCAGCTATCCTCACAAACATCTACCAATACCGGAACCGCATTGACATCTATTACCGTTGCAGCCGTAGCCTGCCATGTAAGTCCCGGCACAATAACCTCATCCCCAACACCTACTCCCACTGCTTCCAAGGCTAATTGCAAGGTAACCGTACCATTTACGGTACAAATGGCATGCTTCACTCCGGTAAACTCGGCGAAGCGTTTATTAAATTCGGTTTCTTTTGGGCCGTTATAGGACCAAACCCCACTATGTAATACATTGATAAGGGCAACTTCTTCCTCTTTGCCCCAAACCGGCCATTGTGGCCATGGGTTTTTGGAAGTATCCCTGCTTGGAGCACCCCCATTTATAGCTAATTTTTTCATTCGGTACTAAATTGTATTCTGTTATTTCAACATAATATTGGGTTACAGCCTAGCCCAGGTTCCAACCTTCTATATTTAACTGCGCCTCCCCCTCATAATTAAAAGTGGCAACAAGCTTGCGTTGCTCACCAGGTAAGAGGGATAAAAAATTATCATTCCAGAAAATGGGGAGTATTAATTCGCCACTCTCTTTTTCCTGCACCTTTAGATTGATCAAAAAGGCAATATGTTCGGTGTTATTTTTCAGGATTACCTCCAATCGCTGATTACTTCCATCCCGCTGAAAGCTATGGGTCTCCTCCAGCTCGATTCTCGGCAAGGAGTTCAACTGCTTAAAATCGGCATATTCCTTACTAGGGGTATGGAAAGCAAAGGGACCCAAATCAGCATCATAATCCAATACCTCCTCCTTTGTGGACAGCCAATAAAAATTATTGCCAATTTCTTGCTGTTCCCCATTGTACAACCTAAGGTCTACAAAATAGGTAGTGGTGAGCCCGTCCAATTCCTTCAGCTTATAAATAGCCTGGGATGAATCCGCTTCCAAATTTAAGGAGATCTGTTCGTCCAGAAGGATTTCGGATTCTATGGAATATACCCGTATACGTGCCATTAGATCCTTTACTTGATACAAATGGTCGTTCACGGCATATATCTGATTGTCCCCATAATTGTAGATAAGGTTCAAGGGAGAACATGCCTTTTGGGTAGCGTAAAGGGCCGCTGTAGGATTAAGGTAATAATCGTACAATTGCCAATACATTTTTGGCCAAGCGGCATTCAGCATCCACTGGACAATTCCCGTGGCTTTCTTTTTTTCTACCTGAAAGGCTTCAAACATGGGCCGCATAAGCTCATAGTTCATAGCCTGGGCTTTTTTATCAAATTCCACAATGGAGCCTGGTTCCCCGTAGCGCTCTTCAATGGCCTTTGTAAACCTGCTTAAATCCGAAAATTCATACCTACCGCAATGGTAATCCCAGGATTTGCCCATAGGCCATAACTGGTCTTCGGGAATCATTTTTTTTAAACTCTCCAACTGTGGCACTTGGGCTCCTGGCCCTGTTTCCGTATTAAAACCGTACGCGCCACCAAACTGGGTATCGGTGAACCAATATACCGGAGCGGTATAAGCATAGGGGCCTAGCATTTTTACCCCTGATGAGCCACTGATTTCACTAATAACATCCTCGCTCCCTATCACGTGCTGGTCACTACCCACACCCCCGGTTGAATTTAAATACGGTCTAGTAGGGTCATATTTGGCAAAGGTTTCAATATATTTTTGCTCCAATTCCGTTATGGGCACCTTATCACTGGCTACGGTCCAAACAAAAATGCTGGGGTGATTACGCAACCAAATAACCTGATCTTCCCAAGCTTGGGCCACATGGGCTATATCCTTAGGTTTATAGACCCCCCCGAAACGTTCATTCACTGGAACGCCCATATGTATCTCATGCTCCCAATGGCAGCTCCATCCAACCATCAGTAAAATACCGTATTCATCACAGAGGTCGTACAATTTATGGTCTTTGCCCCAAAACCCTTCCAAACGAATGCAGTTAAGATTCATTTGTTTTACATATTTTACCTGTGCCTCTATGCTCTCATCGGTATCCATTAACAGCATATCATCTGTCCACCCGGCACCTTTGATCAATACTTTTTGGCCATTTACCTTATATCCCCGATGAATATCGTTTAACCAGTAATCCTCTATTTGTCTTATTCCAAATCTCGTATGGGTTTGATCCAGTACCTCATGGGACTCCATAAATTTCAATTCCAGATCATATAGATCCGGATTCCCCAATTGTACGGGCCACCAAAGTTTGGGTTCCTCAAAATGAAGGGCTGGAAACTCGCTGCTTAAAAAGCTGACCTCCTGCTTCGTATTTGGAGCAAGAGTTACTTTTTTACCAAAGCTTTTAGAACCAATATTGCCTACTATTTCACCGCTAATGGTCTTATCCGAGTAATTTTTCACCTCTACCGACACGCTAACATCGGCAGCCTTTAGGCTTTCCAAGTCCACTTGGGTCATTACAAATGGTTTTTCCAGGCATACCCCACCATGCAGGTGTAAGGTAACGGGCCTAAAAATGCCCATGTTGCCGTCTGGTGGAGACGGATTCCAATCCACAAACCCAATACTGAAATCCCCGGGTTTGGGAGGAATTACCTCTATGGCCAATACATTTACCCCCTCCTTAATTTGCTTGCTAACATCAAAAGAAGTTATACGAAATGCCCCATCTATATGGCTGCTATTGGCTATAAGTTCACCATTAAGCCAAACATTGGCCTTATAGTTAATACCGTCAAAATTGAGGCTTGCATACTTATTGGCCTGTTCTTCCGAAAGTTCAAAACTATTTGTATACCACCAAGGCACATTAAATAGTTGGGTGGGAATTTCCTTTAAATTTTCCCCAAAATAGGGATTGCTATAGGTATTGTTATTTACCAAAGTGCCCAATACCGTAGAGGGCACAATTGCCGGAATCCAATTGGTTGATAGGGATGCATCTGTAGATAAGTGCTCCCCTTGGTCCGTAACTTCATTGGAACTTTGAATTTTCCAATTATCGGATAATGTCATACTGAAGGATTTGTTCATTCTTTATAGGCTTATTGTTCCTTCTTTGTTTTTATTTTCTTTATGGTCCTTTTTGCTTTCCACATCATGCCACCACCAATGGATAATAACAGCAGGCCGGCAACCATATCGGTCATACGTTCTACGAATGTTTCCGTAAAGATCATCGCAAAAAGTACAATAACCCCAAAAACCATTATGAAAAACCCAAGGGCATTATTAATTTGGGCGGCCTTTATTTTAGCTTTTTCTTCAATTGTATCCATATTATCATTTTGGATTAAGAGGTTAAAAATTGTAATAGATAGATCCTAAAATAGTTAGGACAGCAATAGACCAAAGTTTTAAATTGTTCCACCAGTATCTATCTTCCTTGGCAATGCCCTCATACACATATTCAGTGGGGATCAATAGGACCAAAAAACCTATAAGGGCGTACAAACCAAGAAATATCATTTTTGCCGTTTCTTGCGAAACACCGGAAAGCCAGTCAAAATTAAACATATTACAGTTTTTTATTTTTTACTAATATTTTAGAACTAAACACCAAGCCTTTCAATTGCTCTTCGGAATGTTTCTTTGTAAGCAGGCTAACAACTATATTAATGATAAAGCCCAATAGGAAGGACCACCAAGAAATATAGAGGAAGGGATCTTCTATTGTGAAGAATTGCTCTTTAAACACGTTTAGGTATATGGCAAATCCAATTCCGATGACCAAGGCCGATAGGCCTCCCCATTCCGTTGTCCTTTTCCAGAATATCCCCAGCAAGAGAATGGCGAATATAGGCCCTTGGAAATACGACATAAAGGTCTGTATGGCTACATAGATTCCTGGAAAATCACTACTTATTGGAGAGGTAGCCACCCCAATAAGCAATAATACCAAAGTGGTAATTTGTCCTACTTTTAAGTAGTGCTTATCATCTGCTCCCTTTTTAATGAACGGCTCGTATATATCTTTTGTAAACAAGGTAGCGGTGGAATTTAACAAGGAATCCACGCTAGACATTAGTCCCGCAAAGAAGGCCGCAAACATAAGACCTATTAATCCAGGGGGAAGAATAGATTTTATCATCATTGGCAACGCCTGATCCCCATCTTCCAATCCGGGATGCACTACAACGGCCATAAGCCCTGGAAACAACACCAATATGGGAATAAACATTTTTAATGCCGAGCCAAAAATCATACTGGCCTTGGCATGCCATTCATTTTTTGCGGTAAGGCACCGCTGCACGATGGCTTGGTTTCCAATCATATAAGCATTGGCCATTACAAAGGTAAGTCCAAACAAAATTCCGGTCCAGGGGAAGGGCGATGTAGTGTCCGAAGGTTGAATAATATCAAAATGGCTCCTGTACTCTGGGCCCATGGTGCCTACTTTCTCAACCAAGTTGTCCCAGCCACCAACTTCGTACAGACTAAGAAATACCAGGGCGAATCCGCCAATAAACATAATGACCATTTGTACCACATCGGTCATGATTACCGCGGTTATCCCTCCAAAATAGGTATAAAGCCCAACAACACCGGCAGTAGACAAGATTGAAATCCATATAGGCCACCCCATCAATACATTTAACAGTACGGCACTCGCCCAAAATAGCACTCCCAAATCCAGTGCAAAAAACAATATCCAGGTGACCGAAGCAATAGTCCTTACTTTCTGATTGTACCGCCTCCCCAAATACTCTGGGATGGTATACATGCCCCCTCGCCAGAAATACGGGATAAAAATAAAGGCCGCCAACAACATGGCAGGAACAGAGCCCACCCAGTCAAAATTACCAACAGAAATGCCGTATCTATATGCCTGTCCAGAAACCCCAACAAAATCCAAAGCCCCTATATCCGAAACTACAATAGACATCCCGATAGCCCAAAAAGGCAGACTTTTACCCCCTAAAAAGTAATCCTCGGAATTATTGACAAATTTTTTGAAATACAGCCCCAGTAATAGCATTCCTACTATATAGGCTATTACTATAAAATAATCTATCCCTGCTAGCATTGTTTGGTGTTTTGGTTATTTACGTACAAATTAAATTGAAATAGCGGGGATTGAATAAGTAAATCTTATTTCATTTACATGATATTTTAACACAAGTGCAGGTTTTTTACCTAGTTTACCCTTAATAAAGTTAAAATTGTAGCAGTTTTGCCAATACCACTTCACAGTCCCTACTTATATGGTATAAGGTAAATGCGATATTAAATAGGTATTCCCTATTTACAACAGGGCATAATACCTCAACCTCTAGCCAGCAAAAAACGATTCCGTTTACAATAGGATAATAATCTTGCTAAAAATCAAACATATCTTAACCTAAATTTTCCCAAATCTTAATATTCACCCCATAGGTGGCAAGATTCCATAGGTATCTAATAAAATACTATGCTTTTTGACGATAATTTTACAATAGATTTGTTAACTAACTCGTATAACCCAACCAATTAATAGAGATAAATATGAAAAAAAGAAGCTTACAATTTATGATGTTCTTTTTGTTCAGCATGGTCACAGGAATCATGTTGGCTCAACAAGGAGTAACAGGGGTCGTCACCAGTGATGACGGAGAATTACTACCGGGGGTATCCGTGGTAGTAAAGGGAACTACCAACGGTGTCACCACCGATTTTGATGGAAATTATAGTATAACGGTAGCCAACAGCAGTGCTGTTTTGGTCTTTTCCTATATAGGAATGGAAACCAAGGAGGTAACCGTAGGCAACCAAACAACCATAAACGTTACCCTTTCTACCTCATCTGAGGAATTGGATGAAGTAGTGGTTACCGCTTTGGGTATTTCCAGGGAAAAGAAATCCTTGGGGTATTCTGTTAGTGAGGTAAGTGGTGACGCTATAGACAACGTTCCCCAAGAAAATGCTATGAATGCACTTTCCGGTAAAGTATCCGGTGTGGCAATCAACTCAACCGGGGGTCCTGGATCAACTGTCAATATCAATATTAGGGGTGCCTCTTCCCTATCCAGTGACAATCAGCCATTATTTGTTATCGATGGTACACCTGTGATTAACTCCCCTAACAACGTAGGAGGAGTTGGTAGGGACAACAGAGTGGATTACGGTAATGCCATATCAGATATCAATGCCGATGATATAGAAAGCATGACAGTTCTTAAGGGTGCAAGTGCGGCGGCATTGTACGGTTCCAGGGCTGGTAACGGTGTTGTATTGATCACTACCAAAAGCGGAAAAGCCAAAAAAGGTTTAGGGGTAACAGTTAATTCCAGTACTGTATTTGACATTCCTTATCGTTATTTGGATACACATAGAAAATATGCGGCTGGGTCAAGACCTTATACAGAAGACAATTTCCCTGCCAATGAATATGGGGCAATCCTTATTGGAGAAACCTCATCAGCTTGGGCTGGTCCAGCTTTGGACCAAGGGATCATGGCTATACATTGGCCTTATACGCAAGAAGAAATTGCCAGTGGTATACCGGTTGCCCGGGAGCTAAGGTCATATGACAATCCAAAGAACTTCTTTAATACGGCAATTACCACTACCAACAATGTTTCTATACAGGACAACAGCGAGAAAATAAATTATAGATTGTCCTATTCCAATATGCAGCATGAAGGGTTTATACCAAATTCGGACCTGAGCAAACACAGTCTTAATCTAAATTCGGCCTTAAAACTAAACGACAAAATTACGGTTAGCTCCAGTATCAACTACACCAAATCCGGTGCGGACAACAGACCGGCTACCAACCGTGGTGCCAATCCTATACAGGCTTTATACGAAATAGCTCCTCATATTGATGTACGGGATATGGAGGACTATTGGTTGCCGGGATACGAAGGCTTGCGTCAAAACTCTCCATTTGCATTTGGAGATGATCCCACTGAAACGGAATGGAACAACCCTTATTTCTTAGCCTACGAAGTAAACAACGGCTTTGAAAGAAATAGGTTTTATGGAAATATAAAAGGGGATTGGCAAATAACAGACGATTTCTCGGCTATGTTGCGATACAATTTTGATGAGATCAATGAAGTGAGAGAGACTAAAATGTCTAAGGGATATACGAGAGACATCAATGGAGCCTATGGAATTAGCGATATCCTGCAAAATGAAATCAACATAGACTTTTTACTTACCTATGCGAAGCGATTTAACGACTGGGACTTCTCTGTATCTGCCGGTGGAAATAAGCGTACCGCTAAATCTGCAACGGTAAGCAACTCTACTATTAATAGAGGGTCAGGGCTTTTGACCCCTGGACTATTTACCTTGGAAAATATTGCTCCGGACAACCTAAACTACCGGTCTTATAAAAGTGAAAGACAGGTAAATAGCTTATACGGCCTGGCCAGTATTGGCTACAAGGATATGTTTTATATTGATGCAACGGGGCGGAATGACTGGTCCAGTACACTGCCAGATGGCAACAACTCTTATTTCTACCCTTCCATTTCCACCAGTTTATTATTGAACAGGGCTTTGGATTTGGGTGGCAACATATCACTAATTAAACTTAGGGCCGGTTACGCAGAAGTGGGTAACGATACCTTTGCTTATAACTTGCAGCCAGTGCTTAGTAGTGGTACCTCTTGGGGCAATGCATCCAGACTTTCTGTTCCCGGAACACTGTTAAATCCAGATCTTAAACCTGAATCCCAAGACTCTTGGGAAGTGGGAACCGATTTAGCCTTCTTCCAGAACCGATTGCGTATGGATTTTACCTATTACGAAAGTGAGAACAGAAATCAGATATTTCCTGTTGATGCGGCCATTTCCTCTGGATATAATAATAGGTTTATCAATGCCGGTCTTATTACAAGTAGCGGTGTTGAGGCCGGTTTAAGCGGTACCTTGGTAAGTAATGGCGACTGGAACTGGGATATGGGCTTTATCTTTGGACGTAACCGTACCAAGGTTATGGAACTGGCCGAAGGGATGAACTCCGTAACCTTTTGGACGGATGCCAAGGGTGGTGCCATAACTTGGTTAGGCGAAGAAATTGGAAACATTATTGACCGTGCCTTGGTTAGGGTAGACGATCCCAATTCCCCATACCACGGCTGGCCCATCATTGATGATTCCGGTTTTGAGGACAGTGATAGAACATTGGAGGATGAGAACGGAAAAAGAGTAGCCCCTATTATAGGGAACTTTAACCCCGACTTTAACCTAGGGATGACTACTTCGGCCTCTTATAAAAACTGGTCTATCTCCATGAACTTTGATTGGAGAAAAGGCGGACAGTTTGTTTCCCAAACACACCGCTATGGTGAATCTGATATGCATACGCAGCGTTGGCTAGATAAATTGCATAATTTCAGTGATGTAGGCGACGTACCTACCTACTTAAAGAACAACGCTGACCAATACCTATCCGAGGATGGAGAGTTTTATGTCCTGGTTGGAGGGCCAACTGCAGCAGATGGTGGTTATCCTGTGACCGAAGGCGGCATTACCTTGAACGATGGTGTATTTATGCCAGGGGTTCAGGGAGAATATGACGATAACGGAAACTTTGTAGCCACGGCCGAAAACCTTGGTGGTCCCGGAACCGTTTACACCAGATACCAGGACCATTATGGATGGGACTTTACAAGAACAGCTACCTTTGACGCCGATTTTCTTAAATTAAGGGAAATTTCCCTCACCTATAGCGTGCCAACTAGAGCGGTGCGTCAAATAGGCTTACAGAATGTAAACATCTCGCTCTTTAGCCGTAATATAATATTATGGACCAAAGCAGGTATAGGTATTGACCCAGAAATGGCCTTTCAGCAAGAATCAAGTCAACAAGGTAAGAGCGGTATTCAGTTCAAGCAGGGTATAGAGCGCTTCAATGTTAATCCATGGGCCATACCAGTAGGGTTTAAACTTAATGTAAGTTTCTAAGTGAAGGCTATTAATACTAAATACGAAAAAATTATGACGACTATAAATAAATTATTCAAATCATTTTTAGTGGTGTGCGTAGTGTTTGCGGCTTCCTGTGACAACGACATCACCGATATAAACAACAACCCCAATGGTGTAAACTTGGACGAAGGCAACCCTAGCTTTTTATTGACCGACGTGATGGCCAATACGGCTATGGATGTAGGCAATAAAGGGTATAGTGAACCGCTTTCCGCTTTTGTGCAATACACGCAAAAAGATTCTTGGGGCAATAACAACTACGACTGGGCAGGTAGTGGATGGGATACCTATTACAATAATTTACGTACCGCCAAATTGGCCCTTGAAAGATCACAAGAATTGGGTTTTAAATTTCACGAAGCTGTAGCTACTATTTTAATGGCCCATAACTTTGCTCTTCTCACCGATTTTTACGGAGATGTTCCTTATACGGAAGCATTGCAGGGAGATGGAGAAATACTTTTACCCAAATACGATTCCCAAGAATCTGTTTATAAAAGTGCAATTGCCGATTTTGAAGCGGCCTCGTCCATGCTATCCTCCAACATGGGTAGTTTGGAAGTCTTTAGTTCTACCCAGGATATATTTTTTAGCGGAGATGCCGAAAAATGGATGAAATACGCCAATTCCTTGGCCCTTAGATACTATATGAGATTGTCCGAAAAAGACCCAAGCTATGCGGGTACCGGTGTTCAGGCCACTTTATCAAAACCTTTGATAGACAGTGTTGATGAGGAAGCTGCCATCCCATACTTGGGTACCAGCCCAGATAATTCCCAACCTAGTAACGGACAGCAAGGAACCCCATCAAATTTCACTAGGGTAAAACCAAGTGCCACTCTGACCTATAAACTGGCGGAGTTGGACGACCCCAGAAGAACTATCTGGTTTGATGCCGTACAAGTACCTATAAAAGTGGTTCCTGCCGCCGAAGTTCCAGGTGGTGGCGATGACACCGTGGTGGATGGGGTGCGATATATCAATGAAGAAACCTTGGATGACAATAACCTAAAGATATACAATCCAGATACATGGTATGCCGATCGTTTGGCGGGATTGACCATGATTGACACCAACAGCGTCTATGTAGGTATTCCTGTTTCAAATCAAGGAAGTGAGCCCTATACCTACAATCTAAATCCCAACCCTGTTCAGGGTGGGGGCAACGTTCACGTATCTTTGATGAACCCCATGTTCAATGCAGTTTCCGGAGAGCATCTGAAAGCCAGGGTTTTCTCTTATGCGGAAGTATGCTTCCTAAAGGCCGAGGCCGCCCTTAAAGGATGGGGGTCCGATGCCGAAGGTAATTATAACAAAGGTATACAGGCCTCTTTTGATACTTGGGGCATAGGTGACCAATATTCAGATTATATTGATAATCCAGGTGTAGCCTTCAATGGTACCTTAGAGCAGATCATGGAACAAAAGTGGATCGCTAATTTCAGTTCTGCCTCGGAAGCCTATTTAGATTGGAGACGTACCGGCTTACCTGATCTACAAACTGGACCCTTTGCAAGATCTACGGTAATACCGGTCCGATTTGTATATCCAACCGAAAATAGTACAATCAATAGGGATAATTACTATTCTGCACTAAACAGTTTAGAAAGTACACCATATACCGATGATGTTCCTGGATATATCGAAAATGACACCCCTTGGTCCAAACCATGGATCCTACAAGGAGTTGACAAGCCTTGGTAAAAAAGATTGAGTTTTATTTATTGAGTTTTGAGTTAGTTTTAGAATGCCCCGGAAAATCGGGGCATTTTTTTTATAATTGGTTTTTATATCTCTAAACTCCCAATGCCCTGATAGGTATAATTACCTCTAGGAAATATATCCACCCTTTAGGTCATATACTTTTTCAAAGCCCATCCCTACCAATTTACGAGCTGCTCCTTTACTCCTTGTACCGGAACGACAATAGAGGTAAACAGGCTTATCCCTAGACAATTTTTCACAATATCTTTCAAAGCCTGCGGCATTGAAAAAATCAACATTTACGGCATTTTTTATGTGACCATTACCATATTCATTAGGCGTACGAACATCTATAAGCTGTACTTTTTTACCCGATATAGCGTCCGAAAAACCAGCCTGATCCAAAATTTCTATTCTATCGGATTTCTCTTTACTCCTTCCAAAAAGTCTATTAAAAATGGACATCTTCTTTTGTTTAGAATTCATGATAATTGAATTTTTAAAAAAGGAAACCGTCACCTATTTCGATGACCGTTTCCTTAAACAACCAACCAAAAACATTTAATACTGTAAAGATACTTCAGGGACCAAGTACCCACAGCAACCTTTGTTACATTCACCATCCACCCAATAACTTAGAGACCAGCCACTTCCTAAAAAAATTAACGATTTATCAGCTACCTACACCAATAATATCATGAAATTGACAACGGACACACACCTGAACCACCCTGAAAAACAGCTCATAGATTAGGGCCTTGGACCATGGCTTTAATAAATATTACTCAATACACATTATATATTAACCTAAACCAATATTTATTTGGTTTTATTAATTAAAATAAGTTAATATTATTGTATTGTTTAGTGGAGCAAATCTTTAAATACCTTTTTAACACCTAGTAAAAACCGCCAACTTGAAAGGCATATTGCAATGATTCCCCCTATACAAATAGATTAGTACCATAATGAATGATCCAAAAAACCTATTCCAGACATGTTTAACCAATAATGTTCAAAGGCCATGCAAAAAAATATATTCATACCCTTGGTTGATGTTTCCCTATTTTTTCTTAGTCCCAACTATTTTCCCAAACCGAAAATGAGTTTCCCGAAAAATTTACGTTTACCCCGTTGGCATACGATGTGTAAAAGACATTGATTAAAACCATGGGATATCTTATATTAAATGATTTAAAATGAAAACAAGACTACACATTTTGCCAATATTTTTTATTGCTGTTACACTACTGGCCTGTACAGGGAACGATCCAAAAACCTTGGATCTTTCCAATGCAAACATTATGATATCCCCCCAGATCAAAACCCCTTTACAGGAAACCGCCAGCACTATCCTTGTTGAAGAGATAGAAAAACGTACCGGGCTTCAATTACAAATAAATGCCGATGGTAATTCCATAACAAATATTGCGCTGGTCTTGGCCAGCGAACAGGAATCATTTGGTCTCAAAGTTCCCATTCGGGAAGGTCAAGATATTCCGGAATTACAAAAGGAGGGATACCGCATTTTACATGAGGTGGAAGACAACAAGAACACTTTATGGATTATAGGGGCAGACGAGAGAGGCATCCTTTATGGTATTGGCAAACTCTTGAGAACTGCCACAATGAGTGAAGGTAAGATTACCGTGGCAGCCAAAATAGACTTTTCGGAAGCACCGGAGTATGCCCTACGAGGCCATCAGTTTGGATATAGGAACACGGCCAACTCTTGGGACGCTTGGACCGTGGAGCAATTTGACCAGCATTTTAGGGAGCAAGTACTTTTTGGGGCGAATAGCTTTGAGAACATACCTTTTCAGGAAGCCGATTCAAGTCCCCATTTTAAGGTAGATCCGCAGGTCATGGAAGTGGAGCTAAGCAAAATATGTGAAAAATACGATGCCAATTACTGGGTGTGGACACCAGCACCACATGACCTGGCCATAGAAAATGCCCATGAAGACGGACTTGCAGAGCAAGAGGCCTTCTATGCACGTTGTCCTAGATTGGATGCTGTCTTTGTTCCTGGCGGTGATCCCGGCGAAAATCACCCCTCGCTGTTAATCCCATACCTAAAGGACTTACACGGCATATTGAACAAATACCACCCCCAGGCCGGGATTTGGGTTTCCTTACAGGGATTTAACAAAGAAAAAGTGGACTACTTCTTTACATACCTGAATGAAAATAAGCCCGACTGGCTTAAGGGGCTGGTCTATGGTCCTAGTAGTCCGCCTATAGACCTGGAAAGGGAAATGCTGCCTAAAAAATATTTGCACCGTTTTTATCCGGACATCACCCATACAGTACGCTGCCATTACCCAGTGGAAAATTGGGATCAGGCCTATGCACTTACCCTGGGCAGGGAACCCATTAATCCACAACCGCTTATGTACACCAAATTATTTAACAGGGACAGCCCTTATACAGATGGTTTTATTACCTATTCGGATGGTTCCCATGATGACGTTAATAAAGTGCTTTGGAGTCAATTGGGCTGGGATTCCCAGAAAGACCCAGAAACCATCATAAAGGAATACACCCAGTTTTTCTTTGGGCCTGAGGTGGCCAAAAAAGCGGCCAAGGGTATTTTTGCTTTAGAAAAGAATTGGGACGGTCCTATTTTAGAAAACGAAGCAATAGAAGAAACCCTGGCGTTATGGAAAGATTTGGAGGAAAGTCAACCTCATCTGGCCAACAATTGGCGATGGCAACAACTCATCCTGCGCGCCTATTACGACGCCTATATCCAAGACCGACTTGCCTACGAAAAAAGATTGGAGGCCGAAGCGTATGACATACTGTCCAAAGCAAATACCATTGGGGCAGTAGAAGCTATGGACCAGGCCATACAACATCTAAAAAAAGCTGATACCCAAAGGGTGTCCCAAGAATTAAAAGAAAAGGTATTTGAATATGGCGAACGACTTCATCAATCCATTGGCGCACAGACCAGCGTGGAAAAATATGGGGCCAGAAGTGCCGAAAGAGGAGCTATCCTAGATTTTATAGATCATCCGCTGAACAATAGATGGTGGTTGGAAGACGAGTTCAAAAAAATAGAATCCCTAAATACCGAAAAAGAAAAACTAGCCCGATTGGATTTTATAAGAAGCTATGAATTTCCTGGTGAAGGCAGTTTTTACGATAATATATCCAGTGCCAATGCAAGACATGTAACCTCACAGACCGATGATGCCATAGACTTCCTGTGGGAAAACGACGGTTTGAGTAGAAAACGCCTATCTACCCAATTGTTTCAATTTACCCCCACCTTGGAATACCGTGATTTGGATCCGGATTCCAATTATTTAATTCGTGTATCCGGTTATGGGGAGGCCCTTTTAAGAGCCAATGGCGAACGCCTAAAACCCACCAAATATGAAAAGGGCTTTGAAGAATTTAAAGAATTCCCACTTCCCAAGGACTTAATAATGGATGGTCATCTAAAAATAAGCTTTGACAAGCCGAATGAGGAACACTTGAACTGGAGAAAACAATCCCGGGTCACAGATGTATGGCTTATAAAACAACCGTAAAATGTTGGCCAAAAAAGAACGCTATCCGCTAAAAGGAATTGTTACTGTGCTTAACACGCCGTTTACCAGCGATGACCGCGTTGACCTGGTGGCACTAAGAAACAATGTTCTAGAGGCCTTAAACGCCGGTGTAGCCGGTATACTGGTGCCGGCTATGGCTGCCGAAGTATACAAATTATCCCATACAGAACGTCTTAGCCTATTATCCACGGTTTTGGAAACTGTAGGCGATAGGGTTCCCGTGATTGGTGGGGCTGGGGAACCCCATCTATCCAAGAGCAAAGAACTTGTAAAGGCCTATATGGATATAGGCTGCAAAAATGTCCTCTTTCAAATCCCATTTGTCAATGAACGGCAATTTAGTACCCATTTTATGGAATTGGCCCAACTAGATCCGGAAATGATCATGCTTCAAGATTGGGATGTCAGCGGATATGGCCTTCCGGATGCACTAATTTGTAATCTCTTTGACAAGGTGCCGGCATTTAAATGTTTAAAAATTGAAACCGTTCCTGCCGGCCCAAAATACTCCCGTATTCTGGAACTGACACAGGGCAAACTCAACCTCAGTGGGGGCTGGGCCGTTACACAAATGATGGAAGGACTGCACAGAGGTGTTCATGCCTTTATGCCCACGGGCATGCATTACATTTACACGGCCATCTATCAATATTTTGAAGAGGGGTACATTGCTGAGGCAGAAGCCTTGTTCAAAGAAATAATTCCGGTATTGGCGTTTTCCAATCAGCACCTAGACATTTCCATACATTTTTTTAAGCGCCTATTGTATCGCCAAGGAATTTATAGCACCCCCAATGTTCGCCACCCAATTCTCCCCTTTGATGCCCTGCATCAAAAATTGGCAGACAAACACCTAGACAGTATATTATATCTTGAAAACCAAATCAAGGCTCAAAAGGCCAAAAAATCCCAAAACTGAAAATATCCGCTGAAAATTATCGCAACGGAAACACCTATAAAACGACCTGATAAAAAATTCAATGGTCAATATATTATCTGTTTTATATAATATTATAGTGGTGCACCGCTAGCTTTTAAGGTTACTTTGTTACCAACTAAAGAACACATATGGCATTAGAATTAAAGGGGATAATACCCCCCATGATTACTCCCTTAACGGCAAATGGCGACTTAGATGAAAAAGGTTTGAAAAAACTAATAGAACACCTCATTGCTGGAGGGGTACATGGTATTTTTCTGTTGGGCACCAATGGTGAGGCCCCTAGTCTTAGCTATACCTTGCGCAAAGAGCTCATAACCAAGGCGTGCCAATACATTAACAGTAGGGTTCCTGTATTAGTAGGAATAACCGATACCTCCTTTAGCGGTTCCTTGGATATTGCCGCCCACTCCAAAGAAGCGGGTGCAGATGCTGTGGTGGTAGCCCCGCCCTATTACCTACCCATTTCCCAAGAAGAAATGGTAGACTACCTGGAACGTTTAATTCCACAACTACCCTTGCCCACCATGATGTACAATATGCCCAGTTGCACCAAACTACATCTTTCTGTAGAAACCTTAAAAAAGGCACAAGAATTAGGCGCTGTGGGCATTAAGGACAGTTCTGGGGATATGTCCTATTTCTATTCCCTTGTTGAGGCCTTTAAGGAAAACCCGGAATTCTCTATCATCGTAGGTACAGAAATGTTCTTACCGGAGACCATATTATACGGTGGTCATGGTGCCGTAGCCGGAGGGGCCAACTTTTTCCCAAAACTCTTTGTAGATCTATACAACGCCTCCAAGGAAGCCAATACCGAAGAAATTAAAAAACTGCGGGAGCAGGTCTACTATATAAACAACACTATCTACCGTGTGGGGCAATATACCTCCAGAATTACCAAGGGCACTAAATGTGCCTTATCGGTAATGGACATCTGTGAAGACCATATGGCCATGCCCCTAAAAAGGTTTGAAACCAAAGAACGTGAAAAGGTTAGGCATTATTTGGATCAATACAATAGTCTTAGGGTCTAGGAAAGGAAATCCCTTTAATAGGCGCTGGCCTTCGCCGCATTTACATTATTAAATGCCAAAGATGAGCAAAACAATAAAATGGGGTATAATGGGTTGTGCCCATATCGCCACAGAACAAGTAATTCCGGCAATGCTCAGTTGTCAGTATGGAGAAGTATATGCTATTGCCTCCAGAAGTACAGAAAAGGCCCAGAACATAGCTGAGCAATTTGGTATATCCAAATGCTACGGTTCCTATGAGGGATTGTTGGCCGATGATGACCTAGATGCGGTGTACATTCCATTGCCCAATCATCTACACGTGCAATGGGCCATTAAGTCCTTGGCAGCGGACAAGCACGTTCTGGTTGAAAAACCCGTTGGTCTATCCAGTAAGGAAGCCGAAAGATTGTTGCAGGAAACCAATAAGTACCCGCACTTAAAGGTTATGGAAGCCTTTATGTACAGACATCACCCCCAATGGTTAAAGGTGAAGGAATTAGTGGACCAAGGAGCAATTGGCGACATAAAAACGATACAATCTTCCTTCTCCTTTTTTGAAGAAGACCCCAAAAGCATTGTTAACAGCAAGGAGTTCGGGGGTGGAAGTTTAATGGATATTGGCTGCTATTCCATTTCCCTGTCCCGATATATTTATGGCTCCGAGCCCAAAAACATTGCTGCCATTATAGACTATCACCCGGAATTTAAAGTAGATGTACTGGCCTCTGGTATACTGGAATTTGAAACCGGTACTTCGGTATTCTTCAGCTCTACCCAATTGGCGGACAATCAACAAGCACAGATATTTGGAACCAAGGGAAATATAAAATTTGAATGGCCCTTTAACCCACCTACAGACAAGCCTTCCAAAATATGGGTAACCATAGGCGATGATTGTAAGACCATAGAATTTGAGACCTGCAATCAATACACCATACAGGCCGACCTGTTTGCCCTGGCCATTATAAACAATACGCCAGTTCCCACTCCCTTGGAAGATTCCGTAAAGAACATGATTGTTATAGAAAAATTGGAAGAAAGCAATTTAAAGAAAAAGCATGTAACGCTCTAATAGCTTCTCCAATCTGAAGATCCAATTCAAAGTAAATACTTTCATCCAACAACCAATTAAAGCCCAACCCCTTTCTTGTAGGGATTGGGCTCTATTTATATATGAAAAAGACTTATTTTTCGGATTTAATTTTTAATAAAGCGCTTCACCAAAACTTCCCCTAGATCATCATGTCCCATGATATAATACATACCTTCGGCCATATCCTCAACATTCATTTCATTACCGTCATTCCCTGTTATGGTCCTAACGAAAATACCAGTATGTGTATATACATCCCAACTAGAATTAGGACTTATTCCCTCTCCTGTGATTCGGATTGTAGCGGTGGATGGATTTGGAAATAACACCACGGAACCTGTTTCCTCCAATGGTGGCCCAAAACTGAAAGTCGACATTTTTAAAGCCACGGCTCCCGAAGAGGCACTGTTGTTGCCTGCAGGTCCCATCAACTGAATCTCTGTCAATTGTGTTTCCGGTTGATTGTCATCATTCTTGGCAATTACCAATTTGTAATGTGTATAGGAAGTGGTATTGGGGAAGGTCCATTCAATTCTTTCATAACGGGAGGTAAAATCTATTCCGTTCTGTTTTGTCAATTCATCGTAATTCACCCCATCATTGGACGCTATCAAAAGAATTTTTTGAGGATCTGTCCCCAAATTATCATCGGAGCTTATCAAGGC
This sequence comes from uncultured Arenibacter sp., assembly GCA_963972175.1. Classification (GTDB taxonomy): domain Bacteria; phylum Bacteroidota; class Bacteroidia; order Flavobacteriales; family Flavobacteriaceae; genus Arenibacter. Next base: position 31,038 of record CAXAVP010000014.1, read on the forward strand.
CAATTTATTTACAATTTTAGCCTCAGGGAATTCTATTTGTATCCACGAGGGGTCATCATTTTTAGGTATTCCAGAAGCATCCACCCATTTGGAAAAATCATTGGGCGTGTATCTATTGTCAAAAGCCCCATATCGGCTTTCGCCCTCATTCTTTTCGGACCTTGCCGTAATAATACCACCAAAATCTGTATGATCTACCTCGGTATCCTCCGCTAGAATGGTGATATAACCAGTCTTAAGGAGTTCATCTTCCCCGGCAATATTGGCCACTCTCAAACTCACATCATAATCACCTGGGGTAGGATATTCTACTACTGGGTTCTGAAGATTACTAGTGGCAGGAATTCCACCCTCAAATGTCCAAGACCAAGACGTGGGACTGGCCGAAGATTTATCTGCAAAAGCTATGTTATCCCCCTCCACGGCAGTGGTACGATCTGATGAAAAGTTGGCAATTGGAGCCGGTGTATTGTCATTTTCGATCTTGATCTGTCCAATGTTAATGCTAAAATCACTTACGGCTGTTGGAGACGACATCTCCAAACCAATTACCGCTATCTCCTTAGCATTAAATTGTCCCAAATCAATTCTCTTTGTAGACCAGCCGCTATCTGGACTATCTCCCAAGTCGAAGCTTACAAAACTATTGGGGTCATTTGAAAAAGACAACATAAGCTTGGTATTACTAGACAGTGTTGCACCCATTTTAAAAGTTACGTCGATTTTAGTATTGGCTGAAATACCCAGTTTTGTCTTATAAAGCTTTAGACGATTAATGTCACCGGCATTAAGACTCCCAGCAATATTTAAAGATGAACCTCCATCAAAAGCCTGGGAAAAATCAAAACTAGGAATTAAAGGACTGTTGCCAGTTAAGGAAAATTGCCAAGTTGGGAGTATGTCCTGCTTACCCATATCGTGCCAGTCCCTAACCGTTTCAACACCATTTACGGCAAATAATCTACCATGACCCGTATTGAAACTGGTTTTAAAGGGTAGGTTAGTAATAACCGATTTGGCAGGAATATAATGGCCCAATCCCTTCCATTTTCCAGAACCATCTGTCATATCTATATCCCGGTCATCCCCAGAAAAAAACCTTCTTTCCGTGTCATAGAAATTTTGAACGTCATTGGGGTCGTCCCTATAATTGTTAAATTTGGCATAAGTGAAATTGGTAGCGAAAAGAGCAATGGAGGTAAGCGGATCCGAAAGATTTCCGTTATTGAAAATTTGGTCTATCCAAGTTACATTGTCAAAGACGGGTTGGGCATTTCTATCGGGCCAAAGATCTGCTCCCATGTAAACATCAAATTTACTTCTACCCAGTACAGTAGTATAATTAGAGGAATTCTGGACATAGGCCGAATTCCAATTATAATTTGTAAATATGGCATCTGACGTCCGATTTTGGTTTTCCAAGTCTTGCAGATAGGCATCGTTCAAGGAATTCAACTGATTTTGCCATATAACAGGTCCTGTTTCTATCATGGCATCGTACCAATGTATCTCCATTTCCTCCGGTTTATTTTCCTGAAGATAGGCCATAAATGATCGCATGGCGGTTGCGACGGCCAAGGAGGTGGAGGTTTCCTGATTAAACAGCCATCCGTCAAAACCATAATATAAGGCAATTTCGATCAGTTTGTCCGCTGCAATATAATTGCCATTGGCATCCTGTTCCATGAAATTATCTATAACCGCAGAATTTCCTCCCCAAGCCGTAGGGGCGAAGAATACAGACCCTATTACCTTAACCCCGTTCTTGTGAGCTGCATTTACCCAAGGAGCGGATGGCATAACTATATTCTGTGAAGCCGTGCCCCCAAACCAGTTCAATACATCAATGTACTGCCAATGTGTAAAATTAAACAGATTAAATTGGTTTTGTTCTGTCATATAATTGCCCAAATTATTCATCCCATCAGGAGCGGATAGCACTTTAATATCCGTACTAAGTTGTGGGTT
>CAXAVP010000015.1:0-32994 GCA_963972175.1 uncultured Arenibacter sp.
AGAATTACCATAACCAACCAAATTAACCCCCAGCATAATGAGCGAAATTGAAGCTGTAGTTGCCATGAAAAAGGGTAACAGGAGAGCATTCAGGTATCTCTTCAATACATTTTATGACCGACTTGTGGCGTATATCACTACATACACCCATGATAAAATACAATCGGAAGATATTGTACAGCATGCCTTTATTAGATTATGGGAAGATAAATCCAAGTTGGACGAAAGCAAATCCCCTAAGGCCTACCTTTATGCCATTGCATACAATAGGTATATAGACACCGTTAAAAACGCTAAAAAACAGGAAAAGCTATTAAGCCAAATTTGGCAAAGAGCGTTGGCGGATAGAATTCAGGAAGACTCCGATGCCTTGGAAGAACGGATCCAAAAAATGAAACAGGTCATAGATACCCTTCCTCCAAAATGCCGGGAAATTATCATTATGAATAAAATTCAAGGGATAAAGTATAAGGATATTGCAGAACATATGGGAATTTCCGTAAAAACCGTGGAATCACAAATGCGCATCGCCTTTACTAAAATCCGGGAAGCTTTTAAGGAAGACTACGCCCTTATGTTTTTAATGTTCGGTTAACTCTTTATTATTCTTTTCCCGATTCTTTTTTTTTGGACAACATCTCCAATACCTACCTCCTCCTTGCCTAGCAACGGGAATTAAATAAAAGACTCCCTTAATGTAAACACTTTTTGTATTTTGGAGGGATGAAAATAACGTTTCGTCTTCCCCTAATTTTGGTATTGGCTACCAATTGTTGCCTAGCGCTTAGCTTCCATGGGAATGTAAAATTTGTTAAGGAAATACCACTTTCCTATTCCGGGGACCACAATACAGATTCCTTGGACCTGATTAAAAAGCAGATTGGTGGTTTTGCAAAGAAGAAAGACTATAAAAATGCCATTGTTCTATCCAAAAAACTACTCCAAAAGGCGCAACAGCAACTAGACAGCAACTACATCACCAACGCCCTTTGGCGGCAGGCGTTTTACTTTAAGGAATTGGATCAATTGGATTCCGCCTACTTCTATTTTGATAAATCCTACGTCTTAAATTTAAAGTTGAAGGATAGTATTGGTGCCGGGGATCGCCTTATGGATATGGCCAACATTCAAAAAAGCCTTGGGGATTTCAACGGCGGTATGATTACGGCCACCGAAGGTTAAAAATTCTTGGAAGGATCCAAGGAAATTGAGTCGATCTGCGGACTGTATCAAACCATAGCGGTTTGTCAGAAAGAACTGGGCCATTATACCGATGCCCTGCGTTGGAGCAACAAAATTTTTACCCTTCTAAAAACCCACACCAACCACGATGTCTCCGAGACAAATCTGTATGTACTAAAAAATACCAGGGCCAATATTCTGGCATTATTGGGTAAATTCCCTAAAAGCTTTGGTATTTTGGATAGTATTGCCCACAACACCAAGGACAAAGACTCCATCCAATATGCACGGGCAATTTGTAATCTGGGCCATTATAAATGAATGCATAACAATAACAATCCAGAGAGCGAGTCCCTCCTATTACATTCCTTAAAAATAAGACAGGACCTCAATACGGTTCCCGGACTCATCTCCAGCAACGTGCATTTGGCCGAATATTATTTTGAGACCAACCGGCCCAAGGCCTTGGGGTATGCAAAACAAGCACTTGTGAATTCTCAAAAAAAAGAAAATCCCGTTGCCATTTTAGAATCCCTAGATCTTTTGTTGCCCCTGAAAAAATCTCTGGGCCAAGATGTTTCCTATGAAGCCATCTTATATTCAACAGTGCAAAATCAGCTCGAAAAAACAAAACAGTCCGTAAGGGCCGTTTACGCCGCTACCAAGTATGACAATGATAGCTTGGAAAAAAAGAACCTTACCCTCTTGGCCCAGGTGGCCGTTAAGGAAAAACAGAATATAATGGCATTTTCCACGGCATTAATATTAATGATCCTAATTGTATTTGTAATCTATTACAAAAATCAGCAGAAAAAAAGGGAACAGCTAGAGATGGCATACAAGACTGAATTACGTTTATCCAAAAAACTGCATGACGAACTGGGGAACGACATTTTCTACCTTATGACACAGGTACAAAAGAACAGCCCGGATAAATCTACTAACAACCACCCTATAATTCTAGAGGGCTTGGACAGTATTTATAAGAGAATAAGGGATATCAGCAAGGAATACACGGCCATAGATACCGGAGAAAACTTTGGCAAGGAATTTTTGCCCTGCTAAATTCCTACGGCTCGCCAAAAACCAAAATAATAACCAAGGAATTGGCTCCGGATTTTTGGAACGAGGTACCGGCGGCCACCAAAATCGAAGTATTCCGGGTATTACAGGAATTATTGGTGAACATGAAAAAACACAGTAATGCCTCCTTGGTAGCCATCACCTGCTCCCAAAACAAAAAACAGTTTAACATTAAGTATGTGGACAATGGCTTAGGGTTTTCTCCTAAGGAAAACTATTCAGGAAATGGACTCAAGAATGTGGAAAACCACATGAAGGGTATAAATGGAAATATTACCTTCGATTCAAAACCAAATAAGGGGGTCAGTGCCGACATAACGTTTACCTTATAATAACATATTTGCAATTCAATAGAATTTTTGTTTCGGAGGACATAGACAGCAACAATCTAGGGGTGATTACCATGCTACAAGGCTTGGGATTTACCTCTATTGGACATTCACAATATTGTGATGAAGCATATTTAAAACTTAAAAAAGCACAATTGACAGGCGAATCCTATGGGCTTTTAATAACCGATTTGTCATTTAACAATCCTAGGGATAAAAAAAAACTTCATAACGGACAAGAACTAATTACGGCCATAAAGACAGTGCAACCAGAATTAAAAGTGATCGTTTTTTCGGTAGAAGACGATCCCAGTACCATTAAAGCCCTGTTTGAAGATCAAAACATTGACGGCTATGTGTGCAAGGGGTTAAACGGACTCAAGGAACTCAGGAACAGTTTAGACGCGGTTGCCAATGACCTAAGCTATACCTGTCCCATAGCCACCGAGGCACTTAATCAAAAGAACACTTTGGCGCTAAATGAATACGACCATCACTTGCTCACCCTCTTGGCCAAGGGCCATAAACAAAACGAGATAAGCCAACTCCTCAAAAAAGATGGTATTTCTCCCAACAGCATACGATCGGTCGAGGCCAATATCAGTAAGCTAAAGGACTATTTTGATGCTTCCAATACTACCCAACTGGTCTATTTGGCTACCAGCATGGGACTTATTTAAACACCCTATCACTACGCGGAGTACCGCGAAAAGTGATCTATTCACCCACCTGACAGAAGGAGCCCACCCTATAGCCAATTCAAAAATTGATTCAGATCGGGTTCCCTATTTAGTCCCAATTTATTCTTAAGTCGGTATTTAGATTTTAGGATACTATCTGGCAATACACTCAAAGTGGCCGCAAATTCTTTGGTGGTCAAATTCATTCGCAAAAAAAACAATCTACTGGGCGAAGTCTCCCGACCTCGAGTTTCAACACATCATTTTCCCTCCGTGAACGGCAAACAAACACTACAACAGTGCAATTTAATACAAAATGCTATCTTTAAAGTTTTATTTTTAATCTAGGCGCTTAACCTTATTGAACAAGCAGCACTTCTTATGAAAAATCGCATCCTTTTTGCCCTACTATCGCTTATTTGCCACAGCTCTTTTAGTCAGGACAAGCAAGAAACCAAAAAAGAAAAATGGGAAGTTTCCAATCCGGCACTCCCCTACAAAACCGTTACCATTACAACGGACGAAGGCTCCTGGATGAGCCTTGACGTAAGTCCAGATGGCAAGCAGATTGTTTTTGATATGCTAGGAGACATCTATACCCTGCCCATCACTGGAGGCACCGCCACCCTAATACGGGGCGGACATGCTTTTGAAGTACAACCTAGGTATAGCCCAGACGGCAAACACATCAGCTTTACCAGCGATGCCGGTGGGGGCGATAATATTTGGATTATGAATACCGACGGCACGGAAGCCAAGCAAATTACCAAGGAAGATTTTAGATTGGTAAACAATGCCGTATGGTCTGTTGATGGAAACTATATTTATTGTCGCAAACATTTTACTGCAACACGTTCTTTGGGCGCTGGTGAAATTTGGATGTACCACAGATCAGGAGGAAAGGGAATTCAACTAACTAAAAAGAAAAACGACCAGCAAGATGTTGGGGAGCCCTGGGCATCGCCAGATGGGAAATATGTATACTACAGCGAGGATGTTTATCCCGGAGGTGCCTTTCAATACAACAAAAACCCCAATAGTCAGATCTATGCCATAAAACGTTATAATCTGGAAAATGGTAAAATCGAAAAGGTAACCGGGGGCCCCGGTGGGGCCATACGCCCCGTTATTTCCCACAATGGTGAGATCATGGCCTTTGTAAAGAGGGTAAGGGAAAAAACCGTGCTATACCTGCACGACCTGAACACCGGAAGGGAATGGCCTATATACGACAAGCTCAGCAAAGACCAACAAGAGGCATGGGCCATTTTTGGACCTTATACCGGCTTCAACTTTACACCAGACGATAAGCACATTATTATCTGGGTAGAGGGAAAAATCAAAAAAATTAATATTAATTCCTTAGTCGCTACGGACATCCCTTTTGAGGCTTCTGCAGAGCATAAGATTGTTAATGCCCTAAAATTTAAGAATAATCCTGCACCAGATGCCTTTACCGCTAAGGCTGTTCGCCATGCCGTTACCTCCCCTGATGGTAAAACCCTAATATTCAACGCCGCTGGTTATTTGTGGAAAAAATCACTGCCCAATGGCAAACCTACTCGACTAACAAATGGGACCGATCTAGAATTTGAACCCTCCTTTTCCAAAGACGGCAAATACCTGGTATACGTAAGCTGGAACGATGAACATATGGGTGCCATACAACGGTTAGACCTAAGGTCTTCCAAAAACAAAGCTGTTAAAATCACCTCGGAAAAAGGCATATACAGAGAACCTTCATTTTCGCCCCTGGACCACAACCTTATTGTATACCGTGAAGAGAACGGAAATGGACATCAGGGATATGTACATACAAAAGATGCCGGGATATATACTTTAAAAGTAAAGTATTCCAGAAAATCTGGTTACAGCTCCACAAAAAAATTACTAAGCAAGGAAGGCGAATTTCCTAGCTTCAACAAGGATGCGAGTAGGGTCTATTACCAAACAGGGGGATACCTTTTTGGAAAACTGACCAAAACCTTAAAATCGGTCAACCTTGATGGTAAGGAGCCTAGGGAACTGGTAAAGTCTAAATATGCCCAACGTCTAATCCCTAGTCCGGACGACAACTGGGTAGCCTTCACCAATTTATACAAGGTGTATATTGCCGCCCTGCCCATGACGGGGAACACCATTACATTGGACGGTAAGGCCACCAATGTTCCTGTAGCCCAAGTGGCTCGCGATGCCGGAATTAATCTACACTGGTCCAACGATAGTAAAAAGATTAACTGGACCTTGGGCGATGCCTATTTTAGTACCCCCATCAATCAACGCTTCTCCTTTTTGGAAGGAGCTCCGGATAGCATTCCTGAGATAGATACCTTGGGGCTTAAAATTGCGCTCGACCTAAAATCTGACAAGCCAAAAGGAAGTATTGCCTTTACAGGGGCCAGAATTATCACTATGGATGGGGATAAGATACTTGAGAATGGCACTATATTGATCAGGGACAACAAAATTGCGGATATTGGCTCCAAGGATGCCGTAAGCATACCCACAGATGCCAAAGTGTACGATATGAGTGGTAAAACCATTATGCCCGGCTTGGTAGATGTGCATGCCCACCTAGGCCATTTTAGATTTGGGATCAGTCCGCAAAAACACTGGCAATATTACACCAATTTAGCCTATGGGGTTACTACCACCCACGACCCTTCTGCCAATACCGAGATGGTATTCTCACAATCGGAAATGGTAAAGACCGGAACAATGGTGGGACCAAGGATTTTTTCCACTGGGATAATCCTATATGGGGCAGATGGAGATTTTAAGGCCACTGTAAATAATTTAGAAGACGCCCGTTCAGCTATTAATAGGACCAAGGCATTTGGCGCTTTTTCCGTTAAAAGTTATAACCAACCAAGACGGGACCAAAGGCAACAGATTGTTAAAGCGGCCCATGAGCAGCAAATAGAGGTAGTACCGGAAGGGGGATCTACCTTCTTTCACAATATGTCCATGATCTTGGACGGACATACAGGAATTGAGCACAACATCCCTGTTGCCAATTTACACAAGGACGTTGTACAATTGTGGGCAGCCAGCAAAACAGGATACACCCCTACCTTGATTGTTAATTACGGCGGCTTGAATGGGGAGTACTACTGGTACCAGACTACCAACGTCTGGGAAGACGAAAAACTCCTAAAGTATACGCCTAGGGGTATTATAGATTCCCGATCCAGGCACCGCACCATGGCTCCAATGAAAGAATATGAAAATGGCCATATCCTGGTCTCCAAAAGTGGCAAGAAATTGGCGGACGCCGGAGTAAAGGTAAACTTAGGTGCACATGGGCAGATACAAGGCATTGGAGCCCATTGGGAACTCTGGATGCTGGCCCAAGGGGGAATGAGCAATATGGAAGCCCTAAGAGCGGCTACTATTAACGGCGCCAATTATCTGGGAATGGAAGATCAGCTGGGCTCTCTGGAAGTAGGGAAATTGGCCGATCTGATTGTTTTGGACAAGAATCCTTTGGACGATATCCAGAATTCCAATTCGGTTAGCCACACCATGATCAATGGAAGGTTATACGACACGGAAACCATGAACGAGATTGGGAATTATGACAGGCCCAGAAGTGAATTCTACTGGGAAATGAACGAATACGCCCCTGGTTTCGACTGGCATGGGGAAACCCGTACGGGATGCTCCTGTGAAACGAGTCATTGAGGCCATGAATTCAAAATAGAGCTGGCGTCGGGTTACATGCGGTAAAAGGGTGAGACGTTGCCGAAGTAAACCCTCCGGTTCATTGAACCTTAGGGAGAAAATAAAGGTTCACGAATGCATCGAAAATAGAAGTGACATAAGTAAATCACGCAAGTAGCGAAACTATACTTGAAAATTTAAAAGAAATCAACAGCATGGCTATATCGCAGAGTTGACAATGAAATTCACACAAGGACTTTGTTCAATTGTGGGCAGCCAGCAAAACGGTATACACCCCTACCCTAATTGTTAATTACGGCGAATAGATTGGGGAATGGAAGGTTAAGCGACACGGAAACCATGAACGAGATTGAGAACTATAACCAACCCGGTACAACAACCCCTGGTTAGCTTTTTTTCCCTTCCTTTAAAAAAGCTATTAAATACCATCCATTGAAGAGCCCTAATAGAAAAACAACTGATTTACCCGCAATGTGCTTTTCGTATTGGGCTGCCCTACGACCTTATAGTATTTTGCGGTTGACTCCGGAAACTTTATAGAGATTTCACTAAGTTTATCAGGATTAGCCACGTTTGTCAGGTTCAACTTTTTTAATAGGGTCCAATTCTCTTTATTATTGGAAGACCAAACCTCAACATACATCACAGATGATTTCTTTGCTCCCTTTCGACTACCACAACTAAGCACCACCTCCTTGATTTTTGGATTTGACGCACTAAAATCTGCAATGGCAATTAGAGGTTTACTATTGAAAGAAGCATAGAATTTGGAGTAATAATAAGTATTGGCGTCATATTTGGTATCGTCGTTCAATATTCTTGCTGCCTCCCCGGTGTAAGCACTTAAAATCCCGGGATGCACCACTTCCAGTCCATCGGGAACAAGGCCTTTATCATAAAATACAAAGGTTGATACCTTACTTGGCAGCCAATTGTCCTTATAAGCTATTGCCTTTACTGTTTTAGATCTTTCTCCCTGCAAATCCATAGTAATTTCTGATTCATAAAGTTCAGATTTTTCATTGGGTTCGGTTTCATCCAATGTATATCGAATACTGACTCCATTCATTTTATGGCCCAATGAAATACGGTCTCCGGAATTTATTGTATTCCTCTCCCCTATTAAGGTTGGTGGTGTCAGGTTCATTTTTTCTTCCGGATCTGGAATATACCCCTCATTTATGGTAGCGCCAGGTAATTCCTTAACCAGTTGCGAAATATCGGCATCGGTCAATTGGGTGTTCCAAACGAACAATTCCTTCAAACTTTTAATTTCCTTTAAATACTTTATAGCGGCTCTATCAATTGAGGTACCTGCCAAAGAAAGCGACTGTAATTTGGTGTTGGCCACAAGGGCGGCCAAAGCCTCATTGGTAACCTCTGTAAAATTCAATACTAAATGCTCTAAATTTTTAAGCTCCCCAACAAATTTTAAGCTATTATCGTCCAGAGGCAAATTGGCTAAATTTAGGTATATCACTTGCTCCTTTATTTTAGCCAAATCGGTTAAAAATTCAGCCTGGTAACTACTTCTGCCATAAATGGCTACTTCAATAGCCGGCGAAGTGGGGGATTTTTGAACTACCGTCCTATAGGGGCTATTTAAATCACCTATAAGTTTAGTGTCCACAAAATCAAACGCATATACCTCTTTTCCCCTATCTCCTTTTAACCATTTTTCGGTTAGTAGTTGCTTTAAACCGTCTTCACTGTTCAATTGGGCATACGAAATTTCAGTATCCGCACCATGGTCAATCCAGCTTTCTATAAGCTCAATTTCTCGACCCGTTAATTGGGTCTTGCCATCGGGCGGCATATGCTCTTCATCTTCCAACGGTAGCGCTATGCGTTGCAGCAACAAACTTTCTTCAGGATTGTGTGCCAACCAAACCTCCCCATTCTCTCCGCCCCTAGTAATGGCTTCAACATTTGTTAGGTCCAACTCCCCCTTGCTTTTCTGTGGATTGTGGCAACTGGTGCACTTTGCTTTTAAAATAGGTGCAACATAGGCCGTATATATCGGTGTATTTTCATCAATTTTTTTAACCGCTGCACCGGTAATAGGTTCCATTAAAAAATGACTTCCATGTGTTAGTCCGGCCCCAAAATGTCCACCAAAAACAACTCCCACAAAGCTGGTATACAGCAAGATTTGGTAGACTTTTTTGTGCAAATACGTCAAAACCATTGCATACACCGCAAAACTGATCCCTATTCCAATCCATTTATGCAAAGTCATGAGTTCGGACTCATATCCTTCCAAGGAGAGCAATAGGCCCATTATGGTTGCCAGTACGGTTGTAAAGGAGGTTAGCAATAATAGAAAGTAATTGATCTTTTCAAAGGAAGCGGGATCTATTTGTTTTCTAAAAAGGTTTAGCAGTACCATAAGCGCAATAAAGGCTACTGGAAAATGTAACAGCAACGGATGCATTCTGCCTAGCGGCTGTAACCAAAATGGAATTTCCAAATAACTTTCAAAAACCACTAAAAAGGCTAAAAAAATATGCAGAAAGAACAGTGTGTTCAAAAAATAGGGAACGGATTTTTTCATGCTTTTATGCCAAAATATCATTTACTACATGGCCATGTACATCGGTCAGGCGAAACCTTCTGCCCAAGTGTTTATAGGTCAACTTCTCATGATCTAGGCCCATTAAATGCATAATGGTAGCATGTAAGTCATGAATGTGTACCGGGTTTTCGGTAATATTATAGCCCAATTCGTCGGTTTTTCCATAGGAAATGCCCGATTTTACACCGCCTCCTGCCATAAAAATACTGAAGCACCTAGGATGATGGTCCCTACCGTAGTTATCCTTGGTCAATTTTCCTTGGCAGTAGTTTGTCCTCCCGAATTCCCCACTCCAAATAACCAAGGTTTCGTCCAACAATCCCCTTTGTTTTAAATCGGTAATCAAGGCTGCTGAAGCCATATCGACATCTTTTGCCTGACCTTTCATTTCACCTACCAAATTGGAATGCTGGTCCCAACCCTGGTGGTACAATTGTACAAAACGCACGCCAGACTCCGACAGCTTTCTAGCCAATAAACAATTGGCGGCATAGGTGCCCGGTACCATACAATCCGGGCCATACATTTTTTTGATATGGTCCGGTTCTTTGGAAACATCGGTAATCTCAGGGACCGCAGTTTGCATTCGGTATGCCATTTCATACTGTTTAATTTTCGCCGGGATTTCGGGGTCTCCAAATTCATCATACCCAAGTTGGTTCATGGAAGCCAAATGATCCAACATGGTACGGCGTGTTTTCCTGTCCATCCCATCAGGATTGTTCAAATACAAAATAGGGTCCTCACTAGCACTTAATTGTACTCCTTGGTGGGAACTGTCCAAAAAGCCGTTCGACCACAGTTTTGAATATACCCCTTGACCGTTGCCCTTACCTTTTGACAGCAATACGCAATAGGCGGGCAAGTTTTTATTTTCACTACCAAGTCCGTAGCTAAACCAAGATCCAATACTGGGGCGGTTGCCCACCTGTGCCCCCGTTTGCATAAATGTTAGTGCAGGGTCATGATTAATGGCATCGGTATGCATACTTTTTATAACACAGATATCATCGGTAATCTTGGCAATGTTTGGAAACAGATCACTTACCCAGGTTCCTGCTTTGCCATATTGCTTAAATCCAAACTTTGAACCTACCAAAGGAAATGTTTTTTGCCCAGCTGTCATACCTGTCAACTTTTGATCTCCCCTTACAGAAGGAGGCAGGTCCTGGCCGAACATGTCGTTCAACTTGGGTTTATAGTCAAAACTCTCCAATTGGGAAGGCGCGCCATTCTGTACCAACAGGATAATCCGCTTTGCCTTGGCAGCAAAATGTTTTAGACCCAAGGGCAATTGTTCTTCAACGGCTTGTTTACTGCTCAACAAATCCGGCATTAACAAAGACCCCAAAGCCACCCCCCCAAAGCCCAGTGCCATTTTACCTAAAAAATGCCTACGGTTAGTGTTCAGATGGTGTTCAAAAATTTCCTTTTCCATTCGTATTGTTTTTTGAGAAGTTGGTTAACTTTTAACTATAGTTTCCTCCAAGTTATATATCGTGTGAATAATTTGCATGAGGGCGGCCACCTTTACGACATCCCTATCTTTAGAGGCCGGAAATTCCCCGACATTTATAAATGCCTCAGCCCGATCTGTCTCCTTCATGAAATCGGATTCTTGTTCATTATAGTAGCCCAATAACATTTCCTTTTCTTCTGGCTTGATAGTCCTACATACTATCGTACCAAATGCTTTTTCAATTTTTTCGCCAACCGTACTTTCCTCTTGCATCAAATTTTCGGATAACACCCGTGCAGATTCTAAAATAGTAGGGTCGTTAAGCGTAATCAAAGCTTGTAAAGGAGTCATTGTAGATTGTCTTTGAACCTCACACTGATCACGTGTAGCAGCATCAAAAGTTAGTTGTACAGGAGGCAAAGTTGTTCGTTTTATAAAAATATAAATGCCTCTTCGGTACAAATCCTTACCATGATCTTGCACGTAATTGGCCAGTACCCCTCTTCCCGAACTGGCCGCTTCCCACAATCCTTCTGGTTGGTACACTTTAACACTTCGCCCACCAATTTCAGGATTTAACAATCCACTGGTAGCCAAGGCATGGTCACGTACCATTTCCGCATTAAAACGCAAGCGCGACATTCTTGACAGGTATTTATTCTCTGGGTCAACAGCCAGTTTATCCTTACTTATAACCGACGATTGCTTATATGTAGCAGACATGACAATTTTCTTGATCATGCGTTTCATATCCCAACCGTTCTCCATAAAATCTGCCGACAACCAATTTAATAGGTTCACATGGGTAGGCAAATCACCCTGCATCCCAAAATCACCGGATGACCTTACGATTCCTGCCCCAAAAATCTCCTGCCACATTCGGTTAACAAATACCCTACTTGTCAAAGGGTTTTTGGCATCGAATAGCCATTTTGACAACCCTAAACGATTGCGCTCATAAGCACTATCATCAAACGGTAAAACAGATGCAGGTGTCTGGGCCCTTACTTCTTCGCCCACATCATCATACACTCCCCTATTAAGTATATGTGTGGTTCTAACATCAGGCTTTTCCTCAATGACCATTACGTCTACATCCTCTTCTTCCTTTTTATTAATGAAAGGAAGTTGTTTCTCTACAACCTCATCAGTTATTGTAATGAAAGGAGCCTCTGCCAATATTTCACCCTTGTTTTGCCTAGGGGGCATTCTGTCGAAAAATGCAAATGTGCTAAAATAGTCCCTTTGGGAAATGGGGTCATATTTATGGTCATGGCATTTGGCACACTCCAAAGTCAATCCCAAAAAGGCCTTTCCAAAGGTATTGGTCCTATCGGTTACATTTTCGACCCTAAATTCTTCTTCAATAATACCTGCTTCCTGATTAATTTTATGGTTTCTATTAAAGCCAGTTGCCAAAATTGTTTCCATGTTTTTCTTTGGAACCAAATCACCGGCCAATTGGTAGGTTACAAATTTCTCATAACTGTAATTTTTATTAAAGGCGTGGATCACCCAATCCCGCCATGGCCACATGGTTCTCAGTTGATCGTTTTGAAACCCATGGGAATCGGCGTAGCGGGCAACATCCAACCAGTGGCTTGCCATCTTTTCACCATAATGAACGCTGGCCAATAGCTCGTCAACAACTTTTTCATAGGCATCGGCAGCATCATTCTGGATAAATTTTTTCTGCATTTCGGGTGTTGGGGGCAGTCCTGTTATATCCAAGGAAACTCTCTTTAAGAGTCGCTCCTTATCCGCCATGGGATTGGGAGTAAGACCTACATCCTGTAGTTTTTGTAGAACAAAATAATCTATTTCATTATTAACCCAATCTGCATTTTTCAACTTTGGCAGCTCAGGTTTGTCAACGGCCACAAAGGCCCAATGAGGTTCATAGGACGCCCCTTGCTCTATCCACTTTTTTAAAATTTGGATTTCATAGGAAGACAATTTTAAATTGGAATCTAAAGGAGGCATAAGCTCGGCACTGTCCTTTGCCGTTATTTTTTGATAGAGGACCGACTTTTCCAAATTATTGGGAACAATGGCGAATTCATTTTCCCTGACCTTGAGCGCCTTATAAGCGCCTTCAGGAGTATCTAAACGCAAATCTTCGGCTCTTTTATTTACATCTGGCCCATGGCAGGCAAAGCATTTATCGGAAAGTATAGGGCGAACATCAAAATTATAGTCCACAACCTCGGGTATTTTTTTCGATGGAATTGCAGCGTATTCACCTTCTTGTTTGCAAGAGGTGAATACGGCACACAGAAGAAAGAAGTATATTACTTTATTTTTCATAAGGACAATGCGCTTAAAAATGCAAATGCATAAACAAAACATGTGTAAATATACTTGCTGCGTGCACATTGCATGTAGACTAATTGTGCAAAAAGGTGCATTTTTTGGATACCGAGCTGCCTATTTCTATTTTTCGGAAAAAAAGGATGGCGGACGCCCAAACTCCTTTCTAAATATACGGCTGAAATAACGACTATCATTATAACCCACTTTGAAGGCTATTTCTTTAATGCTCAATTGGCCTTCTTTCAACAGCTGCATCGCCTTTGATAATTTATAAATATTAATATACTCAATAATGGTCTTACCGGTGAGTGCCTGAATTTTTCTATAGAGTTGCGAACGCCCTATGGCCAGTTCCTCGCATAAAAGGTCGATTGAAAACTCGGTATTGTCAATTTGCTGGTCAATAACGTCATTGATCTTAACCAAATAATTATCTATAGCAGAAGATGAATCAGAAACCAAAGATCCTTTTAGATATTTTTTAACCAATTGCCTTCTACTTTCCAATCTGTTTTGAATCTTTAGCTTTATTTCGGATAGACTGAAAGGTTTCTGGATATAATCTTCCGCTCCAGTTTCCAACCCCTTCAATATATTTTCCAATCCTGTTTTTGCCGTCAAGAATATCAAAGGTATATGGGAGGTTAGTTCGTTGGCCTTTAACTGGTTGGCCACTTGAATACCATCCAACTTAGACATCATGATGTCACTGATAATTATATCAGGTATGTTTTCCACTGCCATTTTAAAACCTTGCTCACCGTTATCCGCTTGCAGGATCTTGTAATCATCTTCAAGTTCGGAACACAAATAGCTTCTTATATCCTCATTATCCTCAATGATGAGCACTACCGTTTGTCCATCCTCCTTAATTTTGGACGATTCCAAGGTATGGGTTACGTCAATACCATAGTCCTTATACCCTATCGGAATACCAACTGTAAAATGAGAGCCTTTTTCCTCTTCACTTTGTAATTGGATGTTTCCGCCATGTAGTTTTACCAGTTCTGATATTAACGACAAACCGATTCCCGTGCTATACCCCTTGTTTGGAGTTTCATCTAACTGATAATACCTTTCAAAAACTTTTTCTTGATATTTTTTGGGAATGCCCATGCCGTTATCTATCACCTCTATAGTCAATAAACCATTTGAAACCCTGGCTTGTGAATCAACAACAACACCTGAATATGTTGCGTTTAACTCTATTTTTCCATTCTTAGGGGTAAATTTAAAGGCATTGGAAATTAAATTGGAAATTATTTTTTCCAAGATATCGGCATCAAAATAAACTCCATATTTCACTTTGGGCTGCTTACAACTGAATTTGATCCCTTTCTCTTTGGACCAATAGGCATACGCATCGTGAATGTTATTACATATGGATAAGTCATTCTGTAGCCTCACCTTTAACTTTTGATCACTTTCCAGTTTTCTAAAATCCAATATTTGATTTACCAGTTCCAACAAACGATTGCTATTTCTGTGCATCATTCGCAAAATTTTGGTGTCTGGGGCTACACCATACCTAGTATACTTATCCAGCGGAGATGCTATCAAGGTCAATGGGGTTCTTAATTCATGGGATATATTGGTAAAGAATCGCAATTTCATCTGTGCCAATTCTTCAAATTGATAGACCCTTTCCTTTTCCAATGCGAACTTATTCTTTTTTCTTTCCCGTTTAATTATTCCCCATAGGACAAATGTCAGAAGAAGGATTAATAAGCTTACAAAAATAAACTGAACCCACAACAGCTCCCAGAACGGAGGTGTAACCACTATATTTAAATGAGTGATTTTGGTATTCCAAATCCCATCTTCATTACTTGCTTTCAGAAGAAATTTATAATTCCCGGAGGGTAAATTTGTATATGTTGCCTTTGTCCCATTGGCAATGGTCCAAGAGGTATCAAAACCTTCCAATTTATAGGAGTACTGACATCTTTGGGTATTTACATATTGGATGGCTTGGAACTCCAATTCAATTTTTTTATCCGTATACTCCAAATACAGATTATCTTCAACTTCTATACTTCGCTTTATATAGGAACTATTGGGTTGCACAATTTCATTATTTACCCAAAGTTTGGCTATATAAACCGGTGGTACGTTTTTACTGGGTTCCACCTTTTTGGGATCAAAAACCATTAAACCTTTGTTCGTGGCAAAAACTAAATGGCCATTGTCCAACATGGTACTGGATAGGCCAATTTTGTGGGATATTAATCCATCCTGACTATTTAATATCCTAAGCTCTTTATCGGTGTAATTGAACTTTATTAAACCGTTAGGGGTGCCTACCCATAAATTGCCATCCATATCTTGTTGAATGGAATTTATGATCTTGTCCTTTATAATATCATGGTTAAGCTGTGTAAAAACATTGGTTTCCCGGTTAAAACTACATAAACCAGAATTGGTCCCCACCCAAAGAACATGATCATTATCTTCAAAAATTGCGTTTATAAAATTATTGTTGATCGTCTGCGTATTTCCAATTTCATGGCGGTAATGTGAAAATTCCTTGGTTTCAGGCAGATATTTTTTAAGGCCGTCTCCATCGGTACCTATCCATAACTGTCCTTCCGAATCCTCAAAAACAATATTACCCCTATGAAAATAGCCTATTCCTTCAGGTTTATTGGGGTCACAATCAAAATAGGTAGTGGAATTGGTTTTAGGGTCAAAAACCCTTGCACCCAATACTTCCCCTGTCCATATATACCCTTCAGAGCTTTCCATGGCATCAAACAATTCACCAGGTTCACGGGGATACTTTTGCAAAAGCTCACCAGATGGGGTAAACTTATATATATTATTCCTGTCCACTACCCAAACCTTTTGGCCATTAAACGAGCTTATATGGGTCCGATTTATAAACCCTTTTAAAATCCTTATTAGTTTGTGATTTTTTTTGTCGAATATCTTAATTTCCCCTCCTTGAAAAACCCAGTAATTCTCCTCGGTCTTAAAAATTTTCGCCTCTGTTCTAGGTTCCAGAAAATAGTTGAATATTACGGGAGATTTTTTTACCAGAAAAAAATTCCCGTTCTGATCCAGAACCCAAGATTCATTTGACAGCTTGTTATGGAATACCTTTACAAGGTTAAATCCATTATCTACAAATCTATCATTCAAGGAGATATGTTCCTTTAATTCAAAATCCGAATCCACCAAGGCAATCTGATCCTTTTCCAGCAACCAACAATGTCCGCCATAATCCTTTTTTATATAATTGGCCCTTTCAAATAAAAAATTTAAGCTGTGAAAGTCATTGGAATTATCAAAAGTATATAGCTTTGTATTGGATATGATCAATTCTTCAAAGAACTCTAAATTTGGATAATAATGTGCGGCACCCTCTGTCTCCTGGGACAGCCTCTTGAACTTTCCCGTCTTGGGATCAAAAATATTCAAACCAATCCAAGTCCCTACATAAAGTGCGTCTCTTGGCCCTTCCTCGATTGCGAGCACATTGTTATGACTAATACTTAAGGAATCACTAACCTCATGTGCATAATTTTTAAAGGTCCCTTTTCGCCTATCCATTCGGTTCAATCCACCCCCATCCGTACCCACATAAAATTCCTTTCCTGAAGTTTCAAAAATGACCCTAACCTCATTAAAACTTAAACTTTCCGGATCTGTGGCATTATGGACAAATCTTTGAAAGCGGTCATATTCACGATTGTACTTTAATAGGCCACCTCCATAAGTCCCAACCCACAGTGTACCCTCAGTGTCTTCGTACAGGCAAGAAATATGATTATCCGTTATACTTGTTGCCTCATTTTCATTTTTTATGTAATTCTTAAAGTTCCCCCCATCGTATCTCCACAATCCATTGGTCGTGGCAATCCACACAAAGCCATAGGCATCTTCCAAAATATCGGTAGCATTGGTTTCTATTGGTAGTTTAAATCGTGTTATCTCATAGGTCGTTGTTGGTTCTTGAGCAACAGATAAAACTGTTCCGCAGAACCAAAAACAGAAAAAGACCAAGGGATAATAAGCTTGTTTTTTAAACATTTTATAAAAATAGAAACAATTCAATACGAATTTTGAATCATTGATGAACGCACTCGAAAAATCGCGTTTTATTACTTTCGGCTATGTTCCTATATATAATATTATATACTCGGGGAAAATTGCAAAGCGGAAGATAAAAATTATATTTAAAATATCACTCCGAACTTATGTGGGGCTAAAGTATCAGGGTTGCGGTGATAAAATAAAATTCCATCGGTTGTTTGTTCAAAAATGTCTTTAGTCCTGACAAGTTTTCCGGGATATCCTTCAAGGCCAAATGCCCCGAAGCGTTCCTTTCCGAATGACAATTCTTTATCTTCTGTTCGCCAATTTTCGTATTCAACAGTGGCATTTATTTTTTGATTTGATTCTACATCTATGGTTAAGATTGGTCGATATACATCAACCCATAATTTAATTTTAACATTTAAACTGTTTGAACCAACCTTCTTCTTTGATTCCATCTCAATATATCCGTCGACTAATTTTAACTATTGCCTAAAAGCATTTTCCCCATCAAATGGATTTGGATTCAATTTTACTCGGAAGCGGCCCATTTTTAAAAACTCTCCGTTTTCACTTAAACTGCCGCTGCGCTGGATATAAAATAGCACCTCCCCGTTTTCTACCCAAACATTACATCCAATATCCCCTCCAACAAGTGGCATTGATTCAGAACTATTCTGACTTTGTTCATGCCAAACAATATTGTAAAGATCAGGTAGTTTTTGTTGTGATTGGGAAAAAACCTTACCTAGGCATATCAATAAAAAAAAGAGTATTTTTTTTTATAAAAATTCATCGCATATCCATATTAAATCAAAAAAGGACTGGCGTTTCATCCAGTCCCCTTTTTGCAACTAACTCAAAAACAACTATTATAATTTGCAATTAATCTATGGTTAGATTAAGGGCATGTAAAAGCCTCATGTTCTCTGTTCAAATACTGAAATTATTATTCTCCAAGGAATTAATACCCTGGGTTTTGCTGTAAATTGGGGTTTACGTCAATTTCAGATTGTGGAAATGGCCACAAATAATGTTTTGAAGGATTAAATACGCGCGGGGTGCCACTATTGGGCTCAACCAAGCTATTAATATAAGTCTCCGCTAATTTCCATCTTCTAACATCGCTGTATCTCAACCCCTCCAAGGCAAACTCGACCCTTCTTTCGTTCCAGATTCGGGCTCTCATTTCGTCTTTTGATAATCCATCAGGGAGGGGCGGCATATCAATCCCTGTCCTTCCGCGTACAGCGTTTACCGCATCATACACTTCAGTCGTAGGACCGCTAATTTCGTTTGTAGCTTCAGCGAAATTCAATAAGACCTCTGCATACCTTAACAATATCCAGTCATGCTCACTTCTAGTAGCATAATCAACGGGTAGCGCTTCTACATCGGCTCCCTTGGTTGGCATATACCCAGTGACAGAAGGATTGTTATAGGCATACGGTACAATTTCTCCTGAGCCCTTAACGGCCGGGTCATCAAATGGTTTTAACGTATATTCAAGCCTTGGATCCCGGTTTAACTTATAATTGGCGGGGTCATATAGGGGAGATTCACTAATCGACAGGCCGTCTATACATTCGAAGGCATCCCTAAGCTCCTCTCTAGGGTTCCAAACTCCATGCCATTCAATTCTAATATCTTGTTGATTAGAATTATCAGGGTTTAGATATCTGGTAGAAAACATTATCTCCGGATTGGCATCCTGACCATATACCAAGAACATATTTTGGAAATCATCTGATAGGCTAAACATCCCGTCAGTCATAACCTGATTTGCCGCTGCCGCTGCACCTGACCAATCCCCTTGGTAGAGCAGTACCCTCGATTTAAGTGCCAATGCCGAGCCTTTCACGGCATGTCCGTTGCTACTGTAATCTGTATTAGGCAGGTTAGCGATAGCAACATCTAAATCAGCGACAACCTGCGCAATAACTTCCTCTTTTGAACTCTGCGGCACCTTGGCCTCATCTATGTTTTCGAAAGGTTCGGTATATAATGGCACTCCTCCATAATAATCGGTCAATGTAAAATAAAACAATGCCCTTAAAAATAACACCTCTGCCTTATATACTTCTATAGTACTGGTAGGGATAGGAGTCTTATCAATGTTGGCCAAGAAAAAATTGCATGATGCAATTCCCCTGTAACAATCATTATAGACCGATGAAATAAGTCCTCCCGATGTGGACTCAATAAGTCCTAAGGCCATATTTTGGGCATTACCACTTCCATTACTTGCCTCTCCGGCAAGAACATCCAAACTCATCTTACTTTCAAAGTTAAAGGTTGAATTGTTAAGGCGAGAATAACAACCAGCCAAAGCCATATCGGCATCGTTCTGTGTATTCCAAAAAGTTGGACTAGAAATTTCTGACAAAGGGTTTTTATCCAAAAAATCATTCTCGCATGAAAGCGTAAAAAGTGTTAATAGGAAAATTGTGGCACTAAGAACCTTTTCCTTATTTATATATATCTTCATTTTATTATGTTTTAAGGTTAGATTTTCAATTTAACGCCCATGGTGTATGTTGTTAACTGTGGATAGGCCGTAAACCAACCCGTATTAGCTTTTTCGGGATCAGACCCCGGCCACTTGGTAACTGTAAATAAATTGTCACCGGACATATATATATTAATGCCTTGTAACCCAATCGTTTTACATAGTTCTTTAGGTACATTATAACCGATAGACAAGTTCTTCAATCTGAAATAGGAAGAATCCAACAACCAGTAAGTATTTTGTGTTCCAGTGACAGGTCCGTATCCTGTAACAAACATGGCTGGATGTGAATTTGTAGAACCTTCGCCTGTCCATCTATTGTTCACAAAATCAACGGTTGGAGGAGATCCTTGCATGTATGGCGTAAGGCCCCATGCCAAGGTCTGTACATGTGCTTTGGATCCTTCGACTCCTTGGAAAAATAACGACAGATCAAAATTCTTCCATCTAAGGTCAAGGTTACCCCCATAAAAGAATTTTGGATAGGCACCTTCTACGACGACCCTGTCGCCGGCATCTATAGTACCACTGTTATCGGCATCCTTAAATCTTAGGTCTCCCGGCTTAGGATTGAAAGGATGTACGGGAGCTGCGTCTATTTCAGCCTGGTTTTGAAATATTCCGTCAAATTCCACCAAATAATGAGAATTAAAAGGAAGACCTACCTGTGTGGTAGTTTTTCCATAGGTAGGAGACAAAATTTCCAACACTTCATTTTTGTAACTGGAATAATTAATACTAGCGCTATAAGAAAAATCACCAAAACTTTTCTGGCTGCCTACTACAAGATCGACACCCGTGTTCTTCATTTTACCAAAGTTCACTGTTGGGGCAGACAGGCCTATACTTGCTGGTACCGGAATTTGATAAAGGATATCATCGGTAACTTTGTCATACCAGTCAAAAGTAAAGCTAAACAACCCATTGAGCATACTAAAATCAACACCAATATCCGTCATGGTGGTAGTTTCCCATTTTAGATTACGATCCACCATACGGTTTTGAATTACGCCTGGGTCTGGGGATATAAATGGGTAGGAAGTGGTGGACAAAACCTCTTGATAGGGATAGTTTCCTACATTTTGGTTCCCCAATTGTCCCCAGGAAGCCCTGATTTTCAAATTGTCCAACCAATCCACATTTTCCATAAAGGCTTCTTCTGATACCCTCCACCCAGCAGACAGGGAAGGAAAGAATCCCCATCGTGTGTCCGGCGAAATTCTTGAAGTTCCGTCGTATCTTGCATTAGCCTCAAGTAAATATTTGCCCTGATAATCATAATTAATTCTCCCAAAATATGACTGTATTGCCCATTCCGTGGCCCCACCTCCGGTAGATTGGCCATTGGAAGCACCGGCGTCCAATTCTTTTAGATCGTTGGTAGGAAAGTTTATTCTCTGGCCTCTAAGATATCTGTCCTTAAAGCCTTCTTGATTATAACCTGCCAAAACATTAATGTTGTGATCTTTATAGGTCTTTGTAAAATTTAAGGTAGAATAAAAGGTAGACAACTTGCTAGTGGTCCATCTGTCCTCTACACCTAGCCGCCATGTGGCATTGTTATGGGCGTACGAACCATCTTTAAAGTAATAGTTGTCTACCGCATGCTCGTGATTCTTATACTGATTATTATCAATAGTAAGGGCATACTTGGAATTCCAAGTCAAATCTTTAGTTATATTAATCTCACTATAAAATTGGGGGAGAACATTATATCTAGTCTCTGTCATAAGACCACTTGCATCTTGCGCATCAGGGTTTCTAACCGTCCATTCTGCAATATCTGAACTATATCGAGCTACATATCCAGTACTTCCATCGGGTAAAGTCATCGTAGGGGTATAATTAGGTCCCGCGCCGTAAATGGCTAATATTTGATAGTCCACATTATTGTCCCAATTACTTCTTGTTATGTCCTTGTTGACAAACTGTATGTCTCCTCCAACCTTAATCCAATTGTTCAGCCTGGAGTCTACGGTTACCCGTCCATTAAATTTTTGATATTCATAATTACTTGTAATACCAGGTTGGTCAAGATAACCTAGCGAGGCACTAAAAACGGTATTTTCGTTCCCGCCACTGATACGGAAAGATTGGTTTTGTGCAATGGCAGTATTAAAAGTATGGTCAATCCAATTGAAATTGGGATAATTCACCGGATCATTAGGGTTGTTCCTAAAGCCATCTATTTCAGCTTGGGTAAAATGCGGGGCTTGACCATTCCTTACCCTAGCTTCGTTCCAAAATTGCATATAGTCTGCCGAATTGTACAACAAGTCTGGCAACCTACTGGCACTTTGCACCTGAATATTGCCGTGATAGTCAATAACGAGACTACCTGCCTTACCTTGCTTTGTGGTAATCAAAATAACCCCATTGGCAGCTCTGGCTCCATAGATGGCACTTGAAGCAGCATCCTTTAGTACTGAAACAGATTCTATATCATTTGGATCTAGATTGGTCATATCACCACTAATTCCGTTAATTAATACCAAAGGATTACTCCCGGCCCCGCTAAATGTTCCTACTCCCCTTATGCGCAACGTGTTTCCTTCATCTCCCGGTTTACCTGAAGAAGATGAAACCTGAAGGCCAGGAACTCTACCCTGAAGTAAATTCTCAACATTGGCCGAAGGCCTTTGTATCAGTTCCTCTGAGCTAACTGTTGCCACAGAACCTGTAAGGTTTTCCTTTTTCTGTGTTCCATAACCTACCACTACCACTTCTTCCAATCCAGCGGCATCCTCGTCCATGCCAATTACAATATTATTCTGTCCGTTAAGAGGAACTTCTTTAGTTGCAAATCCAATATAGGAAACTACTAGAATGGCATTTTCACTAGCTATTTCCATTGAAAAATTACCGTCAAAATCGGTCTGTGTACCATTGGTAGTACCTTTTTCTACAATACTGGCCCCTGGCAAAGGCTCGCCTTCCTTATCTGTCACAGTCCCACTTACCTGAAATTGTATTTTATTATCCAATGTCTTCCTTAAACTACTATCCGGGGTAGGGGTTGGACTTTTTTTCACTACTATGGTTCCTCCTTCCGTGAATTTATATGTAAAACTCAAAGGAGATAGAGCTTTATCCAATAAATCCCCAGCCTTAATTACCCCCTTTTTTAAGTCAATATTTGGCGAGGTCTTGATGAGGTCATGGCGATAAATAAACTTATAGTCGGTTTGCTTATTGATTAGCCGAAATACCTGTTTGACGTTTAAGGTAACATCAGAATCGATGATGATCTCGGCGTTTTGGGCCTCACCATTAAAGGGACTAAATGCAAATGAAATCGAACAAAAGAGGAAAATAATGGATTTCATAATAAATCGTAATAGAACCCTACCATATAGGCAAGGTGGTCGGTTGGTAAATTTAATTTTCATAAATTTGTGATGGTTTAGTTAAACATTGTTTTAATTGATCTACTTGGACAAAGGCCGTTGCTGTGGAAGGTGCTGGCCTTTTCCTTTTTTTTATTTAATACTAATTGTTTTCTTGTTAATTTCAAATTGTAACTGCCCCTCACTAGTGGCCTCTACCAGTTTAAGAATATCTTCTACCGCTACTGTTCTTTCCAATATTCCTGTAAAAACAAAGCTCTTTTGTTTGGCATTCTCAAATACCACCTCAGTATCATACCATCTAGAAAGTACTGTCATTATTTCTTCCAAGGGTTTTTCATTGAAGGCAAATAATCCGTTGACCCATGAAATTTCTTGGGACACATCTATTTCCTGAATATCTATTTGATCACTATCCTGACTAATTTTAGCTTGCTGATTAGGCTTTAATGTTTCACTTAATTCACCTTTTTTAATTCTTATTTTGCCTTCCACCAAGGTAGTGGCCATAACTTGATCATTATTATAGGCCCTAACATTAAACTCGGTACCAAGTACATCTATTTCTTGGCTTTTAGTAAGCACATGGAACCCAGCGCCTTTGTGCTCTGTACTGGGCGAAACCTTAAAATAGACCTCCCCATAAATTAGTTCCACCTTCCGGGTTAGACCTTCGGCAAATGTCACTGGATATTTTAATTTGGTTTCTGAATTCAGCCACACTTCTGTACCATCCGACAATTTGATAAAAAATTGACCACCTCGAGGAATGGTCAAATAATTATACAACTGTTCTTTTTCAACTTCATTATTATGTTTTTTTTCAGCATAGACCAATTCCTCCCCATTACTACTCACCCCACCGGATTGAAATTTTTTCCCTTTTTCCAGTGCCACCTCATCTCCGTTTCCAAGGGTAAGGATAGCCTTATCGGTGCCCGCTACAATTGTTGGAGGAACTTGAACAACTTCTGGTCCACTTCTTTGATCAGTATAGTATCCTAGATAAAAAGTCATACCAAGTATCAGCATTACTGAAGCTGCAACGGCCGTTCTCTTATACAAGTTTATTCTGGTTACCTTCTTGTCCTTTTTAAGCCTGTCTTTAATTGACGCTTTAGCTTTATTTACATCGTATTCTGTCATGGAAAGCGTACTTATATATTGTGTTTTAACAAGACTATTAAAGACTCGCAACCCTTTATCAGTCTTAAGTAAATCTTCCAGTTTTTCCAACTCGGAATAATTTGCCTCTTGATTGAGAAACTTTATTATTGTTTTTTCGATTTCGACCATCTTTAACTCAACAATTATGCATCTAATACGTTCAAATTTTACATACCCCTCTATTTTTTTGTGTATTTTTTTCGATATTCAAAAAAAAATTTTTGTAATATTGAGAATAACCAATTTTAATGGACCACCTAAAAAACCAATATTTAGCCGAAAGATTAATTTCAGGTGATTGCAAATCCTACGATTTTTTAATGGATACATATTACCAACGCTTATGCGCCTATGCCCAGTCTTTGTGCCATGATCATGCCTTGGCCGAAGATATTGTTCAAAACGTATTTGTAAGAATATGGGTCAAAAGAAAAAAAATTAATCCAGATTTTTCAATTAAGAGTTATTTGTATAAATCCGTCTATAATGAGTTTATCAGTCAATACAGAAAAACTAAACCTGTGCTGTATTTGGAGAAAAAATATTTTGAGGCTATTGATGTGGTGGCGGAAATAGAACCAGAAGAATTGGAGGGCTTAATAAAATTAATGAATGCCGAAATTGATAATTTACCCTCTAAATGCAGGGAAATATTTTTAATGAATAAGAAGGAAGGGCTCACCCATACGGAAATCTCCGAATACCTCGACATCTCTATAAAAACTGTGGAAGGCCATATTACAAGGGCCTTCAAGATCCTTACCGAAAACCTCGGTTCCAAGGTGGAAGCCGTACTTTTTATTCTTTTTAGTTTCAAGAAAGCAAAACAAAGGCCTTATTTGGGCTGAAAAAATACCTCCCACGGAATAGTACCTTTCTCTATCCCAGGCCCACTCCATTCCAATTTCAAGGATGGTTTTCCTTTAGGACCTGGTGTATAATATAAGCGATAAGGATGTAGGCCTGCCTTAAGTTTAATATCTCCACTTTTGGGTGCGTTTCTAAAGTATTCATAGTCCGCATCAATCACTGCAACATCATGGATTCTAAGAACGGCTGCCGAATTGGCCGAGACATAAAAGGTATAGTCACCGTCAACCGGAACATTTAGGTAGCCCTCCAAAAGAATGGTCCCCGCCTTTGGACTGTGCTGTATCACCGCGCTCAACTCCTTTTCCTCTCCTGAATTAGACTCCTTGAGCGTGCTTACTTGTGGCACCCATGGAAAACTGCCTTCATAAGCCCTCCATTTTATACCTCCTTCCAATTCCCGCTCAGGAATTGCAGGAACAAGGGCATCATCGTAGGGCCGTAAAGCCGTATTGTTTGGCATACGGGAACGCAAAGTTTTATCCTTCATCTGCTGCTGCAACAAAGCCAATTTTGGGTCCAGGGCCAGATTCTGTGTCTGTTGGGGATCTTTTACCACATTATAAATTTCAAAATCATCATCCTGGGATGTAATATCATAGCGCAAGCCAACGTAATCTTCTAAACGCACCATCTGCATTTGGTTGCGACGGCGCCCTTGGTGCTCCGGAATAAAATCAGCATATTCCGGTGTTTTGCCAGGCTGAAAGTACTCTATATAGATATTACTATTAGGCTGTTTGCCTTCTCCCAGTAAGGAAGGTAACAAGGATACCCCGTCTGAAATGGCTGGTGCCGGTAGGCCGGCCATCTGTGCGAAGGTAGGCATCCAGTCATAGGATATACTAGGGATTTCTATCTGTCTTCCTGCCGGGATATGCCCTGGCCAAATTGCCAATGTTGGCATGCGCACTCCGCCCTCCAGACAATCGCGCTTTATACCATCAAAGGGGCCAAAACTTTTAAAAAAGCTAGGCGAAATTGGTTCATTGGTTATATACGACTCCTTGGACGGACCATTGTCAGAAGTAAATACCACCATAGTATTATCATCAATATTTAAATCCCTGAGAAGCTGCAGGATATCGCCCACTGCATCGTCTATCCGTCTAGTGTCCGTGGCATATCGCTTATAGACATCTGGCCAGGCCACTTGAGGAGTATTCTCATTACCATCTTCATCATAGGTGGCATTGGCATAATCAGGGTGCATCCAAGAATCCACTTCTCCCGAAGCAGTATTGATCATTTTCCCTGGCTCCCCCAACCATTGTAATCCACCATTCAACCCACCACCTGCAGGATAGGCTTGTGTAGGCAACTCTAGAACGGCATGGGGGGTATCAAAGGCCAGATACATAAAAAAGGGCTTGTCGCCATCCTCCCCTCTCTTGAAATCGACAATCCATTTCTTGGCAGCCGCCGTAAATAGGTCGGTCGTATAACACTTATCAAGATCATCGGCTATATTGGTCCTATTCTCATACACTTCCTTACTGCCCCTATAAATTCCTTCTTTGGGATAGTGCTCATGGCCATCACCATGGCGTATATTCCCCAAGTAATAGTCGAATCCTCTATTTAGGGGGTGTGCCGTCCAATTGGGTGCCTTGCCTCCTTTGCCCTGTAAGCCCCATTTCCCAATGGCCGCAGTGGTATAGCCTGCAGTTTGCAATACAGACCCTAAGGTATGGTTATTGTCCAAGGCCTTGTCGAACTGATTGTCCCTGATATTGGCATG
Organism: uncultured Arenibacter sp.; assembly: GCA_963972175.1. Classification (GTDB taxonomy): domain Bacteria; phylum Bacteroidota; class Bacteroidia; order Flavobacteriales; family Flavobacteriaceae; genus Arenibacter. The sequence goes on from CAXAVP010000015.1 coordinate 26,978, forward strand.
ACCCTGGCTACGGCCCAACAACAGCGAGGCCCTGGATGGGGCACAGACCGGTGCGGCAGAATAATGCTGCGACATCAAGGCGCCTTCAGCCGCCATTTGATCCAGGTTGGGCGTATACTCCCGGGGATGGGAAGAACCCTTTTCCCTAGCCTTCATATTTTGAAACAATACACCAAGATCCCCATACCCCAGGTCATCGGTAAGGATAAAAATGATATTGGGCTTTTTGCTTTCCCTAGCAACTTCAGCTGATACATTCCCTTGGGCGATTAGCGTATTTATGCCCACTAACAGCATTAGGGCGAATATAATTTTTGAAGTCGGTTTTTTATGAAGCATAAGCCGTTAAGTTTTTTTTTGTCTTGTTAAAAATGGTTTGGGCAAATTAGCATTAATCTGCTTTATTGAAAACAAATGTGGTAAGCGATTTACCTAAGACCTGTATAGTACTATTCCCAAATTGAGCATCTGGCATTTTACTAAGATTGTAAGATTCACTGGTAACATAACTCTCAATGTTGGAATTTAATGGTATGTCTAAATTCAATTTTAAAAGCATTGGAGCATCCTGTTGGTTTATTACAACCAATACTACACTATCATCCGTATTTTTATAAGCGGACAGCAGCACCCCATCCTTTAGGTTCTCCACCGTATTAAAATTGTCATAGGCAACCGAGACTCTTTTGGCCCCTGGCCTGATAAACCTTGAGTAATTCCCCAATGCCCAAAGTAATTTGGAGCCATAGAAGTTTCCATCCTCAGTATCCTTATCAACATAAATGAGTCCGTCCTTAAAGTCGTACGGACTCATAGCCAACCACCAATGCCATGCACTGGCATTGGCAATAGTGAGATCGGCATGGATAAGGCGGGCTACATAGAGTGCTGTCTTCATCCCAAAATCCCTACCTTTTCCCTTGATCTCCTTATTGTTCTCCAAAATACAGTATTCGCTCATCCAATATCCCAAGGAAGGATATTCCCCTAGTTTTTCGGCAATCCGTTCCCTTTTATTTTTGAGCTTTGAAATATCCCAGGTAGTAAAATAACTGTGTGCTGCTATCTTTGGGGCCAAGGATTTTAAATCCCTTAAATAATCAGGGCTTTCAGGACTAAAAAAAGCAGTAATCTGGTTGCTCCTATTGGGATACTTTTCTTTTTCCCCCGTTAAATAGTCTATTTGACCGGCTTCGGTAATTTCTATTTTGGAATCTATTTTTTGCTGTAGGAACACCGAATCGATTACCCTAGTGGCATTGGCCAATTCGTCGTTGTTCCAAGGCGAACCTTCCTGTCCGCCTTTCCATTCCCACTGCGGTTCATTGAACGGACTTATATAATCAAAATCTATAGATTTACTTTCCTTAAAATGTTTTAGCACCTTGACTAGAAAATTGGCATAATCCACATAGTTGTCCTTAGACAAATTTGCCTCCAAACCATCACTGGAATGTGCCTTATGGTTTCTTGTCAACTGTACAGGTGGACTATTGACAAATGCAATAAATTGGTCTACCCCACGCTGCTTTGCCGCCTGTAAAAACCATTGTTGTCCAGCCTGCTTTTCCCAATCATAACTTCCATCATCCTGTAAAAAACCTTCGGCCCTCCTCCAAGGATCCTTAATACCACTTTCATCGCCTTGGGCTGTACTCCCTGCCCCTATATTAAAACGCCAAGCAGACAATCCTATTCCTTTTGGAGAACCGTTGGCATCGCATTCCATACTAAACAACCAATTGGCCATTTGGTTCTTTTTACTACTTGTCCATAAACCCGTATACTGGGCAGCCCATGCATCGGAAGCCGCAAAATTGTGAAGGGCCTGGAACTCCTTATACGTTAGAATCTCTACCTCTACCACCTCCTTTTCCTGCGAAAATGCAAAACAAGAACTAAGCAATGTACAGACCAAGATGTGGCCCAACTTCAAATTTCTATTCATTTGGAGTATTGTAATCTCTAGAAATTTTCCTCTTTTCATTATGCTTTTATGACCAATTATTTAAACTGAAATTCCTTAGAGGGCGTTCTACTTTTATTTAGTTGCTTTATAAGCGCCTTGGCCTTTTTGGGATGGTCATCAATAATATTCTTGGTTTCACTAGGGTCTTCCTCTATATTATACAGCTCATAATCCCCCTCTTTATTGACATTATATCTAATTAATTTCCATTTCCCAGATCGCAGGGCCTGTCTACCTCCACGTTCATGAAATTCCCAATACAAATAGTCATGTTTTGGCTGCTTCTTTTTACCCAGAAGGGTTGGTAAAAAAGATATCCCGTCCAATTCGCCATTCAGTTCAACACCTAATAAGTCGGCCATAGTAGGCAGGACATCCCAAAAGGCCGAAATAAGGTCGGTTTTAGTATTATTTTCAATTACGCCAGGCCAACTCGCAATCATGGGGACTCTAATTCCGCCTTCGTACAAATCGCGTTTGTAGCCCCTGTAAATACCATTACTATCAAAATAGTCAGGATCTGCGCCACCTTCCTTATGTGGCCCGTTATCTGATGTAAATATTATTATGGTATTATCCCTTAATCCCAGTTGATCAACCTTTTCCATAATTTCCCCTACTTGATCGTCCAAAAGGTTGACCATGGCCACAAAGGCAGCATGTGGAAATTCTTGGGATCCGTAAGGGCCTTTTCTGTATCTAGGCCCTTCATCAACTCCCTTATACGGACTTTCCGGATTAAAAGCACCTATATATTTATCCATATATTCCTTGGGTGCAAACAGTTCGGCATGGGGCACGATAGATGGATAATATAGAAAAAAGGGACTGTCCCTATTTTCATCAATAAACTGTAGCGCCTTCCTATGTATAAGTTCCGGGGCATATTCCCCTGTTCCTTTTCCCTTATTACCTTCCAAAGTCACTTTCTGATCATCATCCCATAGAAAATAAGGATAGTAATTATGGGCCAAAGACTGATTGTTATATCCATAAAAATGGTCGAAACCTTGTTTTAAGGGGTCTCCTTCAGATCCAACCTTTCCCATTCCCCATTTACCGAAGGCAGCTGTAGCATAGCCCTCTTCCTTTAATACCTCTGCCAAGGTAACACTCTGTGCAGGCAATGGCACCTTTTTGTTGCCCCTTATGGGAGTATGCCCTGTATGCTGCCCTGTCATCAATGCAGATCTGGAAGGGGCGCAAACCGTAGACCCGGAATAATGCTGGGTAAAAACCATACCCTGTTTGGCCAATTTATCTATGTTTGGCGTTGAAAATTTCTTTTGGCCAAAACTACTTAAATCCCCATATCCCAAATCGTCGGCAAGGATATAGATAATATTGGGCTTTTGCTTATCTACGGCCAATGTACCTGAATTCTGTGCCGTGCCTCCCGAGGTAAAAAGCACCATAGCCAGAAGTAGAGGCATATTTTTAAGTAGGATTTTGTGCACGCTAATAGTTTTTAGGTTTGTTTTTATCATGGAACTTTTTTTTAAACGACTAATATATTCAATATTACCTCTTATTTTTTTACAGTTGACTTAATTTCTATGTGAGGGAGTGTTACACTGGCAATCCTTACTTAGGCCTCATCCTAATATTCCCGTACTTATATACCTTGGACCACATGGACAGTGCATAACATACAAAAGGGGCTCCCAAAATATGGCGCCCCTTAGCAATTAAAAAAACTAATTTACTAACACAATATCCAACTTACTATTTTACGTTTAGATAGGTACCCTGGTCAAAGGTAAATACCTCTGAGGGGGTCCTAGCTTCTTCAAGAATATTTTTCATCTCCTCTACTACTTTGGGATAATCCTTGGCAAGGTCATTCTCTTCTCCCAGGTCGGTATCCAGATCATACAGTTCTATAGGTGAATCAGAAGAGCCGAATACATTGTATTTAACAGCCTTCCAATTCCCTTTTCGAATGGCCTGTCTACCTCCTTTTTCATGAAATTCCCAATACAAATATTCATGTTCTTTTTGATCTTTTTCCTGGCCCAAGAGGGTAGGTAAAAAGGAAACACCATCCAAGGACTGTGGCACTTCCAAATTGGCAATATTGGAAATAGTTGGAAAAACGTCCCAAAATGCCGAAACATGATCTGTTCTGGTATTTGGCTTTACTTGCCCTGGCCATTTCACAATTAAAGGAACACGTATACCTCCTTCATAAAGATCCCGTTTGGTTCCTTTAAAAGGTCCATTGCTGTTAAAATACTCTGGATCGGCTCCACCTTCCATATGCGGGCCATTATCCGAAGTAAACATTACAATGGTATTGTCTGCTATCCCCAGTTTTTCCAATTTGGCCATAATCTCCCCCACTTGGTTGTCCAAGATGTGGATCATAGAAACAAAGGCAGCATGGGTTTCTTTTTGGGATTCATAGGGTCCTTTTCTATAATCGGGACCGCCATCTATACCCTTATAAGCTTTTTCAGGGGGGAATTTGCCCTTGTATTTTTTTAATATTTCCTCCGGGGCTGCCAGTTCCGCATGCGGTATAATGGAAGCAACGTAAAGGAAAAAAGGATTGTCCTTGTTAAATTCTATAAAGTCCAAGGTCTTTTCATGAATTAGTTGGGGTGCATATACCCCTTTTTTCTTTCCTGAATTATCCTCTAGCACCAAGGAATCCTTATTGGCCCATAGGTGTCGCGGGTAGTAATTATGCCCTAACCGCTGGCAATTGTATCCAAAAAAGGTATCAAAACCTTGATTCAACGGATCTCCTTCAGAACCTGGGTAACCCAATCCCCATTTACCAAAAGCACCGGTAACGTAACCCGCTTTTTTCATGGCCTCGGCCATGGTAAACGTATTGTCCGGAATGGGATACTGCCCTTCCGGTTGAATTTCTTTATTGCCACGGACAAAGGTATGCCCAGTGTGCATTCCGGTCAATAGTGCAGACCTGGACGGAGCACATACCGTACTACCGGAATAATGTTGGGTGAACAGCATGCCTTCCCTTGCCAACTTATCTATATTGGGCGTGCTAAACTTCTGCTGACCATATGCGCTTAGGTCACCATAACCCAAATCATCGGCCAAAATATAAATGATATTAGGTTTATTTACCTGATTCAAGGCAGGTTCCTCCCCTGTTACACCAGGAACTCCCCCCTTGTTTTTACAAGAGGACAATACACTGATCATGAATAAAAAGGGCACTAAATAAGAGAATTGTCTCATAATTGGTAGATATAAAAAATACCATGGGACAAGAAAATCATGTCCCATGGTGGTTACTTTGTAAGGTGTATTATCTGTACCCGTTATTAGTTGGATCCGAATTTAAAAGATTTGGATTTAATAATATCTCGTCTTGTGGAATTGGTAACAAAACATGATGAGGCTTTATATTATCCCCTGGATTATTAAAGGATCTGTGTTGTACATTGCGTACCACATCCAACAAAATACCCCATCGGATCAAATCCATTCTTCTATAACCCTCCGTACACAACTCATATTTACGCTCGTCATACATGGCTTCCCTAAACTGCGATTGCGACATACCTGACCAAGGCTTGTCTGGCTCAAAGGCACGCTCACGAACCTTGTTCACATAAAAATAGGCATTATCGGGGCCGTTCAATTCGTTTTCTGCTTCTGCTGCCATCAAATAAATATCGGCCAAACGAAATACTATATAATTCTCATTGTGATTTCCTCTTGGAGAAGAGTTGTTCAAATTCCAATTCTTTCTAAAGTAGGGGAAGGATAATTCATACCCCAAATATTCGGTAACTATGGTTGCATCGTACCTAAGGTCATCAGCGTCCCAATTGGCCTTATCGGCTATTTCGGGAAGAGGGACAGCCCAACCATACCCACTCATATCCTGATCTATGGCCTGAAGATCCGCTTGTAACAACTCCCAATTAGTGGGAGTCCCAGCACCACCGGGACGGGCATTTCTATTACTTGGTTCATCCCGTAATCTAGGATTGTAATCGTCCGTTCGCTGGGTAGCAGCATCTCCGTATATACCATCGGTGGTAAAGTCGATAGCGAAAATTTGCTC
>CAXAVP010000016.1:0-32350 GCA_963972175.1 uncultured Arenibacter sp.
CTTTCCGTATTTTGGTGGGCAAAGTTCCGTAAGAAAAAAGGCGGTATCAAAGTGCATACATTGTACGATATATAAACTTTATAACTTATACACTTTTTGAGCTGGAATCTTCATGATCCAAACTCCGCGTATCTTTATCTTTAATCTTGTTTGTTTTATCTGTAATTTGATGTATAACTTCATCCAATTCATTGGCAGAGTTTGTAATCATTCCCATTATTTCGTCAAGTGACTTACCACCTCCATCTAGTTCGTTGTAGAGGTTTACTAAGGCCATTATTCTTGCAAGCGGAGCACGGACTACATGGGATTGCAACCAAGCAATTTCACGAAGGTTTTCATTTTGTTTTTTGATTCGTTCCAATTGTTGGCGCGAAGCCGTAACATCCAGAGTAGATCCTACGGACCGGATTGGGTTTCCTTCTTTGTCTCGAAGTATATAACATCGATCAACGAAATATGAGATTGATCCATTAGAAGATCGTGCCCTATATTCTGCCTTCCATGATTTTATGGCCTTATTTTTGAGCGCTTTATTAATAGAGTTCCATACCCTGTCTCGATCTTGGTCATGAATACTGATAAACCAGGAATTAACTTTTGAAAAAGTTTCACTCTTACCATATTTAAAAGCTTTCTTGTAACTTTTTCCTCTGATAATTTTTCCTTTTCGATGGTCAATTTCCCATATGAGCTCGTTACTCGCTAGCATGGCCAATTTGAACCTTTCATTGCTTATGGATAATTGTTCTTCATATTTTTTTCTCTCTGTAATGTCTTGAATTGTACCTTCGATTCGGAGGGGACTTCCATTATCGCTGGTCACAAGGCGCACTTCCTGATGTACCCATTTAACCTTGGCCGTACCGGTAATGATTCTGTGCTCGTAACTTTGAACTTTTCCGGGTTCAAGGTACGTAATGGGATTTCTTTTGATCAAGTATCTATCCTCTGGATGAAATAGTTTAGAAATATTTTCCATATTAGGGGTGAAATTTTGTGGTGTTAATTCGTAAATTTTATACGTTTCGTCACCCCAGATATGGACTTCTGGATGCAATTCCCTTATCCAATACCCGATCTTGGCAATTTTTTGGGCTGTTTTGAGCCGCCCATATGCCCTGTTTAATTTTTGTTCAGCGTTTTTCTGATCTGTTATGTCTTTAGCCACCGTAATAAAAACTTTCGATTCAGGGATTACAGTGTCCGCCCATGACAACCATTTTGTTTGGCCCTTATTATTTAGGAACCTAGCTTCAAATGAACCTAAACTTTTGCTTTCTTGGATAGATTTTTCTAGTTTTTCTATAGATTTGTCCAGGTCCTCATGATGAATGAATTGAAATATGGGTTGGTTTAGCAACTCATTTTCCTTGTAGCCGAGTAATTCAGTAAAAGCTTTGTTAAATTTTTTAATCTTTCCATCAAATCCTATAATGCAATGTGGATCAGGGGATATGTTAAAAAAGTTTCGATACTCCTCTTCGGTTACTTTGTGTTTGATAACAGCTCCAAGTTGTTCACTTACTTGGGAGATTAGGCTAACCTGCTTAGTAAGTTCACCTTCCTTAAATTCGGAAAAACAAATTACACACCCCAAGAATTCATTATTGTACATAATAGGAATGCCTATACCCGTTTTTAAGTTAGCTGCCCTTGCCGCTTTTGAACGAAGGAAGTTTTTATTTATATGAATGTCTTTCCAGGTTAACGTTTTTTGTTCATTCCAAATTTCCCCAGGGAGCCCCCGTCCTTTTTCTATAGACGTTATGTTGTTGAAGTTTTGATAAAAGGTGTTGAATCTTTTATCTTGACAGGATTTTGAAATTAGGTCCAATTTAGTATTATCAGTAGAAGCCAGCCAAATCTCACTAACGCTAATTTTAGATAGACATACTAGGCTATTTAACGCCTCATTGAAACATGACACCAGTGAGCCCGGTTGACCAATAGCTAAGGTTAAGGTGGTTGCCAAATCATCAACTATTTTTTTCTCCATCTCTGCAGTTACGTCATGAGTGTTGGCAACTATTCCCTCGATCAAAGGGGTGTTAAGATGATTTACTATTTCTGTTCGGAGCCATCGCCAGTTGTCCTCTGCGTCTATAAAACGATATGGCTCAGTAGAAACGTACTTCGATTTCAGGACTTTATTTAAGTCCTTCATTAAGCGAGGTATATCTTCTTCGTGTATAAAGTCAAAGGCATTTTTCCCTATGAACTCCTCAGGAGCAATGCCTAAAACAGTCTTGGAGGTAGGGGCTACATACTTATAATTTCCTTTTTCATCTATTATTCCAATTAGATCTTTACCTTTTTCTATCAATGATTTGAATTTCCCTTCACTGTAGGTTAGTTTTTCATATGCCCGCTGTCTCTTAATAACGTGTCTAAGATTAGAGCAAAGCGTTTGGAGAAATTGAAACTCATCTTCATTAAAAGATTGTTTTTGACGGCATTTGTCAAAAGCAACTATACCACAAAATTCATCATTTGCCCATATTGGGAATACCAGTGTAGACAAGGTCTTCCGCTGCGTTAAAATCTCTTGGGTGGAGGATGGAGGGAGTTCTTCAACTATTGCTTCAAAATGTCTTTGATTCAGGAGAGGTTCCATATAAATTGCTAGCTGAGAAAAAGGGATGTCTTGAAGATCAGGATCATTGATCAGAAGATCTATGCTATCTCGAGACCATTCCAACTTTTGAGATAACGTTTGTCGTTGCGGGTGCTTTATAAAATAGCATATACGATCCACCTCAATTGTCTCTCCCACAATTTTAAAACACGTTTTTAAAGTCTTAAGCCATTCATTTGTTTTTAACAATAATTGATTGATGTTATCAATCGCCCTCAAATACTCCTTTTGGGTTTTTAACCTTTGTTCTTGTTCATGGCGTTCAGATAGATCAATAGCTGTAACGATCTCTGCCTTTTGTCCATGGTAATTAATCAGGTTGCTCTTTATCTGAACAAACATGATGCTCCCGTCTTTTTTTCGGTGCCGGAAAAGGCTTTCTTTATATCGTTCAGTTCTCATTAAAGCTTCTTTGACCGCTTTTCTGAGCTTTGGAATATCTTCCATTGGTCGAATGTCCTTAATGGTCATTTTGAGAAATTCATCCTCGCTATATCCGTAGTGTCTAATGGCCTCATTGTTTACTTTTAGGAAACGGTATGTTTCAAGATCATAAATCCACATGGGAAAGGGGGCGAGATCAAAAATTGTCTGTTCATTATTAAATTCATCGGCAATTTGGGTTGACATATGTATTAATATTTATAGAAGTGTAATATATTGAGTTGTTATTGATAATATAATGCATTTGCAATAAAATGCAATTACGGCATTCAATTTGGTTACAATCTCTTTCCATTGGGACTAAAAATTGGATATTAAAAAGTTAATTAACCCAATTTAGAAGTAGGTTAAAATCTATATATAATTAAATAGACCGCCATAGTTAAGGTAGGGGTAAAATGAATCTTAAACCAAATCTTTGACAAAAAGTAGTTTTAATCTAGCCAAACTAGCACAGAAAGCAATAGCGTAGATCTTTCTAAAATGTTGATTATGTAAAAAATAAGCAAAGCTGCTCTTAGATGATTTAAAAGTACATAATTATTAAACCTAGATCTCAAATTATGAAGAAACCATAATACTCCCGGCACATTTTTACAAGTTTCCCAAATAGATTTATTTATAATTCAGTTATTGAGAATATTGATTCGGCCGTTAGAGGGAGGTTGGTAATTAACAGCCTAATAGATTTTATTGATTATAAAGCGTCTCCATAAATTCAGTTTTCTTATTTCTACTCAAAGGCACCTGACTACCATCAACCGTAATAGACTTACTATTATATCTTTCTACTTTTTCCAAGTTCACAATGTAGGATTTATGTATTCTCATAAATTTCCCTTTTGGTAATTTTTGTTCAAAAGACTTCATGGTAGAGAGAATCACGATGGTACCTTCATCGGTAATCAACTTAATGTAATCTCCAAGAGCTTCGATCCATTTTATATTGTTAAGAATAACTTTGCGTTGTCTGAGGTTACTTTTAACGAAGATATATTCTTCCTCTTCATTCAATTTCAGTGTATGCTCATGATTTACCACTGCTCTTTTTATGGCGGCATTAAAACGGGACATGGAGATGGGTTTGTAGAGGTAATCGGTTACCTCATAGTCAAAGGCTTTAAGAGCATAGTTGGGATTACCTGTAATCAATATAACCTGAGGAGGGTTATCTAAGGATTCCAAAAGCTGAAACCCATTGATGATCGGCATTTCCACGTCAAGAAAAACAACATCGATGTCACTTTTTTTGATGCCGTTAATTGCTTCAACAGGTTGGTTGTACTCGGCTATTAATGTAAGGTTAGGGTGTTCGTTAACTAATTTAGCTATGGCAATTCGCTGCATATAGGAATCGTCCACGATTATACTTTTTAATTTCATAATGGGGGATTTATGAGTTCAACGTGAATCAAAGTAATTAAATAACATATTTGTTTACCAATAAATGATGTGAACGGTACATTTCATGTTGTATATATAGAAGTATATACAGGGTTAAAGACATGCATTATGCATGATTTTGTTCAAATCGAAGCTAATTTTAGATGGGTTTGGGATGCGGGCCCTAGTATTTATAATCGTCCTGATATTAATTAATTGATCCTCTATTTTTGATTTTCGCAGGGTAATTTTAACGGAATCTTTTTACCTTATTTTTTGAAATTATTAAAGAAGTCATGTCTATAGAGAGATGCATAGTAGCCCAGAAAACTGTCAGTGCTCCACATTTTTAGAATTTAAAGTCAACTACTGGAATTGTGGCTTCGGGAGCTAATTTGATATTGTTCACTACTGGGTTGGGAACCCCTAAAGGTAACCCTGTGGAACCAGTTGTTAAGGTGTCCTCCAACAGCCATCTCTTTAATAGAATGGGGGATATTTTAGATTTTAATGCTAGAACGGTTATTGAAGGAATAAGCTCTATTGAGCAATGCGGTGAAGAATTGTTGGAATTACTAATTGAAGTTGCCAGTGGGAGAATACAAACAAAGGCCATGGGGCAAGACGACTTTATTCCTTGGCGAAGAGACATCTCACTTTAAATTTTCGGCGCATTTTATTAGTATAGAATTGGGTTAACACCCCTTAAAATTCAATTGGGCAATGGACTTTTAGAATTATATATCAATTATATAATGGTCCACTAAAATAAACAGGGCCTCCAAGTGCTTGAAAGCCCAGTTCTTAGTATATCAAATTTGGATAACTACGGATTGAACCGCCATATTGCTACGAACTAGGTTATATTACCTAGTATTATCCATTATAAAAAAGGTAACTTTAAATAACGCCTACTATAAGTCAAATTTTATTCCCTGCGCCAAGGGTAGGTCTGAACTGTAATTTACCGTGCAGGTCTGTCTTCTCATATAGGCTTTCCAAGAATCGGAACCACTTTCACGTCCACCACCCGTTTCTTTTTCACCGCCAAAAGCTCCGCCAATTTCCGCACCTGAGGTACCTATGTTAACATTTGCAATCCCACAATCGGAACCTGAGTGTGACAGAAAGGTCTCTGCTTTTCTCATATTCAGGGTAAAAATGGAAGAGGACAGTCCTTGGGGCACATTGTTTTGGATGTTAATGGCCTCAGATAGGTCTTTGTAAGATGTTACATAAAGAATAGGGGCAAAGGTTTCATGCTTCATTATGGCCATATCTGCTTTGGCTTTGATAATCGTTGGCATCACATAACATCCAGAAGCATACTTGTCACCTTCTAGGGCTTTGCCTCCATAAACAAGTTGTCCGCCCTGCTCTTGGGCCGTCTTTACTGTATTTTTATAAGCTTCCACTGCCATGGTATCAATTAGTGGGCCTACATGATTGTTTTGATCTAAAGGGTCTCCTATACGTAGCTGTCCATAGGCCTGTTTTAATTTCTCTAAAAGTGATTCGTACTGACTTTCATGTACGATCAAACGTCTGGTAGAGGTACAACGTTGGCCAGCTGTTCCCACTGCTCCAAAAACTATGGCAGGAATTGCATGGTTAAGATCGGCATCCTCGGCCACTATCATGGCATTGTTGCCTCCTAGTTCCAGTATGGATTTTCCTAAGCGCCTTCCTACGGTTTCAGCTACACTTTTACCCATTTTAGTAGAGCCGGTAGCGGAAACTAGGGCGATATTCTGATCCGCTGCCATAGATTTTCCAATAGTACTATCTCCAATGATAAGGTTGGAAATACCTTCGGGAAGATCATTGGCTATAAGTACCTTTCTAAAAATTTCCTGGCAGGCCATGGACGAGAAGGGTGTTTTTTCGGAAGGCTTCCATATACATACGTTCCCACAGACCCAGGCAATGGCAGCATTCCATGCCCAAACCGCAACGGGAAAATTAAATGCCGAAATTATTCCGACAACCCCCAATGGGTGCCATTGTTCAAACATTCTGTGCCCAGGCCTTTCCGAATGCATTTGCAGCCCATACAATTGGCGGGATAGACCTACTGCAAAATCGCAAATGTCTATCATTTCTTGAACCTCACCATAGCCCTCCTGAAGACTTTTACCCATTTCATAACTTACCAATTTTCCCAAATTTTCCTTTTCTTGTCTGAGAGCATCCCCAAATTGCCGTACTATTTCACCTCTATGCGGTGCAGGCATTGCTTTCCAAATAGGGAAAGCCATTTGTGCGGCTGTCATAAGTTTGTCATAATCCTTGTTTTCAGCCAAGGTTACTTCTCCAATAAGGTTACCGTCAACAGGAGATTTAATATTGATTCTGTCACCAATACCTATCCAATTTTCTTGACCACTGCTGCAACTGTAAAAAGGTGATTTTAACCCAAGATCTTCTATTACTTTATTCATATTTACACATTATTAGTCTGTTCTCTATACGTACTTTCAAATATTTTATCCGCGTTGGCAGATTCAAAACCATCCCTTCTTTGTTCCCTACTAAAGCTTTTTGTCTTGCCATCCTGATAGGCCGGTAATGGTAAGCGTTCCGCAAATTCCACGTAACTTCCTGCTATTAGGGACTTCTCTCCACCACTAAACTCCGCTGTTACCATTTTTGCTATGGTACTGCTCTGTTTTAAAAGTCCGTCTTTGCTTATTTTTATCTTGCCTCCAGAGGTATTTAATTTTATATCAAAAGACTCCAAAAAACGGTTAAATTTTTCTATGGTGTTGTAAGCTTGCGGCAGATCATGGACACTTATGGTATAATGATTAAGATAATACCTGTTATAGATTACCCAAGCAGCATATTCACTTTCGTCTGCCAGGGTGTTATAATCTGACAGACTAGGGATTTCCCATAAAGGTTTGTAAAAAAACTGTCCAACGTCATTAGGGTCGTTAAGATCTATATCATCCACAGGGTCCGTAGAAATACCCTTGGTATATTTTTTTATAATTCTCTGAGCTTCTTCCGAAAGTTCGGTAACCCTAAGTTCGCTCATGAATATTCTTGGATAATTGTCTGCAGGTGGCGCATACCAATAAGCATCCAATTTCTTGCCTTCAAAATAATAATAGTCCCTTTTCTCATATCCGTAATGCAAGAATATTTTTTCAAAAGAGGCTATTCCCAAGTTTGGGACTCCGAGGGTCCTAAAAGCAATATGATCGTTTACAATTTCACTTTCATCCCTAATGACGCCATTTGAGATCATGGCCTTACTTATTTTTTGGACATCAGGAACGCGTTCCTTATATGGAGTAAATAATGCTTCCATAATTGTATCCAAGGCTTTTTTGCTATTGGTTTCCATAGTAGAAATAATTATTAGAACAGCAAATTTAATTGTACATTTGATCGCAAACAATTCTTATTACTTCTTAAATGATAAGTACAACTAATCAAATAGAGCTTCGTTCTTTACGCTATTTTATGGTGTTGTCCGAGACCTTGCACTATCGCAAAGCCGCCGAAATTCTTTATATATCACAGTCAGCCTTAAGTCAGCAAATAAAGCAATTGGAGGCTGTTCTAGGGGCATCCCTGTTTGATAGGACCAATAGAAGGGTGACCCTAAGTAGTGCAGGTGTACTTTTGGTCAAGGAAGCCCGGTTAATACTGAAGCAAGTAGATGATTCCATGGAACGCTGGCAGTTATCCCAGAAAGGGGTCATAGGGCAACTTAAAATAGGGTTCGTAGGTTCCGCCATGCAGATGTATCTCCCTTCTATATTAAAGCAGTTTGGAAAGGCGCATCCCAAGATAAATTTCCATTTGGAGGAACTTACAAATACCGAACAGATAAAGGCACTGGAAAAGGAACAAATTGATATTGGTTTTATGCGCTCCAATAGGGTGTCGTCAGACCTGATGATCAAATCTGTTTACAAAGAAAATTTTGCATTGGTATTGCCCAAAGATCATTTTATTACAAGGAATAATTTTAAAAATATGGGACAATTGTCAGAGGAGTCCTTTATCCTTTTTCCCAATGAAAACAGCCCCATGTATTTTCAGCAGATACAGAATTTATGTACAGATCATGGCTTTAGCCCCCGTATTTCACATAAATCCATACACGGACCTACTATATTTAAGCTGGTTGAAAATGGGATGGGAATTTCAATTGTTCCTAATTCGCTTCGCGATGAGCATAATTATAAGATACGATTTTTGGAGCTGGACCAGGTACCCTATAAGACAGAACTTTTTGCAGCATGGAACAAAAGTGGGACTAACCCTGCAGTAGATTATTTTTTAGAAATGTTTTAGCGGACACTTATTAACCGAAGGGAATCATTATTCTTGGCAACCAGGAATGAAGCTTTTTCAGAATTAGCTAGTTTAATTGCCTTAATTTTTTTGACGTCGCCGTCAGTAAAAAGGCCACTTTTTATATAATTTAGTGGTAAACCTTTATTATATATGTGATAATTCGACCCAAAAAGGCAATAATCAATTCCCACATAATTATTCTATACTTCTATATGTCCCCATTTATTTTACGTTTTAAAAACTATTGATTCAATAAAGAATTCCTGATAATTTAGAATCAGGAATTCTTAAAAACAAACTAAACTAACTCAAAAAATTATTTCTGTAACTATTTATTAATATGGATCTTACACCCTGAGGTATTGAATTTTATATAAATAAATTCCCAAATAGCATTGAATTTTTCAACGGCTTTATATGCTTTTGGTATAGTGATTTACATAACCTATTGTAAATTACCCTGGCAGAATATTCACAAGAAGATTTTTGTTCCAGTTAACTAATTAGACTCTTTGTTAGTATTAATGGTACTGGTTTTATTTAATTCAACTTTAAAAGCCTTTTCTATTTCCTTTAACTTTTGTTCATGTACAATATTCTCCATTTCTGAAGGATCTGTCGATAAATTATAAAGCTCTATTGCTTTTGAATCTATTAATTTAGATTGAAATTCTGTTCCATTCAATACCCTGGGGATTTGAATAATCGCCTTCCAAACTTCTGAATTTTCTGTTGCAACTGTATGTTTGTATGCAGCCCAATTTATTGATTTTTCATTATTCCCTTTTTGATTTGATTGAATAAACAAATACTCCCGAATAGGTTTGAACTGAACATCTGGTTGTTTAAGAATAGAAGAAAAATCATAACTATCGACGGCCGACTCATTGTCCACTTGTACATCTACTAGAGAGGTCACGGTTCTGAAAATATCGTGTAAACTTATTAGTTGATTGCGAATTTTATATCCCTTTTTTAAATTACTCCCCCAACTGAAAATAAGTGGTATTCTATGGCCGCCTTCATATGGTAGTCCTTTAAAACCACGTAATGGCATGCCTTCATTCGAAATTCCTTGTGCATTAATGTGCTTTAGTCCTTTACCTTCGGAGTCTGTTTCAATACTAGCCCCTCCATAAGGCCTTTTCATTCCTGTATAACTACTACCTTGTTGATTGTGATATATAGGATTGGTCCAATTTACATTGACTCCTTCTCTAACCACCCCATTATCACTAGCAAAAATAATCAGCGTATTGTCTAATATCCCTTCGTCTCTCAATTTCTCAATAAATAGTCCCATAGCTACATCGCCTTCATAAATCATATCTGTACGAATATTCACGGTCTGTCCTTTTATAGGTACAGCTCCTTCTTTAGATAATTCTTCTGTATTGGATGGCTCGTTAATATTGAATGCAGTAGGTGGAGCAAATGGAGTATGCCCTGCTTGGGAACAATAATGAATAAAAAATGGTTTAGAAGCCCCGTATTTTTTTACATGTTTGTCTATATAATTTAATGCATCGTGCATTAAAAGAGGACCTACTGATTCTGTTGTCCAGTTGTCCATTCTGTATTCTTCTAAACTATTTTTCTGCTTAAAAAAGAGCTTAAAATATTTTTGAACTTCCTTGATCGATTCAAAATAAACAAATTCCTTGGTCTCTCGGTTCCATCTTGAAAGCCTATCATTTTTAAAAAAGGCATAAGGAGACTCCTGAATTCCCCCTGGAAGAGTTAAGGTATAATCGAATCCATGATCCTTCGGGCCATCCAAAAATTTTTTGGTCAAATCTGCTTCTCCATAGTTTTTTGCTATTTGACCGTCTGCTTTAAGAAATTCACCTCCTAAATGAGATTTGCCAAAAAAGGCTGTTGCATATCCTGCGTCTCTCAAAACATCAGCTAACGTTTTTTGATTAGGCATAATTTGACTTTTAGTCAGGTTATCCCAAGTTCCTTCCGTCCTTCTTCCTCTAAACACATGGTTTCCCGTAAGTATAGAATACCTCGATGGAGCACAAAGTGCATCGGCAGAATGAGCTTGAGCAAAGTAAACACCTTCCTGAATCAATTTATCTAAATTAGGGGTTGAAAAACCAGAACCCTCAGGATTTAAGGAATTAATATCCCCGTATCCCATGTCATCCATCATAAAAATAAGGATATTTGGTTTTAGAAAATTATCAGTCTCTTTTTCATCTACTATTACATTCTTTGATGAGAGGTCTTTACATGAAAATAACCAAATCGAAGATGCTACTATGAGTATGTTAATTATGAATTTCATGTTTATTCTTATATTTTGTACTGAGTTTGGAAAAGGATTCTTGACTTAAAAGAGTTAAGAATCCTTTAAAAAAAACTAACTCAAAACTATGATAACTTTAATACTAATATCCAGGGTTCTGATTTCCAATATTAGGGTTGGCATCTAACTCCTCTTGAGGTATTGGCCAAATTTCGCTTACTCCATTAATGAAGTTTTCAGAGCCGTATCTATCGTGATTCTCTAGTACAGTTTTAAGTTGGCCATCTTTACCATACCATCTTACTAAATCGTCAAATCGAGTAGCCTCGAGTACAAATTCCAATGGTCTTTCAACTTCTCTGATGTGATTTCTAATCTCATTTTGTCCCAATCCAGAAATTAAAACAGATCCGGCACGTTGTCTAACTTCGTTTATTCTATCTATAGCTTCAGAAGTGTTGCCCAACTCATTCTCGGCCTCGGCCAGCATTAATAATACATCTGCATATCTAATAATGTAATAGTTAATATCACTTTTAGATCTATTTTGAAAATAGTCTCTATAAACAACCCATTTTTTCCAAAACATTCTATCCTCATCAGGTCTTCCTAAATCATCAAAGTGCTGCCTATAAGTTTTGCCTTCGTAGTACCAAACACTGGCATCAGGATCGTCAAAGAGTACACTAGAATAAACTCTTTTAGAATAACCGCCTGTTTGAGTTGTGTCCGATAGAAATAATTGTTTTCCATAATCTGTTACCCAATTAGATTCCCAGCTATGTACCCCAGAAATATTAGTTGATTCAATGCCACCAGATTCCTCATTTCGTGTGAAATTTATCTCGAATAAAGACTCGGAATTGTGTTTGTTTAACCCAGTAAATAGGGAGTCATAATCGTCTACAAGCGCATACCCCATTGTCGTAACTTCAGTGAATTCAGTTTTAGCAGCGTCCCATTTTTCCTGAAACAAGAAAGCTTTGCCTAAGTATGCTGTTGCAGCTCCTTTAGTTGCTCTTCCCAACCATTCATCAGGCCACGATGTTGGTAAGTTTTGTTTAGCTTCTAAAAAATCTGACTCGATTTGACTCCAAATTTCCGTTTTAGACGATCTTGGTTTATAAAATTCACTTGAACTCTTAGGAACTTTTAAAGGCATTGGCACTTCGCCAAAATCCTTTGCTAAAACAAATAAAGCATGGGCTCGCGCAAATTTTGCTTCACCAGCAAAAATATCTCGTTTAGAGGAATCTAAATTCCCTTGCTCTACCATTAGGTCTATATTTTCTATAATTTGATTAGCAGTAAAAACGGTTTGATATAACCACCTCCACAAGTACCTAGTCATATATTGATTAGGAGTTGCGTCATATCTAGCTATAGATTGCATAGGTTGCCATATGTCCCAATATACTAAATCACTTTTAGCTTCATGAGACATATGATACATCTCATTAAAGTCCCATTGTTCTTCCCATTGTTGAATTTGTAATGTGGCATACAAAGAAATAATTGCCTTTTCAACATCTTCTTCATTTTGCCAAAATTGCTCAGGTGTAAGGCTGTTAGGATTTACAGCCTCTAAAAAATCATCATCACAAGCCTGAAAAGTAAGAAGTGCAATGAATACTGGTATCAAAGAATATATTTTTAATTTTTTCATAATATTTTATTTTTAGATTAAAAGCTTAGTTGAATTCCAACTACCGCTTGCCTTGCCACCGGGTAAGGGTTTCTATCTACTCCACTATCAAATCCATTAGATGACCCAGATCCTCCAATAATTCCAGGATCCCATCCATCATATTTAGTTATCGTTAACAAATTATCACCTCCTAAATATATTCTAGCTGACTCCAAACTAAGTTTTTCTAAAATATTCTTAGCTAAGGAGTAACCAACTTCAACATGGTTTAATCTAAAATATGAAGCATCTTCAAGCCATAAATCATGTTCTAAAACGTTCCAATGACTTGGACTGTCTACTAGTCTTGGCACATTAGTATTTGTATTTTGAGGGGTCCATGAATTAAGTAAATCTTTATGAAATGCATGATTATCATCTGTTCTATAAGAAAGCCATTTTCCTCCGTTTACTTTTTTTACTCCTAAAGCAGAATATGCTGAAAGATTAAAATCAAATTGCTTATATGAAGAATTAAAACTAAATCCGATCTCTGCTTTTGGTAGACTATTTCCCATAAACATTTTGTCTTCGTTGTTAAGTTGTCCATCACCATTTACGTCAACAATTTTCACATCTCCAGGTTGAGCCTCTGACATTATTAAACCCCCTTGAGAATTTTGATATTGATTGATTTCCTCCTGAGTCTGGAATATGCCATCCGTCTTATACATATAAAATTCTCCTAAAGACCTACCAACTTCTGTTCTGGTAACATTATTCATTGACCAATGTACCTGTCCTCCAACTATTGCTTCATCTCCAAAACCTAATTTATTTACAACATTTTTGTTATTTGAATAAGTCAGGTTAAAATCGTATTTAAATTCCCCTTCAAATTCTCGCCATCCAGCCTTTAGTTCTAATCCTTTGTTGCTTATTGAAGCGGCATTAACTGCCGGACTTGAAGCACTTCCTGAAGAAAGAGGTATAGGAACTTCAAATAAAATATCTTCAACATCTTTAACATAATAATCAGCTTCAAGAACTAGTTTGCTACTAAAAAGTCTCATATCAAAGCCAATATTTGTTGACTTAGTTTCCTCCCATTTTAGTCCAACTGATGGAAAAGAAATTTGCCTTGCTCCGCTTGCTGCACCTAACCCAAAAGGATAATTTGTATAACCTGTTCTATTGGCGACAATTATTGGTAAAAAGGAATAGTCTCCAACTTCTTGATTACCCAAAACCCCATAACTCGCTCTAATCTTTAAATCATCTATTACCGAAGAGTTGAAAAATGTTTCTTCACTTAATCTGTACCCCATGGAAACCGAAGGAAATGTCCCATAACGATTTTCGCTTGGAAACCTTGAAGAACCATCTCTACGAATGTTGAATTGCACTAAATATTTATCTGCATAAGAATATGATAGACGACCAAACATGGATTCTAATTGATTTCCTGTTTCAAACCCATCTAGATTAAAATTCTCTGTAAATCCACCTAAGTTTCTAATATCATTCGATGGACTATTTTGACCTGAAGCAGAAGACCACCTATAATCTCTTTCCTCTTGTGAAGTTCCTATCAAAGCATCAATATTGTGATTTCCTGCTTGTAAATTATAAGTTAATATGTTTGATATAACTTTATGTTTGGTGACCCCTATACTTTCTGACCCCATATTTACCGGAGCATTGTTGATGTCATCTGTAAAATATGAGGGATAAAACCTATTTACGGTATTTCTAAATTCATTTTGACTAATCCTAAAGGTGTATTTTAAATTATCAAAAATATCAACTTCAGCATAGGCAGATATTAACATATTTTGTCTGCTATACCTATCTTCGTCCATTTCATAGGCCCTGACTAGGTTTGTTGCCTCCTTAAAGCCATATTCGTTAAGCCCACTTCCGTACCCGGACTGAGTTGTCTCATCGTAAATTTTATGCAATGGAGACATGGCTACAAGATTAAAAAAGAAATAGCTCTCAAAGTGCTGTTGCCCTTTATTTGTAGTAAGCGCAAATGACTCTCCTATTTTTATTCTTTTTCCTAGACTAAAATCTGAATTAATCCTTAAGGTATTTTGAATGTCATCAGAACTAATCCTAATTCCTTCTTGATCTTTCCTAGCAGCAGATACAATGAAATTGTAATTATCACCTTGCCGTGCAACGGATAACTCATTTTTTTTTGTAAGGGCATTTCTGAAAACAGCTTTTTCCCAATTGGTATTCCCAAATTGTGAAGGATTGGCTTCCCAAGCTGAAATAAATGGCGGATAGTTGCTAGCAGAATTATCAGCAGCTTGCTTAACTATCTTGATATAGTCATTAGAATTATTAATAAATCCAAATTCCTTCGCCTTTCTGTTTGAACTTAGGTAACTACGAAAGTTCACTCTTGTTTTGTCTGATACTCCAGCTCCTCTTTTTGTTTTTATCAAAATAACACCATTAGCTGCTCTTGATCCATAAATTGCTGCTGATGCGGCATCTTTTAGTACACTCAGTGATTGTATATCACCTGGGTCAATACTGTTCATTCCATTTTGGTCGGTTGGAACACCATCAATTATAATAAGAGGATAATTGTTTCCAAGAGTCCCGATACCTCTAATGCGAATATCAGCCCCAGCGCCTGGATCAGCGTTGGATTGCACAATATTAACACCAGATACTTTTCCCTGTAATGCAACGGAGGCATTACTGGTCGTAATTTTCTGCATATCACCAATATCCGCTGTAGATACAGCCCCAGTCACATTTTTTCTCTTTTGAGTACCATAGCCCACTAGTATCACTTCATCCAGACTTTGTGCATCCTCCTCAAGAGTTACATTTATCACAGTTTGATTACCTACAACTACTTCTTTGGTAATAAAACCTAGATACCTATAGATTAAAGTGTTTTCTGGTCCGGTCACCTCAATGGAATAGTTGCCATCAAAATTGGACTGAACCCCAATGGTTTGATTTTCTTTAAGTGTAACAGAGGCTCCCGGAAGGGGTGTTCCTGTATTGTCCGTAATTGTTCCGCTTACTGTAGTGCTCTGCGAAAAGGATTTTGTGGTGAATCCTAAAGAAGTAACCATAAAAAGCAATAAAAACAGACCGCTAAAACGATGGTTTTGATTTCTAAATTGATTTTTTTTCATACTATTAAGTTTATGTTAGTCATTGCTCATTCTTTTATTTTGCATGAGCTTAAGTGCTATCAAATATTGTTTTATTATTGAACAAAACCTTATAAATCACCTTTACTTGACCTTTACATAATGTATTAATGTCAATATTTATAGGGGGTTCATGAGAATTAGGTGTCAAACGACATTCAAGGGGAAATACCAGTTTTGCAAGAACAATAAGCTGTGAGGCTAAATTTGAAAACCGTGAAAGATGGGAAAGTGAAGACCGGAACGGAAAGTACTTGTATATTGGAAAATTGACGGATTAAATGTTTTCTAGAAAACTAACAAGACTTTCTTTTTTGTCAATTTCTAGTTTCTTCCTTAGGCGGTGCCTGCCTATTTCTACGGAATTCAAAGAAATGTTATTAATATTTGCGATTTCCTTTGAACTGAGTTTAAGTTTAACCTGTACCGCAAGTTTAATGTCCTTATCGGTTAGGTGAGGGTACTTCTCTTTAATTCTAAACAAAAAATCACTTTGTAGCGTTTCTACATTTGTATGAAACTTTTGAATATCTTCATTGAAATCAAACTTAAACGTATATTCTTTTATAAGTCTATTGATATCTTTTTTAAGTTGATTTATATCCGTTGAATTTAAGCTTTTTAAGGAGCTTGTTAGGTCTTTATAAATGGATGTCCTTTGGGAAATAAACAAAGCTAGATTTGTTAGTTCTTTCATTCGGAATTCTAACTTATGCTCTAAATTTTCTCTTAAAAGGGATTGTGTTTTCAGTTTTTCTTTTGATAGCTTATGGTTTTGTTGGTAAATTGCCTTTTTCTTTTTTATGTTGTTGTACAACGAAGCTATGATAAGAATAGCTATTATTGCCAATAATATGGAACCCATCAGTATAGAATTTCTTCTTTGTGTTTCTAAATTTCTTTGTTGCTCCAATAATTTTATTTCCGATGCTCTTCGTTCGTCTTCGTAACGAATTCTCATGTCGGTTAACTTTTCGCTCTTATTGCTCGAAAAAATCTCTGAATTCCCTTCTGCATATTGCTTGTAGTACTTTAACGCTTGTTTGTAATCTTGTTTTGCTAAAAAATATTCGGACATAATTCTGTCGTTTTCAACAATCCATTCTTTATTATCCATCAACCCTTCCATAATAGATCTGGATTCTTTTAATAGCAGGTAACATTTATCAAAATTATCCAATTGTAGATTTACTATGGCTAGCTCATTTTGTATATGAACTTTGTTTTGGTCGTCCTTAATTTCATTTGAAATCTCCAAAGCAGATTCCAAATATATCTTGGCAGAATCTGGGTCGTTTACTTTGCGATAACAAATGCCCATATTTTTCATTGTCTCTGCAATTCTATCTTTATTGTTGAACTCTTTTTTTAAGTTCAATGACTTCTTAAAAAAAGTAAGAGCCAAATTGCAGTCTCCTTTGCGTTCGTGAATTAACCCTAAACTGTTATAGCTGTATGCGATTCGCTGCTTGTCACCTATTTTTTCGTGTATTTTTAAAGTTTCCGTATGGTATTGCAAAGCTTTGTCAAAATAGCCAATGTCATAATATAACCAGCCTAGGGTACGCAACGTAAAGGCCAGATCATAATTGTTGTTAAGTTTTTGTCTAATTTCCAACGACTGAAGCCCATATTGTAAGGCTTTATCATAATAATCATTGAACAAATATCCTTGGCAAAGGTTAATAAGAGCTAATCCTTCTTGGTTCTTATCATCGGACTTCTGCGACAAACGCAATGCGTCGTTCGCATATTCTATTGTTTTGTTTGGATCAATAGACCAATAAATTTCTGCTACCCTGTTGAGAAGTGGTGTTTTTTCCTTCCCGTTGGTATATGGTAGTATATTTAATAGACTATCAAGTTCTATTTGGGAATCGCTCGGGTTTTCATCCCAAATATTAGTTTGGGATTGCATTTTGAAACCTATAAGAAGGAGAATTATGAAAATAAGTTGAATGAATTTTTTCATAAGCGAAGGTTTATGCGGAAAAATTAAAGTACGCCCAGGTATAGGTGGTTTCACCTTTACAGCGGTTACAAATATCTAAATTATAAATGAATGAACTTTTTATAAAAGTTAAAATGATGGGTCAAGTAAAGGTCAAGTAAAGGTCGTTTTGAGGGGATTTAAGGAAATTTATTGAAATTTTGTTCAGCTCCGATTTTAAAGGGAAAGTAAAATGTTAATAAACGCACAATCCGATCGAGATTATGGAATTTAGAAATTTAATTAGGTGTTTTATAGTTTTGGCTTCGGTAATTGGCTGTAAGAATTCTACAGAACCAAATAGAATTGTAAGACAATTCACTTCCCTACAATTCAGTGAAGAAATTTTGGATTTTCGTATTACACCAAAAGATTCCTTAGATAGATCGGGTTTAATGTTTTCTGATCAAGGTGCCTGGTTTGCATTTGGCTTACCTGAATCACAGTTTGACCCAGTTGGATTTACAGGACCTTTCTTGATGACACAGCAGAATGGAATATGGGTTGCACCTAGCCTTGTTAAGTTGGAGGTTTCCGGTGTTAGCTCAGAAGGGGACAGGATCAATTGGAAAGGAAATTTAGTTTCCCAAAAGAGTTATGCCAGTCATTTGGAGCAAACCTATGATGGCGATTCGTTAAAAATAGAACAGCATCTTACATTTATGTCGGGTAATACCGCCTTGCAAAGAACTAGGATTACCAATAAGTCCACATCTGTAATGGCCCTGGAAACAGGATTTTCTGGAAAATTATTTCAAGTAGGAGCTACTATTTCCAAAGAGGAAAAGGGCATTGTAATTAGTTCTAGGCACAGTAGTGCCTTAGGACATATCCAGATCGTAGGTGATATAGGTGATATTTTAGTAAGGGATAGTATCAGTTATAGAATCGGCAATCCGATATACCATCTGAACCCTTCAGAGTCCAAAGAATATCTTGTTTCCCAGACCTTCATTTTTCCGGAACATTCTTGGGCGAAGGAGGGTAACGCTATTTTAAATGTCAACTTTGATTCTGTTCTTCAAGCCAGAAAAATGGAAAAGGAAAATCAATTAGCTTCTTTAATCAACCAAAGCAAACAGCGGTTCAGTGAAAGGAAATATGGAGAAGTGTTGGCCAAGGCTCATCTTACCTTACAGAACAATTGGCGAGTTGCAGCTGGAGAATTAAAACATCAGGGATTATTTCCAAGCTATCACTATGAATGGTTCCATGGGTTTTGGTCATGGGATTCTTGGAAGCATGCATCGGGCCTCTCACGTTTTAATTCTAATCTTGCCAAGGACCAGATACGTGCTATGTTCGATTATCAAGCCGAAGACGGATTTATATTAGACTGTATCTATAGGGATACTACAATTGAAAATCACAATTATAGGGATACCAAACCCCCTTTGGCCGCTTGGGCCGTATTGGAAATTATGAAAAGGGATAAGGATCATACTTTTCTGGAAGAAGTTTATCTCAAACTGTTAAAGTACCATAATTGGTGGTATGAAAAACGGGACCATGATCAGGACGGACTTTGTGAATATGGGTCTACAGATGGTACCGTATTGGCGGCAAAATGGGAAAGTGGGATGGACAATGCCATTCGTTTTGATTCGTCCAATATTTTGAAAAACTCTGATGGTGCGTATTCCTTGGATCAAGAAAGTGTAGACTTAAATTCTTATTTGTACGCAGAAAAACTCCATTTGGCTCAATTGGGAGAAATTTTAGGTAAAAATGAAGAGGCCTATGAGCTAAGGTCCGATGCAGCAAAGTTGAAAAAAATGATCCAAGACCAATTTTTTGATACGGAAGATAGATGGTTTTATGATACCAATCTTGAAGGGTCCCAATTTATAAAGGGAGCTGGTTGCGAAGGCTGGACAGCCTTGTGGGCCAAGGCTGCTACTAAGGAACAGGCGGAATCCGTTAAAAGTAAAATGATGGATAACAAAAAGTTTTATACCAAAGTTCCTTTTCAAACTATGTCCAAAGACCATCCCAAGTTTGATCCGCTTAACGGGTATTGGCGTGGCCCAAATTGGCTAGACCAAGCCTATTTTGGTATTATGGGACTCCGTAATTACGGATATAATTTGGAAGCGGACAATGCTACTATTCAAATTGTGGAAGGTGCCCAAGGTCTTTTGGAAAAAGGGAAATCTATTAGGGAAAATTATCACCCTATAACCGGAGAGGGTAGGGAGGCTGAAAACTTTAGTTGGAGTGCAGCGCATATTATATTGATGTTAACCGAAGACTAAAAATATTTAATGGAAAAGCTTATGGACTATAATCAGTTGTGCATTTCACCCGATCAGGCAGTAAAAATTGCCTATGAAAACTATAATATTAAGGGGAGTGCCAAACCATTGCCTGGGGAAATCGATTTTAATTTTAAGATTGAGGCATCGGATGGGCAGGAGTACATTTTAAAAGTCTCCAGACCCAACGAGAACGAGGATTATTTGGATTTTCAACAGAAATTACTGCTTTATGCCAATGATCACGGTAAAGATCTAACTTCTCCCAAGGTTATTTTGGATAGTCAGGGGAATTTAATTTCTGAAATTAAGGATGAATTAGGAAGGGTTAGGAAGTTACGCCTTCTATCTTGGATAGCTGGGAGGGTGTGGAGTACGGTAAACCCACAATTGGACAATCTTCGATTTAGTTTAGGGGAGCAATGTGGGCGACTCAGCAGTGCATTGCAAGGTTTTGACCACTCCGAAGCACATCGGGAATTTGTTTGGGATGTGGCACAGGGAAGTTGGACCACTGCGCATCTTCAGCTCTTTGACTGTGAACAGAAAGAGATTGTTTCTTATTTTCAGAATCAATTTAAACAGGCACAGGTCAGTTATTCCACCTTACGGAAAGCGGTAGTTCACAATGATGCCAACGACAATAATGTGATTGTTTCCCAAGACCTGATCAATCCCAAAGTGGTCACTGCCATAGATTATGGTGATTCGGTTTATACGCAGATAATCAATGATTTGGCGGTTGCATGTGCCTATGCCATTATGGGGCACAATGACCCCTTGGATGCGTCCTTGCCCATTGTAAGGGGCTATCACCATACCTTTCCCTTGCAGGAAAAAGAGTTGGAACATTTGTATACCGCCATTGCCATGCGTTTGGTCATTTCCGTGACCAAATCTGCCATCAATAAAAAGGAGGAACCGGACAATACCTATCTCCTGATCAGTGAAAAACCGGCCTGGGAGTTGCTGAGGAAATGGAAGGATATAAATGCCCATTTTGCACACTATAGTTTTAGGGAGGTTTGTGGATTTACCGCACACCCCAGGGAGGAAGAATTCAGGTTATGGTCCCAAAATAAAACCTTTTCCCTAGAAAAGCTCTTTCCGTCTATAGGCTTCAATGAAGTCCATGCACTGGATTTGAGCGTTTCCAGTAAATGGTTAGGGCATGAAAAGGAATATAACGATTTGGATTATTTTAATTATAAACTTAAAAAGCTGCAGAAGGAACATCCTTCCAAAATAGTGGCCGGAGGATATCTGGAACCTAGGCCTTTTTATACATCCTCCTCCTGTAATAAAATAGGGAACAACGGAAGGGAGAGCAGGAATATTCATCTTGGGATCGACTTTTGGTTACCGGCCAATACTGCAGTACATGCTTTGTTGGACGGGGAAGTGGTTAGAGCGGGCAAAGATGCAGGGGATAAGGAATGTGGTGGTTTGGTCATCTTAAAACATCAAGCGGAGGGTTTTGAGTTTTATACGCTGTATGGACATTTGTCCGTAGCAAGTGCCACCCGGAATAAAGTGGGTACGGTCCTAAAGGCAGGCGATGTCATTGGCCTTTTGGGAGATTGGCCAGAAAATGGCAGTTGGGCCCCACACCTACATTTCCAAGTTATGCTGTCCATTATGCAATATGGGATCAACTTTCCCGGAGTAGCATATCATAAGCAGATGGGCGTCTGGAAAAGTCTCTGTCCAGACCCTAATATTTTAATTAAGGCCAAGGCATTGGAGGGAAGGCAAGTTGCCTCCAATGAAGACATCATTGATTATAGGAAACAGCATTTAGGTAAAAGTTTAAGTTTACAGTATAAGGAGCCCATTAAAATGGTCCGTGGTTCGGGACCCTATCTCATTGACCAATTTGGGCGAAGGTATTTGGATACGGTAAATAATGTGGCCCACGTAGGGCATGAACACCCAGCAGTGGTAAAGGCCGGTCAGCAACAGATGGCCCTGATCAATACCAATTCCCGTTATCTGCATGAAAATATCAATCAATTGGCCAAGGAGTTGTTGGACACCTTGCCAAAGGAGCTTTCCGTACTCCATTTTGTTAACTCGGGAAGCGAGGCCAATGAACTAGCCATAAGAATGGTAAAAGCAGTAACCAATGAAAGGGATATAATTGCCTCTGAGATAGGTTACCATGGAAACTCCAATATGTGTATCGATATCAGTTCCTACAAGTTTGATGGTAAAGGTGGCCAAGGTGCCCCGGAATATACACATATATTCCCCTTGCCCGATGCATTCCGAGGAAAGTATAGGGGACCTGGTTCAGGGGATTTGTATGCCAAGGAGGTGCTAAAACAAATTGAGATTGTTCTTGCCAAAGGCCGGGGCGTAGGCGCTTTCATTATTGAACCAATTATAAGTTGTGGGGGTCAGATAGAATTGCCGCAAGGGTTCTTGAAAAAAGCATATAGCCATATTAGAAATGTGGGCGGACTGTGTATTTCTGATGAGGTTCAGGTTGGTTGTGGTCGTATGGGCAAGACTTTTTGGGGCTTTCAACTGCACGATGTAATACCTGATATTGTTACAATAGGTAAACCCTTGGGCAACGGTCACCCCGTTGCAGCTGTGGCCTGTACTCCAGAAGTAGCCGAGAAATTCGCCAATGGCATGGAGTATTTCAACACTTTTGGTGGCAATCCTGTATCCTGCGCCATAGGGACAGCGGTGTTGAGGACCATCAAGAGAGAAAAGCTCCAAGAAAATGCTCTGGAAATAGGGGAATACCTTAAGAAAGAGTTGAAGAAACTGGCCATAGAGTTCCCAATTATTGGGGAAGTTAGGGGACAAGGGCTGTTTTTAGGTTTTGAATTGGTAGATGATAGACTAAAGCCTCAAGGGGCACAGGCAGACTATTTGGTCAATAGAATGAAGGAACATGGTATTTTGATGAGCACTGATGGTCCGGACAATAATGTATTAAAGATCAAACCTCCTATGGTCTTTAACCAAAAAAATGCAGAGGAACTTATTTTTTACCTCAGAAAAATTTTGGCCGAAGATTTTATGATAACCTATTAATTATTTGATACCGTATTATTGATGAAACTACAGCTTCTAATATTTTCTTTTGCGCTCACAGTTTTGAGCTGCAAACAAAATCTATTGCCCTCTGTTCCAAAGCAATTAAATCATCACAATCATGAGGTTTTTGAGGAGAATAAATTACCGCCAAGAGCTACTTTCTTTGGTTATGAGAAAAAGACAAAACTGGATAAGGAAAACTCAAGGCGTTTTTTGAACTTAAATGGTGACTGGAAATTCAATTTTGTAAAAGACCCTAGACAAAGGCCCACTACTTTTCAAAATAGTAATTTTGATGATAGTAGGTGGGACACTATCCAAGTTCCGTCAAACTGGGAAGTGGAGGGATATGATCATCCCATATATTTGGATGAACGCTACCCTTTTGATGCTAAATGGCCCAATATACCCACAGACTACAACCCTGTAGGTACATATCGTAAAGAAATTTTGCTCACCAATCAACTTTTGGCCGAGGACGTTATTTTACATTTTGCTGGAGCCAAATCGGCCATGTACGTATATGTCAACGGACAATATGTGGGCTATTCCCAAGGGAGTAAGACGCCGGCGGAATTCGATATTTCACGGTATGTAACGGTTGGGAAGAATATTATTGCCTTACAATTATTTAGATGGAGTGATGCCAGTTATTTGGAAAGTCAAGATATGTTACGGATGAGCGGAATTGAAAGGGACGTTTATCTCTATACCAGGCCAAAAGTACATATAGCTGATTTCCATGCCTATACCAACTTGGATGACACCTATGTAAATGGCATATTTAAGGATACGGTTTTTATCCAAAATAATTCTGATAGATCATTAATGAGAACTTTGCGCCTGGAGCTGTTTGATGGTAAAAAGAATGTTTACAATACGGAAGAAACCATCCGAATTCCAGCCTTGTCCAAAATCAGTTTTCACAGTGAGAAAGTTGTTGAAAATGTTAATAAATGGTCGGCAGAAAACCCTAATCTATACCAGCTTATTATTTCTCTGGAAGATTCCTTGAATCCACATGATAATCAGTACATAAAACGTAATATTGGTTTTAAAAGGGTAGAAATTAAAAACAGTCAAGTTCTGCTAAACGGAAAGCCTATTTACATCAAAGGTGTAAATAGGCATGAAACCCATCCTTTGACCGGGCACGTAGTATCCAGGGAATCAATGAAAAGGGATATTACGCTAATGAAACAGAATAATATTAATGCCGTGCGCAGTTCACATTACCCCAACGACCCTTATTGGCTGGATCTGTGCGATGCATATGGTTTATATGTGGTTGATGAGGCCAATATTGAAAGCCATCCATTGGCCATTGATGATAAAACCCAAATTGGAAATGAAATGAGTTGGCTGCCGGCACACATGATGCGTACCCAAAGAATGTATTACCGTGATCGTAACCATCCTTCCATATATTCTTGGTCACTGGGCAACGAAGCCGGGGTAGGGGAGGTTTTTAGAACTACCTACCAATGGCTGAAGAGCCGGGATCATAACAGGCTGGTACAGTATGAACCTGCGGGCAAAGAAGATTATACAGACCTGTACTGCCCCATGTATCCTAAACCAGCGTATCTCATCGAGCATGGAAAATCAGATTCTAAGAAGCCATCCATAATGATAGAGTATGCACATGCCATGGGAAATTCTGTTGGAAATTTACAGGATTACTGGGATATAATTGAAAAGTACCGCAACCTACAGGGGGGGTATATTTGGGACTGGGTAGACCAGAGTCTGCAATATCGGGATCAAGATGGTAAACCCTATTTTGCTTATGGACATGATTACCACCCTAATTTGCCTACGGACGGGAATTTCTTGAACAATGGATTGGTGGACCCTTTCCGCAATCCACACCCTCACCTTACAGAGGTGAAAAAGGTATATGAGCCGGTTAACTTTGAATATGTGGGGAATGGAACTATAGAAATTGAGAATAAAAATTTCTTTGTCGATTTGTCAGATAAGCAACTTAATGTAAAGGTGTTAAAAGATGGGCTCCAGTTTTTTTATAGTGTAGAAAAAGTGTTGAATATAGGGCCCCAACAAACACAAAGAATAAAAATATCCGATTTCCCGGCTATAAATGAACAGGGCAAGGAATATATCTTGGAATTGAGCCTGGTTCAAAAAGAAGCGACCGATTTGATTCCTATTGGTCATGAGGTGGCATGGGATCAGTTTATACTTCAAAAATATACATATGGCTTGCAACAACCCAAAGAGGGTACTACATTGAATCTCAGACAATCCGAGAATGCCATTACAATGGCCAATGACAAGGTCTACCTAGAGATTGATGCCAAAAGCGGAGAAATTAGCTCATGGACTTTTATGGGAAGAAACATTACCAACCAGCCTATACGTCCCAATTTTTGGAGGCCACCTACAGATAATGATTTGGGAAATGGCATGGATAAATGGGCCAAAATCTGGCAGAACGCGAGTTATAATTATTCGGCCAAATTGGTGGGGCAACCTGCAATATTGGACGGTGAGGGCGTTTTTAGGGTAGCCTTTGTACTTCCAAATAAAGAAGCTGATGTAGTAGCGGACTACAAATTATCGCCGACAGGAATTGTGACTGTATCCTATTATTTTAAGCCTACCTCCATAGACCTCCCGGCTATTCCAAGACTGGGTATGTATATGACATTGCCAGAAGATTTTACCGATGTCTCTTGGTACGGTAAAGGACCCACTGAAAGCTATTGGGATAGGAAAACTGGTGTTAAACTAGGCATCTATAACGGAAAGGTTAAGGATCAATTCCATAGGTATATGAGACCGCAGGAAACAGGAAATAAAACAGAGGTTCGTTGGATGCAATTGGCTTCTGGGGAATTGACCCTGACCCTGAAGAGCAATTTCTTGTTGAATGCCAGTGTATGGCCTTTTGGGATGAAAGAAATAGACTTTAATAGTGATCAAGCGGGATTGTCGGCTTCAGGATTGGTCCCGGTCACCAAAAGGCATGGGGCGGATATTAAGTTGGCAGAGTCCGTACAATGGAATATAGATCTATTACAAATGGGTGTAGGTGGTGATAATTCATGGGGAAGTAAGGTACACGATGAATATACGATTCCTCCCATGCCCTATAGCTATTCGTTTTCCATAGCACCAACTTTAAGGTAGCTAAGAGTACCCTTTTAAGCTCTGGGTTACAGGGTAAATGCCATGTTTTTTTTGGTATGGAGGCCTAATTGCCGAGGTTGGAATGTTTGTTAATAATGGTCGGATAGCTGTTAGATTTAAAAAAAATAGAATGATTGAAAAAGAAGAGGAATTAAAAAGAAACATTAGCACATGGGGCCTTAGCGCTAATTTGATGAACATTATGATTGGTGCCGGAATATTTGTTTTACCGGCCATTGTAGCGGCAGGATTGGGATCAGCAAGTGTTTTGGCATACCTATTTTGTGGTCTTTTGATAGGCCTGGTCATGCTATGCTTTGCGGAAATAGGAAGTAAGATTACGCATACTGGTGGAGCATATGCATATATTGAAGGAGCTTTTGGCAGGTATTTTGGTTTTATTGCTGCCGTTATGTTCTTGGTGGCAACCATATCGGCGGATGCGGCGGTAGCCAATACCATTGTAGATATCCTAGGTTCTATAGACCCCTTCTTTAAAGGAAGTATAATTAAAACATTGTTCTTCTTCCTACTTTTTTCTGGTTTGGGATATATCAATATTATAGGGGTAAGGGAAGGTGTGCGATTGGTGAAGCTGATTACCATAGCCAAAATAGCCCCATTGGTAATATTGATTTGTATGGCTTGGTCCCAGGTTGAAGTAACGCACCTTAGCTGGGATGTTGCTCCATCGGTAATGGATGTTGGAGAAATATCATTAGTGCTTTTTTTTGCGTTTCAGGGCGCTGAATCCGGACTCTCGGTAAGCGGGGAAGTAAAGCATCCTAAAAGGACTATTCCACGAGCTATCTTTATAAGTATTATGGCGGTCTTACTTTTATATATTTTGATTCAGACAGCCGCCCAAGGCATTTTGGGGGACGCACTTGGGAGTTATAAAGAAAATCCACTAGGTGAGGTCGCTAACAAAATATTTGGACCAATAGGTTTTAGCTTGATGACCATAGGTGCCGTAGTTTCCATGTTCGGGAATTTGAGTAGTGAGATACTTAGTATGCCGCGGCTTTTGTATAGTGCGGCCAAGGACAAAGTACTTCCCATTACCCTGGCATCAAGGGTGCACAAAAAATTTGCCACCCCTTATCTGGCCATTATAATATATGTGGGACTGTGTTTTTTATTTGCGTCACTGGGAGGGTTTAGGCAATTGGCTATTATATCCAGTGCCTCTATTTTGCTTATTTATTTGGGAGTGGCCTTGGCAGTGGTAAAATTGAGGAAAGATGATAAGCGAATGCCTTTTTCCAAGAACTTTAGAATTCCAGGAGGAAATAGCGTCCCTGTACTCGCTATCATCGTTATTTTGTTCTTTTTGTCTAATTTGTCCTATAAAGAAATGACCGGCATAGTTGCATTTATCGGCTTTCTGTCTATTATCTATCATCTACTTAAACAGGCAAATCAGAAAAGGTAGGGGGGCACTTTCCTCAATTGGCACGCCGCCTGAGTTCAATAGGGTCATTTTTTAATGCTCAACTATAATTAGTTGTCATTCCTTCTTGCTTAATGAACCGAATAGTTAGTTGATCTGGGAAATCTTTATTATTAACCTATACTTAATCATTTTTTGTTAATTTATTTAACTATAGGTAAATTAAATTAACTATTTTAGTCAAAAAAATTACATATAGTATAATTGTTGCGATATGTATTTTATAGTAAATGAGTAGATATCATGCTTTGGAGGTGAAACCACTATACTCCAAGTGTTGAAATAGAACCAGTAAATACAATCTACATTTAGATGAGTGTTAAAAAGATAATTTCAGAGGAACAAAGGTTTATATCCTTTAAGAAGGGGGATAAAAAGGCATTTGAGTTTTACTTTGATTTTTATTTTGGAAAGATTACTGGTTTTTGCACACAGTTTTTAGGCGATGAGGACGAGGCCCAAAGCGTGGCTCAGGAGGCGTTTATAAAATTATGGTTAAATAGGGCCAAGGTGCAAAAAATTAGCGGAGTAAAATCTTTTTTATATACCTCTGCCAAGACCCAATGTTTGGATATTTTAAGGCACAGGGCGGTAAAAGGAAAATATCTAAACGTTAAATTGAACGAACAAGAAGTTAGGTTCAACAGTGAGATATTAAGCTCCCTGAATTTTGATGATGTTTCGTTTGCAGAATTAGAGGCCTTGGTAGAAAAAACTATTTTAAAATTACCTTTAAAATGTAAGACGGTATTTATCAAGAGTCGTTACGAGAATAAAAAAAATCATGAAATAGCAGAAGAATTGAATGTTTCTGTTAAAGCCGTAGAAGCAAATATTACCAGGGCCCTTAAATATTTTAAAGTAGAACTTTCAGATTATATAGTGCTGTTGATGTTCGTAATATGTGATTTTTTTATTTAAGTTTTTAGACTTGTTATGCACTTATTGTAATTCCATTCGGCAATGTTTTTTTAGTTTTCCATTTAAATTCTTCCTTTTTCTAATTTAAGCGTGTAGGGAAGTCTTGTCTTTTTTGGGATAGGCTATAGTAGTTTTTAATAATTTGAACCAAATTTCAATTGCGCAAATGGGCATATTGCCTATCAGCTTTTCTGTGTAGGTATGCTCTTTTCAGCTGACCTATCGGAACTTTCTGTCTCTGATCTTAATTATATTTCATAAGCTCAGAGAAGAATATATCCTTTGCCATAAAATAAAAAGCAAATACCATGTAGGGTAAAATCCATTTTACACGTACCTAGGGTATAAACACTTTTAAATGGACCAATCGGCTATAGAAAAATATTTATCTGGGGAGGCCTCGGAAGAAGAAATTGAAAAACTTTTTGAGTGGATAAAGGCCGACCCATTACATAAAAAAATGTTTTACGACCTTAAAAAAGTTTGGGCCATTAGATCTGAGAAGAATAAGGAAAAAGAAGTAGCATGGCGGTTTGTGGAAAAAAGAATAGAAAAACAGGAACGCAGGGTTCAGATTAAGCATATTCTTAAATACGCAGCTCTTTTTGTGGGTATTCTTGGAGGGGCCTATTATTACTTGACCTTTACTAGTGAAGGCGACAACTCTTTACCGGATGCAGAAGATGCTATTACGCTGCAAACAGAAAATGGAAATATTGAGGTAATCAATGGAAACGGAAACAAGACCATATTAGATACTAATGGTGAAGTTGTTGGCGAACAAAGGGGCGATACATTAAACTATTTCCTTAAAGCAAACCAAGGGAATACTTCACAGGCAAAGGTTAGTAATTTGGTCTTTAACGAACTGTATGTACCCTATGGTAAAAGAATTCAAGTTTTGCTTGCTGATGGTACGCTGGTGTATCTCAATGCCGGGAGTTCCTTGAAATTTCCTGTAAATTTTATTCAGGGAAGGGAAAGAAAAGTGTTTTTAAGCGGGGAAGCTTTTTTTGAGGTGGCCAAGGGCAAAGATCCATTTATTGTCCATTCCGATAATGTTAATATTAGAGCATTGGGCACAGCGTTTAATGTAAGTTCCTATCCGGAAGACGAAAGCGTTAAAACTGTTTTGGTAGAGGGGTCGGTTGGTGTATACCAATCCAAGGAACTTTTTACCCTGGAACATTCAACTATTTTAAAACCTAGTCACATGGCTACATGGAATAAGATTGAAAATAAAATTTCAATAAAAAAGGTAGAAGTAGATAGCTATACTTCTTGGGTTTCAGGGCGAATGGTGTTTCGCAATACCCCATTTAAAGTTATACGTAAAAAACTGGAAAGACATTATAATATTCAAATTATCAACAAAAATCAGCTTTTGGATGAGAAAAGGTATAATGCTGTTTTTGATAAAGAGACAATAGAGGAGGTTATGGAAACATTGAACGAGAGTGACAATGTTAAATATGTAATAGAAAATAAGAAATTAATAATAAAATAACCCTTAAACTAAATTACACATAAAATGAAGAGAAACAAAACTTGACAAGAAGACTATTTAATCTTATAAAAACCGGGAAACGCTTGCAACATTCCCCGGCTAAATTAAATAGTTAAAAAACTAAATTTTTAACCAAAAAAATCAAACAAAGGTATGAAAAAACTACTTAATAAAGTATGCCACCCTATTGGTATTCCTAAACTTAGCTTAAAGGTGAAACTTACAACGACATTATTTTTGCTTGTATTAATGCAGATTCAGGCAAGCTCGTATTCACAGGACACCAAAATAACACTTACACTTAATAATATTACCGTTCAAAATGTCTTGGATGAAATTGAATCCCAAACTGAATTTAAATTTTTCATCAACACGGATTTTCTGGATTTGTCGCAAAAGGTATCGGTAAACGCCAAGGAAAAGCGAATTGCCACTATTTTGGATAAGATACTTATAAGAACCAATATAGTTTATAAGGTTATAGGTAAGCAGATTGTCTTAAAGGTTGATCCTCAAAAGATTAATACATTCCAAGATCAAAGCAAATCGAATTCGGAAGAAGCCATTCCACAGGAAATTATTTCTGGAACGGTGATGGATGAAGATAACACTCCCTTGCCAGGTGCATCGGTACTGATAAAGGGTTCTTCTATTGGCGTGGCGGCCGATTTTGATGGAAATTTTAATATTGAAGCATCAAAGGGAGATATACTTGTGGTATCGTACATCGGTTTTAATACTAAAGAAATAACAATATCCGATCAAACCGAATTAAAAATCATCCTAACGACTTCCAATAAGTTAGATGAGGTGGTTGTAGTTGCATATGGGACTAAGAAAAAAGTCAACCTATCGGGGTCTGTGACAGCAGTTGGGGAGGAATATTTCGAAAGTAGGCCTATAGTTAACGTTGGCCAGGCCTTGCAAGGAGCTATAGGTAATCTGAACATCACCCAAAGCGCCAGTCCAAACTCAACTCCATCATTCAATGTTAGGGGGACCACCTCATTATCGGGAGGTAAGCCAATGGTTGTAATAGATGGGATTACCTCGACACAATTGGATTTGGGAAGAATCAACCCTAACGATATTGCTTCCATATCCGTTTTAAAGGATGCAGCATCTTCATCCATTTATGGATCAAGAGCTTCTTTTGGTGTGATACTGGTCACCACTAAGAATGCTAAAACAGATAAGATGAAGATTACGGTAAATCTAAACAATAGCATTAAACGATTGGGTAAGCGACCAGAGTTCATCTATGATCCGTACGAGGTTGCTAATTTTAAAGATATCATGGGAGCTCCTTGGTACGATTTATATTCAGCAGAAGACCTTGAATATGCACAGCAGGTAAGTGCGGGTAATGCCCCTGCTACAAGAATAAATCCAGCTCGTCCCGACCGTTATCAATATTTTCACCAGACCAATTGGGCAGATGAGGTACTGAGAAAAAATACAAATACTAATAATATTAATTTAAATATTTCTCAAAATTTTGATGGTGGGAGTTTCCTTATTTCTGGGGAAGCAATTAAAAATGAAGGTTTGTATAAGTATAATACGGATATTCACAAGCGATATAACTTGAGAACCAAAGGTAATTACAACATTACAGATTGGCTGACATTGAGCAATAATACTTGGATTTATAACAATGAATACGATGAATCAAATGCAACAGGTTCAAGTTTCTTTAATGAAATCGTTAATCGTTTTACATTAGATCCCCTATATAATCCAGATGGTTCTCATACTTATAGTTATGCACGGTTGATTGGCCGGTTGGAGGCAGGCAACTATAATACCGAAGAGTCTACATTTCAGACATTGTTTGCTGCAGATTTGAAATTCTTTAATGACAAATTAAAGATACATGGTGATGCTAGCTATAAAAGGCTGATGCGGGGTAGAGAAGTTACCGACGGACCTGTAACATATTCGGAGGGTCCGGGACATACAGCAATTACGGGACCAAATGCGCCTTATGCCCGTTTCGAAAATTGGAGGGAAAAAACCGATGTTTATAATGTTTACACCACTTTTGCTGATACCTATGGAGAAAAGCATAGTATTGAATTGCTAGCAGGGTATAACCAAGAGAATTTTTCATACAATACGACCAGTGGAAGACGGAACGAATTAATTTCAGCTGGACTACCAACAGTTGAG